>NZ_JAKJSO010000057.1:0-771 GCF_050337045.1 Photobacterium kagoshimensis | reverse complement strand
GATAATAATGTGACTGAGCGAGATATCCGCCCGTTTACTACGGGTCGTAAAAACTGGATGTTCTCCACGTCTGTTGAAGGTGCCACTGCGAGTGCTAACTTATATAGCTTAGTAATGACGTGTCGAGCGAATAACATCAACCCATATTACTACTTCGCGCACTTGTTCAAAGTGCTGCCAACGCGTTCACCTCAAGATGATCTTACCGATCTTATGCCATGGAACTTTGACATCAATGAGACCGAATAAGGCCTCACTGCTTAATTAGACGCTTACGTAACAAAGGCATTAAGGTGACGCGTTACACTCGGCGGTTTTGGTTTGAAGTGTATTTGGTTTTGTAAGTTCAGCGTTAGCGCACCTTATGCCAGCGTTACCCGACTTGGTTGAGTTCTTTTTGTGTACTTAACTCCGCAGTCGCTGTGCGTTGGTCAATTCCAGACAAATTCGTATGCAGTTAGAACCGTTCTTCGTTCATAGCGGCTTCTTATTTTTAAACGTCTCAACGACTTGCGTGAATATTCGCTGGTAACCGCGCCAACTTCTGTATTGGGTTTTAACCATGGTTCGGCCGTGGCGGTTGATGCTCCGTGTGTTCACCAGTTCTTAAATTTCTCGGCTATTGCCTCACCATTTTCGAGGATAGCCGCTTTCAATATTGTGGTCGGTGCGTTGGTAGGGAGGTGGTTACATTTTGGTGGTTGCCGTAAGCAGTAAAATTGTGGGTGTTGTTCGCGGCTTTAGTTGGGCTGCCTTTTAATTAATATTGGC
>NZ_JAKJSO010000056.1:0-869 GCF_050337045.1 Photobacterium kagoshimensis | reverse complement strand
ATCGCATTGCCCGGTAGCTACGTTCGGAATCGATAAGCGCTGAAAGCATCTAAGCGCGAAGCGAGCCTCAAGATGAGTCATCTCTAGACCTTTAAGGTCTCTAAAGGGTTGTCGAAGACTACGACGTTGATAGGCAGGGTGTGTAAGTGCTGCGAGGCATTGAGCTAACCTGTACTAATTGCCCGTGAGGCTTAACCATACAACACCCAAGGGGTTTTACGGACTCCATAAACGCTTGAATGCGTGTTAAGAACRATATTGTAACTAGTTAGATTTTCCCAGATTGTATTTATCGCCTAATGGCGGTAAATAACCCGAATTTGCTTGGCGACCATAGCATTATGGACCCACCTGATCCCATGCCGAACTCAGTAGTGAAACGTAATAGCGCCGATGGTAGTGTGGGGTCTCCCCATGTGAGAGTAGGTCATCGCCAGGCTTTAATTTCGACTTGTCTCAATGAGACGAGTCAACATAATGTTTTGTGTGAATTACATAGAATTTTATGTTGACTTTCAAAGTGGAAAGCGTATTATACGCCTCCTGCTTAAGTGTTAAGGCACTGAAAGCAAAGCTCTTTAACAATTTGACCATGCAATCTGTGTGGGCACTCGTGAAATGAATAGTCAAAACTATTCATTGTTACTTTTTAAGTAAGAATGAATTTGGCATCAATGAACTGAGTGACCAATACAAATAACAAGTTTACTTATTATTTGGCACAGTCAATTCGAATATCATGACTAGCTTCTAGTTATCGATATTCAATCAGTATTCATTGAGCCATCAAAAACTTTAAATTGAAGAGTTTGATCATGGCTCAGATTGAACGCTGGCGGCAGGCCTAACACATGCAAGTCGAGCGGTAA
>NZ_JAKJSO010000055.1:0-957 GCF_050337045.1 Photobacterium kagoshimensis | reverse complement strand
TTGGAGTCTGCAACTCGACTCCATGAAGTCGGAATCGCTAGTAATCGTGGATCAGAATGCCACGGTGAATACGTTCCCGGGCCTTGTACACACCGCCCGTCACACCATGGGAGTGGGCTGCACCAGAAGTAGATAGCTTAACCTTCGGGAGGGCGTTTACCACGGTGTGGTTCATGACTGGGGTGAAGTCGTAACAAGGTAGCCCTAGGGGAACCTGGGGCTGGATCACCTCCTTAAACGATAGACTGCTTGTTTGATGCAGTGTCCACACAGATTGCTTGGTTAAAATGTAAAAGAACGCAAAAAGACTTGGGTCTGTAGCTCAGGTGGTTAGAGCGCACCCCTGATAAGGGTGAGGTCGGTGGTTCAAGTCCACTCAGACCCACCACTTTTTCTCCCAGAAAAAGTGATGGTACAGTCTTTTAAACGTTGGGGTTATAGCTCAGCTGGGAGAGCGCCTGCCTTGCACGCAGGAGGTCTGCGGTTCGATCCCGCATAGCTCCACCACTTTCTAAAGACATTCGAAAGAGTGTGATTAGAAAGTGGATTATTCATCTCTGATGATAAAACACATGTTCTTTAACAATCTGGAAAGCTGACTAGTAAATTGAATCAAYAGATTCAATTACAATAGTTTYTATCTTAATGATARAAACGAGTTCTCAAAACAACACACATTCAAGTGTCTTGTGTAGAGTCCGGCGAAAAACCAATTTGTRTCYTTATCAGATACACAACCTTGGTTGTTTGAACATACAGACCTCTTGGGGTTGTATGGTTAAGTGACTAAGCGTACACGGTGGATGCCTTGGCAGTCAGAGGCGATGAAGGACGTATTAACTTGCGATAAGCCCAGTTTAGATAGTAAAAATCACTTGAGACTGGGATTTCCGAATGGGGAAACCCACGTGCATAAGCACGTATCGTTACGTGAATACATAGCGTAACGAGGCGAAC
>NZ_JAKJSO010000015.1:0-406620 GCF_050337045.1 Photobacterium kagoshimensis | reverse complement strand
TTTGTGGGTAAACGCGCAGTAATTATCGTGGGTATAGTTTTGAATTTGTCTGCCTTGAGTTAGGTGTTTGTCGCGCTGAATCAGTGCTGTTTTTAACTGCCTTCCATCATGGCAGGCAAGCTGCTTCACCCAAGTCGAACGGCCGGGTAACAAAGCCATTAATACGACCACCAACGCTCGGCATTCTAGGTCTGAATTGGCTGTGGTGTTTTCGGTGGTCTATCAACATGTTCGTAATACGTTGTGGCGTATTATGGCGAGCGTTATGGCTAAAATAGGCCGATCGAAATCAGCCTTATTATTAAGCATTTTCATCTAGCATCTTCAACATGTTTATGCGATGTGTTGTTGGGTTTTGTTTGATTAATCGGTGTATGAATTCTTCTAAATTTTCATTTGATGTGGGGTGTTTTGCTTCAATATTTGCTCCATTTTTGATTAAAAAAGTAAATGCTTCTATATCATCCATTAGAGCTGCGCTATGTAACGGCGGTAGGTGTTGGTCGTCATGCTTATTGATGCTGTTAATATTAACCCCTTGGTTAATTAGCGATTTTGCAACTCTAAACTTATTGTGAGTATTCGCATTTAATATAGTTGTGATCCCATGCTTATCATTGATTTCATTTATATAATCATCACTAACACCAATGTGCTCAATATAAAGAGTACATGAATTTTCATTGAGAAAAATAATATTGCTTCCAAGAGAGCAAAGAACTATTCGTTCGTCACTTATTGACGAGATTAAAGCCGAAATGATAAGTGAGAAGACTATAATGAATAGCGATAACTTTTTAAACATATTAAGCTATAACCTTAAGTTTTTTATTGTTCGGCAATATGTAATTAGGTCTTATTAATGGTGTGCTTGAATTCATTGCAATACCATTAATGAATTGATGTAATCGTGTTTTGTGCTTTATTCGTAATGCATTGATTACAAACTCATATATCTTTATTTGTCTCAAGTCACTTTTTGTTGCATGTTTAAAATAATGAGTCGCAAATCCTTTGGCAACTTTTTGTATAACCTTTTTGATTGGAAGGGTTGGATTTACGGTGCTTTCCCAAAGGCTCTGAATAAAGCCTATTTTAAATGAAGCATCAACAGCTTCTATAAGTAAAGCTTGTGCAAAACCTCTGACTCTATTGTCAATTACAATGTTGTCAATGAGCGATTTTTCAGTACCAGAAAAAAATAAATAAAAGTATTTCTTTTGTTTCTTCTTCATTGAATTTTAGTTCATGAACATCGAATTTTTGCAAGTACATAACTTTTCCTTTATTGAATGGATGTTGTTTTTTATAACTTGCAATTAATGTTGTAAATGATTATTGCTTAAGATTTTTTGCATAATGGATTGATCACCGATTTTCATGAAATATGACATTGTCAGTTTCTTCTCCTTGAAGGTTCTATCACAGAATAGCCATAACAAAGCCATCAAAACGACCACCAACGCTCGGCATTCTAAGTCCGAATTGGCTGTGGTGTTTTCGGTGGTCTATCAACATTATCGTAATACGTTGTGGCGTATTATGGCGAGCGTTACTAGACTAGGTTGAGTTCTTTTTGTGTACTTAACTCTGCAGTCGCTGTGAGTTGGTTAATTCCAGTGAAATCTGTATGCAGTAAGAATCGTTCGTCGTTTATAGCGGCTTCTTGTTTTTAACATCTCAACGACTTGCGTGAATATTCGCTGGTAACCGCACCAACTTCTGTATTTGGTTTTAACCATGGTTCGGCCGTGGCGGTTGATGCTCTGCGTACTCCCAGTTCTTAAACTTCTCATCTATTGTCGCGCCATCATCGAGGAATGCCGCTTTCAATATTGTGGTCGGTGCGTTGGCAGGGAAGTGGTTACATTTTGGTGGTTGTCGTAAGCAGTAAAATTGTGGGCGATGTTCGCGGCTTTAGTTTGGGCTGCCTTTTTATCAATATTGGCGAGCGTTTCGGGTTCATCTTTTCTAGGTAAACCATAGTGCTAACTTCATCGTAGCCGCTATTTTGTGCGTAAATGCGCAGTGATTTTTGTGGTTATAGTTTTGAATTTGTCTGCCTTGAGTTGCGTGTTTGTCGCGCTTAATCAGCGCCGTTTTTAGTTTCACTTCATCATGGCAGGCAAGCTGCTTTGGCCAAGTCAAACGGCCGGGTAACAAGGGCATTAATGTGACGCCTGACACTCGCCGTTTTTGGTTTGAAGTGTATTTGGTTTAGTAAGTTCAGTGTTGGCGCACCTTATGCCAAGCGTTAGGCAATTGGAGACAATATGAACAAAAAGCACCTGAAAAGGTTTGAAGAATTAGAGCAACAGTCTGAAGTAGTGTTATCTACTAAAAGGATGGGCACGGGAACTTACTCACAAGGTGTTGAGTATGTTGATCAGAACACACTAGATGAGTGGCGCATCAAAGCGAAAAGCTTGATCGCTAACAGCTGTGGTAAAGATTCAGAGCATTACTCGGAGTTTGTTGCCGGTGAAAATCCAACTTCATTTGAGTCAAACCTTTCGGTATTCAAACGGCTAAAAGCAATTTTTAATGCTGCTCGTGATGACTTTGAAGGTGGCTACCTGATATCGGTGAGAACCTTGGTTCAAGCGGAAGTGTTTGATAGTGAATTAGAACAAGCTACTGAACTACTTACATCAAACTATCCAACCGCAAGTGCTGTTATCGCTGGCATCGTTTTAGAAACTAGCTTAAGAGAACTTTGCGATAGAAATAATATCCCTCATGGGAAGATGGACAAAATGAATGCTGATTTAACCAAAGCTGGCGTTTATAACTCACTACAACAAAAACGAATTACAGCTATTGCAGGTATTAGAAATAGCGCTGCACATGGCAAGCACGATGAGTTTGCTCGTGAAGATGTAAGAGTAATGATATCTGACATCGAAAGATTTCTACTGACGTACTTGTTGGAATAATTGCCTAACAAACAATTTAAGAGTGATTCAGCACGCTTGGCATTTTTGGTTTGGGTTGAGTTTAGTGTTTACGGTAGTCAAATTAAGTACTGTGGTAGCGTGCTTCACACCTTAATTGGGCGTTAGCCCTTTTCTATGGAGATCCTGTGAAATTACGAAGTACTAATTTTTATCTAATTAGTTTCATTATGTGTTTGGTTTTAGCAATAATCGTTAAAGCTATTAGAACCAATTACTATGGTGTTAACGAATTAATCGACGTTTTATTGGGTTCATCTCCAAGCTTTTTGTATCTATTTGGCTTGATATCGTTCATACCACTGGTTAAAAGAGATATCGAACCTTTAAAGTTCAAAATATATACACTGTTCATTACGGTGGGTGCACTGACTTATGAGACAGAGCAATATTGGACAGCTAGAATATTCGATTTAAATGATGTAATGGCAACACTCTTGGCGACGTCCCTAATGTTGCTAGTTCACAGCAGGAAGTCAGAAACATAACAAAACAATCAAGGTGATGCATTACACTCGGCATTTTTGGTATGGAGTTCGGTGTGCTTTGTTAGTTCAGCGTTGGCACACCTTATTGTAGGCGTTAGGCAACACTCTGGCCATCATTAATCAGGACTTTGAGTTTTTGCAGTTGCTTTCCAATCGTCAAGCCTTTTAACGGAACGTTATAGTGCTTTAACTCTGGGGTTAAGTGACGACGATATCTCTCTCCTGCGAGAATTATAAATTTGCAGTTATCGATGTTCTGTAGCTTTTTCAGTGAATGCAACACCTTATCTGCCCAAAGTTGAATTTCATGATTCTTCATATTATTTAAGGTTTTATCATATGGCTCAATCTGTTCATAGGGCGTTACTAGCCCGTACTCTGCCGAAAGGATGTATATTTCAGCAGGGTTTTGTTTGGTTGCAAACTCGTAATTTAATTTAAATAGCGGACTTATATAAAGTTCACTAGCCATACACTGAATGTCTTTTTTCTTGCTCACGCAAGAAATAAGAAAAATCGTCTTCATTTTATTCCTTTGAGATTAGCTGTTTAAGTTGGCTGATGGATAAAGGTGTCTGAGAAAAGTGAACAATTGCGTGACAGTTCGGGCAAAGAGGAACTAGATCTTTTTCAGGGCTTACTTTGTAGTTGGCTTTTAAGGTGCTTAAAGGTCTTACGTGATGAATGTGGATGAAACCTTGATACTTTGCTCCATATATCTTGCCTAGATCTGCACTACACGCAATGCAAACAGTGCCATGAATTTCAATACAAGCTTTACGAGCAGCTCTACTGCGTTCGTATTTATTTACTTTGACTTGTATTACGTTGCCTTCATCGTAGTTACCAGATACCTCTTCTGGTAGCTTCTCTGGTTGGTCGTCAACTGAACGTTGAATGACAGTAAACCCTAAGTTCTCCAAAAGGGGTCTTACTGTTGCATTACCTCCATTAAATTCATTAGCTGCTAGTGCTGAGCTAGAGTGCTGAAATCTATAAGCAACTCCAACAATTGCTTTAGATGGGTATTCAAGTCCTTTATAAAGGAGAAAGTAGGATCGTGATTGTTTGTAATTGTATTTTTCTAAGAAGGCTTCGTGCCCGAGTGTATTGCATTCATCAATTGCTTTAATTATTGATAGCCTATTAGTGATTGTTGTTATTGTTCTCATTCCAGCCTCTATATCTAGTGTGGTGGTATGTTATACCATATGCCTATGGGGTGTACAGTTGCTTAACAAGGCCATCAAAACGACCACCAACGCTCGGCATTCTAGGTCTGAATTGGCTATGGTGTTTACGGTGGTCATTTGAAATAATCGTAATGCGTTGCTGGCGTTTTATGGCAGGCGCTGGCGGATCCCCACATAATTTACGCACGATAATTGTTCCTTGCCATTAGAATTAGGGTGGATTGCGCCCAACGAATTGCTGGTTCGTTGATGTGATATTCCTGCCGTCGTAAGACCTCTTTTCCTAGCCTAACAAATGATAAAACGCGTCGGTCTTTTATTGAATTGGCCTGAAAGTGACGGTGCCAACCGTTATGTTCTGCAATTATTCCAAACCACCAATAGACCATAAAAGTGAGCAGATCAATGAGCAGTAAAATGTCGAAGCGCTTAGGGTCATGAGTGCGGCTTTGGCGTAAGCCAAAACCATATTGTGGACTTTTTAAGTCTCGGAATGTTTCTTCAATTTGCATGCGTTTGGTATAGAGCCTGATGATACATCGAGATGAAAATATATTGGTTGAGATATTAGTCGCCAGCAGCCAAGGTTCTAGTGCTGACTTCTTATGCACAACCTGGGCGGAGAAGTGTTCTCGACCTTTTGGCCGATCTTTACGTTTTTTAGGTGTTTGTTTTTTATAGAGATGAAGATGACATTGCAATGACTTTCGCTTGGCTAGCTGTGTGAATCCGACATACTTAGGTTTGCTATTCGCTTGATTAAACAACTGCTTGATGTGTTGCCATTGGTTTTTTATTAAGACGTTTACATCACCTCTTACGCGTCCAAGATAACACCAACCCATGTTATTAACTTGTCTAAACCATGTATTACGAAAGCCAGCATCAGTCACGATGATAGGGATGACATGCGAGGGTAAAACAGCTTTAAAGTTATCGAGAAACTTTTGATGACTACGTGGAGAGTTGTAGTTTTGAAAGTAAAAGTTTGCTCGAAAAGCGTAACAGAACGACCATCTACAGCAATAGATGCTCTTAGTACCATATTTGCGGATATCAGCCCAATCGACTAAGACAATAGGTGTGCATTGACCGAACAAAATTGATGACAGTGCCACCGATAAATATCGAGTTTGTCGTGGTGCAGGTGATTATTACCTAATAAACGGTCAACGCGCTTAATACAGTGTTTCGTTTTGGCCTTTGAAGGAAGTGAGCGCCCTAGCAAAGTAAGCGTAAGTGCATTATTGCTAAGCAATGATTGCACCGAGTCCATGAGTGATTTTAGTCTCTTTTTTTGAATCTTCGGGCATTGATTTTCCAGCGACTCGTGTAGTATTTGAATATCACGCATCTTGTTTTCAATCTTTTGTGTTTGTGGTGAACTCATTAGATCAGAAGGTAAGGTGCGTGTCTACTTATTGAACTACAAAGGTATTTTGTGGGGATTCATAAGTGGCAAGCGTTAACCCTACGAGGAAAATCATGAAGATATCATTAATAGCGGCTATTTCTGAAAATGGAGTTATAGGTTGTGGTCCCGATATTCCGTGGTCGGTAAAAGGAGAGCAGTTGCTGTTTAAAGCACTGACATATAATCAGTGGCTACTTGTTGGGCGAAAGACTTTTGAATCTATGGGTGTGTTGCCTAATAGAAAGTATGCGGTAGTTACAAGATCAGCACTAAAATCACATGCTCAAAATGTGCTTATTTTTCCTTCAATTGAGAGTGCGCTTGAAGAACTTTCAAATTATACGAATCATGTAATTGTCTCAGGTGGAGGTGAAGTTTACAAAAGCACTATTGATAAAGCCGATATTTTGCATATATCTACAGTCCATAAATCGATTGATGGAGATATTACCTTTCCGGAAGTGCCCGATAATTATCGTTTGGTATTTGAGCAGTGTTTTGAGTCAAACATCAACTACACATACCGTATATGGCAAAAATCGTAATACCTTGGTGACGAGCTGAGTTGAAACATGATTTATCAAGTTTTGCTTACATTGCCCGCCTACTTTATTGGCTTATAGTGTGGTTTTTTAAGTATTTTGTGGTTGTTGTAATGATGGTCGGCATAATGTATTTCCGTTATTGTACTTCACATAACGTGCTTCTTTGTGATGGGGAAGTGAATGTTCGCAGGTCACCACGCCAACTTCTGTTTTTGGTTTAACCATGGTTCGGCCGTAGTAGTTGATGCTCCGCGTACTTACTCGTTCTTAAATCTCTCTGCCATTACCGCACTATTATCGAGGATAGCCGCTTTCAATAATGTGGTCGGTTCGCTGGCAGGGAAGTGGTTACATTTTGGTGGTTGCCGAAAGAAATAGAATTGTGGGCGATGTTCGCGGCTTTAATTTGGGCCGCGTGTTTGTCGCGCTTAATCTGAGCAGCTTTTAATTGCACTTCATCATGGTAGGCAAGCTGCTTTAGGGCTTTCGGTAGTCTCATCGTGTTTGGGAAAAGCGCTTTGCCAGTTTATTTCGCATGAACTTAACTAATGATGTGAAAATATTACTGAAAGTCAGGGGCACCAGTGTGAGCAGGCCATTCCCGTTTATATACCCCGGGTTAATGCGAATATAAAATTTAACTATCGGGTTCGTATGGTTTAGCCAGAAGTGTCTGTCTGCGTCTGAATCATTTGTTATCCAACCAACATTTCTGACTAACACGTCCTGCTTCGCAATCGGTTCAAGATGGAAAATATTTGCTAACTCCAGCATGAATTCTTTGGTTTTATTTGGAACGGGACTATTTCCACGTGGATAGTATTGATTAAAATAGCGGGAGAACATATACAGAACAGAAGGATGAACAAAAGAACCGAGATAATAGACCTCACGAAATGGGTGCCTTATTCGATACTTTATTGCTTCATTAAAGGCAAACCATAAGGTCTGACTACGTCCACGATATGCTCGTAAAATGCCAGCTTCTGCTCTGAAAATGACGAAGTGTCGACCACAAATATCTTTGTTAAAACGGTGGACAACACAATATCCAACCCACTCATTGAGACTATTTTTATACACGCGAATACGCGTCCAATCCGCTGGAGAATCAATCACATATGAGACAAACTGTTCTTGTGTGACGCCACTAAATATTTTTGAATGAAGCTGGTACAGTGAATCAATCAAATGTCCCTTTTCTGCACTGGACAAACTGCAAGGATTGATAACATCAGAGCCTTTGATGGTAAGAGCCACAGGAGTGCTCTGTTGTCTATTTACCTTGTTTTTCATTAAATAGTTCCGCAAATTTAAGGGCCAAGCTGTCTACTGCAAAGGCTTCTCGTTCGAATACCTAAAGCCTAGTTTAATTTAACTTCCTTTGTTGGCACTTCACTTAATATTCCTTAATGATATTATCCGAAAGTAGGGGATCGACGTTTTATAATAGGTTGATTAGTTAGTGCCATGTATTAATTGAGTTTCTAGTCCGTTAAGTATTCCCATTTAATGGCTTGTTCTACTCAGCAGCTCTGATCTGAACGCTAGTTCGTTTAGCGGGTTTAGCGAATACGTAATATTCATTATGGTTGTATGTTAATTAACCAACAAGGACGTTGTGTGTATGGATGCAAGTTTACTGGGGGTTTTCGTTACGGTCGCGATTGCTCATTTTTTAGCGCTACTTAGTATCGTTAAATCTGTCATTATACGTCAGTAAAAATATAGCAAGTCATTCATATATGTAGTAGATAATCGATTAAGAAGTTATAGCAACTTGGAGTAAGAGTCCCCCTTGACATTTTCAATACTAAGAACATGCTTTTAAATTAAGCATTTAGCCAAATTTCCTACATTGCAGGTAAAGGGATCAATTCTTATTTTTTGGGATTACGTTATACTCAGGACAGAATTTGTATTAGTGAGATAAATCATGCTTGATAATCTATCGATTGATCCTGAAGCGATCAAAAAAGAACCTGAATTGCCGATCCCTTCACTAGAAGAGCAACAAGCTATTGTTGCAGAGCTAAAGCGCTTGGAAGATGCTGGTGAGTTGACGCCAGAAATTTTATCCGACTTTATGACGGGTAAGCGTAAGCCTGAATAAGTATTTTTAAGTGAGTATTACCAAAATACTTACCTTCAGTTAGTGAAAACGGCCGCGATGAGTGGCCGTTTTTTTATGCGGTATGTGACTATGGTTCTATTTACTCTTGTGTCAACAAGTGAATTTGTGCACAAGGTCAAAGTTCGAAAATGTTGAATGCATCGCAAAATTATTGACGGTTTCTCTTACGCACTCTGTTTTATAGTACTTTAGGTGCTGTAAGTTTAGAGGAAAGAGAAATAGTGCCATGAAATGGTTATTTGATTTTAAAGGAATGAAAACGCGCTATAAGATCATAAAGAAGCAACATTGCTATTTTCTTTATGAGCGGAAATTTTTCTGTCTATGGAGGACAGATGGCAACACATACCAATCAAAACATGATGCAAGTAGTGCTATCCCATATTGATATCAAATTGAACGCAAGACTAACTAATCCACATCTAAATGGAAAAATCCCCTGGTGCTGAGCAAACAGGGGATTTTTATTGTCAGTCGATTAAGCTACACATGCTTTTCGCTGATTGACAATAGAGAACAATGCGTTGAATGTTAGTACGATTACACAAGGTAGTAACCAGCTAGCATGTGCATTGTACAGCGGAAGCGTATCCTGTAATTGGTTATGAACATTGCTAGGCATTAGGTCTAAAATAGCCAGTGCATCAATGGCACCAAACACTAATGTCACGACAAGAACAGAGGCATGACTAGGCTTGATTTTCGAATTGATTGAGCTGACAAATGAAGCCATAACCAGTGCGATAGCAACTGGGCACAGCAGTAGAATCGCAGGGAGACTGACCTGAATGATCTGCGCAAGGCCAAAGTTAGCAACAACACATGTTAGTGCAACAACAATGATAGATGTGAGCATAAATGGCGCTTTAAATGATGAGCGATAATATTCAGCGCTCGCATTTGTTAGGCCTACTGTTGTCGTTAAGCATGCCATGATAATGATAGCTGCAAGTAAGACTTGACCATAGTCACCAAAAATACCGTGTACGTAAAGCGTCAGGATCTCGCCACCATTTGTTGCACCATTAGCGATAGTACTTGATGTTGCACCTACATATCCCATCGCAAGGTAACAAGCGCCCATTAGTACGGCATAAATACCTGCCACATAAAGTGAAACACGAGCAACATCTTTAGGTGCCGTTACACCTTTGGCATTGATAGCTTGAATAATCACCCAACCAAACCCCACGGCAGCAATACCATCCATTGTCATATAGCCTTGGATTAAACCATGGGTAACTGCACTATTTTGATAATCAGCACTCGGTAGTTGTGGTACACCTAATGGTGAGACCAGAGCGGCAACTGATAGTGCGATTAACATTAATATCAGCGCTGGCGTCATGAATTTGCCAATGTAATCAACAAGTTTTCCAGGAGTGAACGCAAGTAATAAAGTGATGCCACAAAAGATAAGAGTAAAAAGGAGTAAGTGGTCGCCTTCAACAAAAGGCTTAATGCCCATTTCATAAGCCACGGTGACAGCCCTAGGCATACCAAAGGCTGGCCCGATTGAAGTGAATAGTAAAACCCAAAATGCTTTACCAAGCCAAGATGGCAAGGCTTTGGTTAGATTATTTGTATTAGCGATACGGCCTAAGACAATTAAGGTAAACGCTGGCAGGCCAACGGCAGTGATCAAAAAACCCATCATAGCAGGAAGTAGATTTGTTCCCGCTTCAAGTCCCATTGATGGTGGGAAAATCAGGTTACCTGCGCCAAGAAAAAGGGCAAATGTCATTAAGCCTATGGCGAGTAAATCTTGTGTTTTCAATGTCGTGTTCATTGACTGTCCTACAATATTTATTGTGTGAACCGTCTAACGAGCTAATGAAGGGATAAAGTAAATATAGAGGGATACTACCTTTCCATCAGCTCGGCTGACGGAAAGTTATCACCGTCAGCCTAGCGAATAATCGCTAGAATAATGATGATAATTGAGTTTGTTGCGCGCACAGCTAACTCTGTCTTATATGAGTTTTTAGCAATGAGTCTAGCTGTAAGTGAAAACATAATGAACCTATATTCAATCTCGGCAACGCATTTACAATATGCGGAATGAAGATAGATGTAAAGTCTTACCTTGAACAAAACACTAACTTTTATTGAAAGCTTATTTTGCTTGATATGCTCGCGTGATAATTGAGCGATTAATACTATTGCGTGTGATATTAAACCTACTGCGGGAAAGGGATCTTGGTGAGATAAAAGAGAGAGATGGCAAGTCGACCGCCAGTGTGAATTAACTGGCGGTGACTTTTATGGCGAGATTATGCAGCTTCAGTGTTTGTTATTTGTGAACGTAGTTTAATGTTTAAGCCCACAAAGATGATCACAACAGGGATTAGCCAGCTTAAGTGATATTCATACAGAGGTAGCCACTGATTAAGCTGGGTGTGAATCGTGTTAGGAATCATATCTAACACTGCAAATGCATCGATACTGCCAAAAATAGTCGCGGCAATAACTACCTTGCTTTGCTGGCCGGCTTTAATAACATGTTTTGGTAAAAAGATGATACTTAGGATCAGCGCGATTGCGATAGGACACAGGATCAAAATCGCGGGTAAGCTTACGGTTATGATCTGCTCTAAGCCCACATTTGAAACCGCAGCCGTTAGAGCGGTTACAACGATAGCACTGCGATGAAAGGGAATATTGTATGTATTGCGGTAGTACTCTGCATTCGCATTGGTTAGGCCAACGGTTGTTGTTAAGCATGCCATTAAGGTAATACCAGCAAGGAGTAATTGACCTGCATACCCAAATTCACCCGCAGCATAACGTGTTAGTATTTCCCCACCATTGGCAGCGTTTGGAGCGATAGTAGATGACGTCGCCCCCAAGTATCCCATCGCTAAGTAGCATAGTGACATAAGCACAACGTAAATAAGTGCAATCCATTTACTGTATTTTGCTAAGTCAGCTTTACTGGTCACGCCTTTACTCTTGATGGTGTTAATGATCACCCAGCCAAAAGCGACAGCTGCGATGGCATCTAATGTCATATACCCTTGGATAAGTCCGTTAACGATAGGTTGTTCTAGGTAGTCTTGTGTTGCGGGTAAGCTCGTGCCCAGAGGGTTGATTAGTGCAGCTACCACTAAAAGCGTTAACATGGCAATTAAGGTCGGCGTCATTATTTTGCCTATATAATCTAGAAGCTTACCTGGCTTTAGGGCTAACGCTAAGGTAATGGCACAAAAGATAATAGAAAAAGGGAGTAATAAGTTAGCGTCGGTAAAAGGCTTGATACCCATCTCGTAAGCGACAGTAACAGCACGAGGAAGAACGAATGCAGGGCCTAAGGTTGTTAATACTAAAAACCAGAAGGTACGATTCATCCAAGACGGTAAAGCACTGGTGAGTTTTTCTGCAGAAGAAAGTCGACCAAGCACTAAAATAGTGAGGGCGGGTAAGCCTACAGCTGTTAGTAAGAAACCTGCAATCGCGATTAACCAGTTTTCGCCTGCTTGTTGTGCCATTAGTGGTGGGAATATTAGATTGCCTGCTCCGAGGAACAGCGCGAAGGTCATAAAACCTATGGCTGCTAAATCACGCTTTTTCATGAACTAACCTTTTTTGTAATGTTTGCGTTTAGGTCAGCTTGGCGTGGGAGAAATGCAGAGTTATTACTATTTCATCAGCCAGGCTGACGAAATAACTTATCTGTCAGCGTTAGTGAGAGACCACGACGACGACAGAGACCACAGTGTGAGACGCATTCGAAAGTGCGCTTGAACATACATTTGTACTGTTAGTAAATAACATTGGCATGATCCACATCTGTGTTTAAGAAGAATAACCACAACATAAAGGGATATGTTGTGGTTGTAAAGCATTTAATTTCGGTATGTTATTTGGCTGATATGCGCTTCGTGTAGTGCTTTTGCCCAAAAAGGATGTGGGACTCCCTCCATTGAAAAGCTGTGTGGTGGTAAGCATATTGCCAAATGTGTAGTAGATGCTTAATAGTGTGGTTTTAACATAGTGTATAGCTCGTGTAGGGAACTAACTTGGAAGCAAGGTTTGACATCTTTTGGTACAGGCAGTAGTGAACTGTTTAGCCAGCATGTAGAAATACCAACGTTATTCCCGCCTAAAATGTCAGAATGTGGGTTGTCGCCCACCATTAAAACATCGCGTTTGTCGGGATTCCCCATTTGCATAAAAGCATGTTCAAAAATTCCCCGATCTGGTTTTGCAACACCGACTTGCTCTGAAATAACTAAAGTAGAAAAGTGTTCAGCTAAACCAGTGCGCTCGAGTCTAATTTGCTGAAGCTCAGTAAAACCGTTAGTTATGATGCCCAGTTGTACTTTTCCTTTCAAGAAATCTAATAGTTCTTTTGCACCTGGTAATGGCGCGCAAATGTCTGCCATTGCAGATAAAAATGCACTGTTTAGTTCTGTGGTTGTTACTTCTAACTTATGTGCCCATGATTCAAAACGCGTGTGCTGCAGCTCTTGAGCTGTAATTTTTCCATCTTGATAATCAACCCACAATGGTTTGTTTACTCGTTGGTAGTGAGCAAAGTCATCTCGGCTAAAAGATATGTCAAATCGACTAAACATCAGCTTTAAGCCTTCATAAGCATCAAAATGAAATAATGTTTCATCCGCATCAAATAGAATCCATTTGAAGTTCATTTTTTATCCTTTCTGTAATGCAAATTGAAATTTTCTTTGTTTTGTAATCACGTTTTATGCGTGATTCTAAGCTTCATAATACTGTGCTGCAATGCTAAAAAATAAAATTCACAAATGCCACATGATGAATATGTAAATGGACTAGACTATAAAATATGTCGATAAAAACAGACATGTTTGTTACATCGAAAAGACATATCGTGGCTAGGGTACTGTTAACGTTATGGAGCAACTAAAATGGTAGATGAAATATTTTTTTATGAGCCTCAAGATCCTCATGGTTTTTTGTCTAATTTTTCAGCAAACCCAATATCATTAAGTAATATAGTATGGCCAACCAGTGAACACTATTATCAAGCTCAAAAGTTCACTGATAAAAGCATTCAAGAACAGATACGTAATGCACTTACCCCAGATGCTGCGTTTGAATTAAGTCGTGAATATCAAGATCAAGTAAAAGCGGATTGGATGGAAGTTCGAACGACAGTTATGCGCTATGTTGTCTTTGAAAAATTCCGCCAAAACCCTAATTTGACTCATCAGTTAGTGTCGACAGGCAACAGCGTAATTAAAGAGCATTCGCACAAAGATGCCTTTTGGGGAGATGGTGGTGATGGTCGAGGTCAGAACGAATTAGGTAAAATTTTGATGGAGGTTCGAAGCCACTTTGCACAACAAGAACCTTTTAATCACGTCTATTTTGTTGATAGTGCAAAGCTACCCACACAGTGGGGTATATTTCAAATGTATGGTTTCACCGAAATTTCTACAGGTAAAGAACACCTTGCACTCGTTTATGGTGAACTTGATTCTGGGACACCGCCGCTTATTCGATTACATTCAGAGTGTCTGACTGGGGATGCCTTATTCAGTGCCCGCTGTGATTGTGGATTTCAACTAGCCAGAGCAATGGAAAATATTGTGCAAGCTGGTAGTGGTGTCTTGTTTTATTTGCGTCAGGAAGGTCGAGGAATTGGCCTTATTAACAAAATTCGAGCTTATCACTTGCAAGATCAAGGCGCAGATACAGTGGAAGCGAACGAACAGTTGGGCTTTAAAGCCGATATGAGAGATTATACTTTTTGTCGTGGAATGTTGAGTTTTCTAAATATAAAATCAGTGAAGTTAATGACCAATAACCCACGAAAAGTAAATGCACTTAAAAGTGCAGGAATAGAAATTGTCGAGCGAGTTCCATTACAGGAAGGAAATAATCCGCATAATGAAGGGTATTTAAAAACAAAAGCGAGTAAGCTAGGGCACCTGTTTGATAAAAACTTCGTAAACTAAAATTATTTATTGTTAGTTGTCGCTAATGCAATAAGAGTTATTCAGCTTACGAATACCTCTTATTGCTATTTATGGTTAAATGTATTGGTTAACAATGCGATCTAATTCTCCATTTGACTTCATGCTTTTCAATTTGTTATTTATAAATTGTTGAATCGATTTGTCCATATTTGGGTCTAGCGCTAAATAGATAGAGTAGTCGGGGATTACTATATTAAAAGACTGTGTCTTGTATTGTTTATCATCTAAGCCAAGTTTGGCAAAATTATATTTTATGCGTGAATCCATCTCAACGAATGTTGCAACGCCCTGTAACTTGTTAACAATGCGAAATGCCGCTTGATAATCTTTTACACGTAGCTCCTCTATTTTACCCGATTCAATGTATGGGATTAGTTGAGGGTAGTCAAAGCCATGAAGTAGAACAACAATTTTGTTATTGATATCTTTCATGTCTTTAAAGGTAAATTCATTGTTTTTACTACTGAGTAGAACATGTTTGACCGTGTAAATAGGTTCTTCTGATAAGTTTTCAGCTTGAACACCGCCCCAAGATGGGCTGCCATAAGTAATCCAATTAGGTTGACCACCATCTTCAAGAATCGAGATCATTCGGTTAAACGGGTATGAGTGATAGTTGATCGCATAGCGACTATCTTCAAATATTTTTTTTACAATGTCAGTCACTATTCCGCTGTGTTGATTTTCATTGTTTTCAATCTGGAATGGGGCGGCTTGTTTCGATATCACATAATAATTAACATCCTGTGCTGTAACTTGGACTGTAGTAAAGCCAAAAAGTAATCCTGCGATAATGTTTATTAGTTTCATTGCTAAAATCCCTTTTTATTAATTCTAATTGACTGTCTATTATTAGATTAGTAGAAGAAAATATAAGTGTGAGTTTAAGGATGAACAAAACGCATCAGAGTCACAATAAGTCGCGAAAATTAGGGCTTGCTAAGCAAATGCTTATTTACATACTGGTCGTTAGTAGTGTATTGACATTGTTCACTACCGCTATAAATTTGTATTTTGATTATCAGCGTGATTTGGTTAGCATTAATGACCATCTTGACCAAATAAAGCAGACTTCTTTAGCAAGCTTGACATCGAGCTTATGGGTCGAAGATCGAGAACAGTTGCAGTTACAAGCGGAAGGCATTTACCAGCAACCTCAGATTCACTACTTAGTGATACGAGATGATAATGGCGTTATTTTTCAGCTTGGCGAGGAGTTACAGCAATACAAGTATGAAAAAACCTGGGCGATGACATTCGTAAGTGGTAGCCGACAGTTTTCACTAGCAACAATAACTGTACAGTCAGATTTATATCAAATCTATGATGGTTTGTTTAGTAAGTTCTTGATTTTATTGTTATCACAAGCAGTAAAGGTTTTTTTAGTGGCCGCGTTTATTCTTTTTATTGTTTATCACGTAATTGTACGACACCTCGCGCATATGTCAGCTGTCGTTAGTGAGTTTGATGAAAGGCAATTCCCTCGTATTTTGATACTGAAAAAACGCTTTTTTAATGATGAAATTACGGCTCTGCAAGTAAGTTATAACCACTCAGTGATGCGTATTCGAGACCATTATAATGAACTTGAACAGGCGAAAGAGCAGGCTGTAGATGCAAACAATAAAAAGAGTGAATTTTTGGCAAACATGAGCCATGAAATTCGAACACCAATGAATGGCATCATTGGCCTTTCATCATTATTACAGGGGATGCCCTTAAAAAAAGATCAGAAAGAATATGTCGATATGCTGCACTCTTCTTCTTTGTCCTTACTGGATTTAATTAACGATATTCTTGATTTTTCAAAGATAGAATCAGGCCAAATGGAGCTCGAGAATACCCACCTTAATTTATTCGAACTTAATAAGGATGTTGAAAATATATTTCTAGTGAAAGCTGCTGAAAAAGGGTTGTTACTACAATGTTCGATTGATCGTCGAATCTCACCTATGTTACTCGGTGATCCAACGCAACTACGACAGGTGATGGTGAACTTAGTCAGTAATGCAATTAAATTTACAGACACAGGGAGTGTCCAATTAAATATACATTATGTATCTGAAGAAAATGGGAGAGTTAGTGTTAAATTCGAAGTGGTAGATAGTGGGATTGGTATACCTGCAGATAAGCATCAAGCTATTTTTGAAAAGTTCCAACAAGCAGATGGGAGCACAACACGTCAATATGGTGGCAGTGGTTTAGGACTTGCTATTTGTCAGCGTTTGGTGGCGCTAATGGGCAGTGAACTACTGGTACAGAGCAAAGAAGGTCAGGGAAGCCAGTTCTATTTTACGGTTCAATTTGAGCAATGCCTGTCATTAGCGATTAATGAAATGGATGCTGAAGAAGCAGATATAACGACATCACTAGAAGGCGCCAAAGTTCTGCTGGTTGATGATCACATGATGAATATGAGGATCACGTCGGCTCAATTATGTAGTTTTGGTGCTAACTCAATATGTTGTGAGGATGAGGAACTTGCCGAGCAATTTATTGATGAATCGATAAAAAGTGGCGCTCCCTTTGATTTAATACTGCTAGACAAGTGGATGCCGACGATGGACGGTTTTATGCTTGCTACGCAATTACGTCAACGATTTGGTGAGCAATGCCCTGTGATGATGATGATAACAGCAGGACCAGATTTAAGTGATGAGCGTAAAATGCAATCCTCGGGTGTTTCCGCTGTACTTGCTCGTCCATACAAAGAATTTGAATTAAAAAAACAAGTTGAACAAGTAATGCAAGGCAAGATAAATCAGCCACCAGTAGTTGCTATTCAACAACTATCAACCAACGCTGGTGGCGGATCAGAATACTCCGAAGAGACAGTCACTGAACAACCTGTTTCAGCGAAAGAAAAGGGGAGTGCTAGCAGAAGTCATGTACTTGTGATTGAAGACACTGTCGTTAATCAGAAAGTGGCGAAAATGATGCTAGAGAAGATGGGTATGACAGTGACTGTAGCTGCAAATGGACTTCTTGGTGTCGAGCAGTTTGAATCTCAAAAATTTGATTTGATATTAATGGATTGCCAAATGCCAGTGATGGATGGTTTTGATGCAACAAGGCGTATTCGAACTATTGAAGCGGATAGAGGTAATGGTGACACAATCCCAATTGTTGCGTTAACAGCCAACGTTTTGAAAGAAGAAAGAGACAAATGTTTTGAGGCGGGCATGGATGATTTTCTAGCCAAGCCCGTCAATCAAAAGCTGTTGCGAGAAACGGTGCTTAAATACTTAAAGCAATCGGAACATACAATTGCCCATTAATTCATTGCCACTGTTTCAGCGGCTGCGTTCATATCGTTATACAGATCGACTGAAATCGTCATGGTGTTTTGCTGGGCATTTTCTGAAATATCGCTGATCACATAGTAATCAGACTCATTGCTTTGTAGTGAATCATCGACCAGTCGAAGCAAGCTAGCATTAATATTGCCTGTAATTTCGATTGTTTCTATATGCGCGTATTGACCAAATTCAATTTCAACAGGGGACATTAATTCTGGAGCGGCAGCGGCGTAAGTGCTGAATAAAGCAAAAACTGTTGCGATTAGGCGTTTCTTAAACATGATTTGTCTTGTTGAGTTGGTGCATGAATAACGAGTGTGCCCTAAGCGATTCATCCAATTGTCAGTGCAGAGTAAAAACATGCCTTATATTTGAAAAGGATTCTTGCGCATTTAGTGTCTACGTTTAGAGGGAGATTAGCTTGTCTTGTCTTTAAGGGGGCAAGACTGGTATTTCTTTTTATATTCATCGTTGTGGAGGCGGTATGGGTGTTTTTTCTTGGATTATATTGGGTTTGATTGCTGGAGCTTTAGCCAAGTGGCTGATGCCAGGTAAAGATGGTGGCGGTATTGTCATGACAATGGTTTTAGGTGTCTGTGGGGCTTTCGTTGGTGGGTGGCTTGGATCTTTTGTTGGCTTAGGTGGTGCCGATGGTGTGAATATTGGCAGCATAATTACGGCAACAATTGGCGCATTTGTACTGCTGTTTCTCTATAATCGCTTCGTTAAATAGCCACTATATACGTTAAAATAGCGGGTCAAAAAGTAAAAATTCGTCTTTGATGTGTAATTCTCATCCAAATGCAGTGCGTTTAACGCCCTGCATTTATTGCTCTAGGGGATGTTTCTTGTTTAAGTTATTCCTTTCCTGTCATCTAGCTTCTAACTTCTTCTCTTTAAATGAAAAATAGCAAACGATTGCATTATTTTCGGTGAAAATTATCGCCGAGCTCTATTGCTGGAAAATTGGAACGCATCCAAAAAAACACGTGTTGAATTTACATGTCGTTTACATTCAGCTTGGTTGAGTGTCTAAATCTGAGATCATTTTTTAGCCAAAGAAAAAAGATTAGCTAACAATTAGAGCTGAACTCGCCTTAAAGGCAGTCAGGTATGCATGTCAGCCTCTGCTGCTGTTAGTCGACTAGTACTCATCCTGCTTTGAGCGAGAATCAAGACTTATAAATTCAATGCATAAAATGAATTTTTATTTGAGATAGCTAACCATTACACGGAGCTAGAAATGCAAAAGGGAATGAAAAAAAGCAAGATTGCTTGCACTATCGCAGCCATGCTGATGGCCACTACTGCCGCTTCTATTCAAGCTGCACCTACCCACGATAAGAACGTAATTGGCTATATTACCCAATGGGAAGCGTGGAAAGGGCCAAATGAGGGCTTTAGCGTTAAGGGCGAAGCAACCCATTTAAACGTAGATATGGATGTCTACTCAATACTGAACTTCTCTTTCTTTGGTGTAGCCAAAGATGGCTCATTACACAGTGGTGATTTGCGCAACAAAAGCATCTACCAACCCAATGCAGTTCAAGAGCCTGGGTCGCTTTTACACCCTGATGTATATTCAAGCTGGGATTTCCATATTCTTTGGGGTGAACTTGAATACATTCACCAGTATCCAACAGATGAACCATGGAATGCTGAACAACTGAAAAAAGTGCAAGACCAAGGTTTTGTTAAGCAAGGGAGCGGCTGGTTACATCAACCAACAGGCGTTACTGGTCAATTCCCAATTCCATTAAAAAAAGCAGGTGGCGCACCGGGCTTGATTGACTTAGCGCATCAGAAAGGTGTCAAAGTCATGGCATCGCTGGGTGGCTGGAGTATGTCTAAGCACTTCCCTGAGATGGCTGCTGATCCTGTTAAGAAAGAACGTTTCATGCAGGATCTTGATAAGCTGATGGCGCTTGGCTTTGATGGTATCGATATTGACTGGGAATACCCAGGCACTGGTGGTATGAACTTCCAAGGAAGCCCTGAAGATTACGCTAACTTTGAATTGTTGATGGAAGATATTCGTACCCGTATTGGGCCGAATAAATTGTTAACAGCTGCCTTTGCGGCATCTACGGCAAAACTGGAAGGCTATGACTGGGCTCGATTGGCAGCCTCAATGGATTACTTCAATATGATGACTTATGACCTTAATGGTGGTTGGTCGAATGTTGCTGGGCATAACGCACCACTTTACCCATACCCAGAAGAAGAGTTCCAAGGTTTAGAACTTGATCACCTCCGTACTTGGATGGCTGCGAAAGGCATTCCATCTGAGAAAATTAACTTCGGTGCTGCTTTCTATGGACGCGGTGTACAAACAACCGAAGCGACTGCTTATGTTGGTGCGCCAACGGATAAACGTAATGTAAACTTCAGTGTTGATGGCCCAACATTATCTGCGGTTGATTTAGATAACTGGAAACAGTTTGAAGGGCAACCAAACTACAACTTTATTAAAAAACAAACGGGTTGGGAGCATAAGTGGGATGCTTCAGCGGAAGTGCCGTATGCTGTAAAAGGCAAATACTTCTTAAGCTATGACGATGAAGCGTCTATTGCTAAAAAAGCGCAATACATTGTCGATCATAACCTTGGCGGTGTGATTGTGTGGCAGGTTCATGGTGATGTTGAGTGTGCGGGAACATTCATTAGCCATGGTCGCAATTTGAAAGAGTGTACTGACCTGCGTTCGCCACTGGCTTCTGAAATTGATCGCGTATTTAGTGCGGGAACCGTACCGAATGTGGCGCCTGTTTTAACCGTTCCTGCAGCGCAAGCGGCTAATTCGGGTCAAGCGATTAGCTTTGATGTTTCGGCAACCGATGCTGATGGTGACAAGCTCAGTTTTACTGTTAAAGATGCGACAGTTGTTGATAACGGTAATGGTACAGCGACTGTTACTTATAAAGCACCAAATACAGCAACAGATCTGACAGCGGTTGTGACAGTGACAGTGAGTGATGGCCGTAAGCAAGTAAGTAAAGATGTTACAGTTGCTGTTAAAGGTTCAGGTGCGGTCGAGAATAATCCACCAGTACTCACTGCACCCGCAACGCTAGATGTGAACAGTGGTCAAGTGGCTGTGTTCAGCGTTTCAGCAACGGACGCGGATGGCGATGCATTAACCTATACAGCCTCTACTGGTACGGTAACACCGACTGCGACAGGTGCGGACATTAGCTTTACTGCACCAACAGTAACGGCTGATACTGCGGTAAATGTGGTGGTAACTGTCACGGACGGCCAAGCCAGCGCTGAATCGACAGTCGTGGTGACAGTAAAAGCTGATGGTGGCACTGGTACAACGTGGGATGCGAATACCATCTATAACACGGGTGATACAGTTACTTATAATGGCGTGAAATACACGGCTAAATGGTGGACTAAAGGTGAAAAACCAGGTTCAAGTGCTGTATGGGCTGCATTTGATGATGGAAGCGTGAAAACGTGGAGCGCAGATAAAGTGTATAACGGTGGTGACCAAACAACGTTTAGTGGTGTAACTTACAAAGCGAAGTGGTGGACTAAGGGGGATCAACCTGGCAATGCAGCGGGCCCTTGGGCGGCACTTTAATCGTTTTACGATTAGTTGATACTAGCCAGCGGTCTACATTGCTGGTTAGGGACTAAAAACAAAGAAAAAGCCCAGAAACATAAAGCCCAGAAAACATCATGTTTCTGGGCTTTATTATGTCTGCTAACTGATTAGCGAGAGATGATTAGCAAATGCAGTTAAATCATTTTCTCGACAGGTTTCCAACGTGCAACATCCGCTGGTAGTTTAATGCCTTGTGATGCTAGCAAGTTAATACGGGCTAAATAAGCCGCACCGTGCATCAAGTGTTTTGCAACATCCGCAGCTTGGCGGTTTGTATAGTCATCTAAATAACTGCCTTTTGCCCAAGCATTAAACGCACCAAGCGCAGGGCCAGCCCAAATTTGGTAATCCATCTCACGGCCTGCTTCGCCAGTGTTTGACCAACGGCTAGAAAGACCAAGGTACCAACGGAAAATTAAGGCCATTTTGCGCTTAGGG
This sequence comes from Photobacterium kagoshimensis, assembly GCF_050337045.1. NCBI lineage: Bacteria > Pseudomonadati > Pseudomonadota > Gammaproteobacteria > Vibrionales > Vibrionaceae > Photobacterium > Photobacterium kagoshimensis. The sequence goes on along the minus strand of NZ_JAKJSO010000015.1, from coordinate 384,579 downwards.
TTACCTTCGGCACGCGTAATTTGTTTTGGATCGCGCTCGTTAAAGTGCGCCACGGTACCAGCCCAGATGTCATCGAGTGTTGAGCGGAAAACTTGGGTTTCCAGCTTATGACGCTCATCGGCAGGGATCGCTTCAATCGAATCATAACGGGTATAAATTTCATAAAGCTTATTGGCACGCATAGGGAAGAGCGTACCGCGTTTTACTACTTGTAATTTAACACCCATTTCAAACATGTCGGCAGCAGGTGCCATGGTGACGTCGGCCATCTCTGTGGTCGATAGCAACTTACGCGTATGTTCACTCGCACCTGCTTCAATACACGCTTGGTTGACAGAGCCAGTCACAATATAAGCAGCACCCATATTGAATGCAGCCAGTGCGGCATCGGGTGTGCCTACACCGCCACCAGTACCGACACGAAGCGGTGTCTTGTATTGGTATTTAGCTTGAATTTCTTCTTTCAACGCTAAAATCGTCGGTAGTAAGGTAACCAGAGGGCGATTATCAGTATGGCCTCCAGAATCTGCTTCAGCGGTAATATCATCAGCCATCGGAACGAGCTGTGCCAGTTCCATTTGTTCTGGTGTAATACGGCCTTCATCGACTAAACCTTGCAGCATTTTAGCTGGTGCAGGTTCCATGAATTTAGTGGCAACTTCGGTACGGCTGACTTTAGCGATAACCTTATTAGCGATAACAATGTCGCCTTTTTGATCGCGGCTTAAACCTGCAGCACGGTATTGCACGATTTGCGGAGTTAAACCTAAGAAGGCTGATGCTTCTACAGTACGTACTTTATGTTTTAGGAATAGCTCAACGCTACCGCGCTCTAGTGCTGGTTCACTTGGGCTATGGATCAAGTTAAACGCATAAGGGCCGTTAGGCAGTGCCGCTTGAATACGGTTGATCGCTTGCTCCACACGTGAAGGAATTAACCCCGCCGCGCCGAATGAACAAAGAATACCGGCTTGGCCGAGAGCAATGACTAGTTCTTCAGATGAAATGCCATTCGCCATCGCCCCTGCGTAATAAGCGTATTTCACGCCATGTACACGACAAAAATCATTGTCACCAAGGCTTTGTGTGCCAAGTGCTGGCGCAAATGCGCTAACTGGGTGTGTACTGCTAGCACTTGCGCTATCCCCTGAGGTCAATTCTGCTTCTTGGCTGACACCCAGCCCTTTTTCTGGGTGATTGATGACGTAGCAGCCACGGCTCAGATCTTTTAATACCTTAGCCATTACATCTAGATTGAACTCGGTGGCACTTTCTTCGACTTGCCACGGCCAAGGAGAAAGCTTTTCGTTATTTAGGGTTGTTTGCGTTGTCATGTTTTAATCCTTAACTCAAGCTTCTTCAATACAAATAGCGATGTCTTTTACTTCGTAAATACGCAGGCCGTCTTTACTCAAGTTGGCGTCACCAATAATGATGCGCTTACCGTCTTCATCCTTAATCGCTGTGATGTGAACATCGAGCGACATTTGTTTGTTCAGTGGGTTGATTTGGCCACGGTATTTCCATTTCACTTCTGATTGGATTTGACCAAATTTCGGTGAACGGAAACCCGCACCAAGATCTTTGTTTAGCGCGTAGGTCTGCATTAGCTCAATAATGGCTTCAACACCTAACGAGCCTGGCATTACTGGGTCTTGATGGAAGTGGAACTGGAAGAACCAGTCACTTGGGTCGATGGTGCGCTCAGCGTATAAGTAACCTAAGCCTTCTTTACCGCCATCACTGGTGATTTGCACGGTATCAATAAAGTTCAAGCGACCGCCCGCAAGCAGGTAGTGTGGTTGTTCTTCACCTGCCGCTGATGTTGGCGCGTTGAAGTAGCGGCTGGTTTTATCCAGTAAATCAATTGTCACATCTGGGGTGCGGTTATTATCAACATGCCAAGGCTGGGTAACTTTACCGTTATCAAGACCAAGTTGATCTTTTAGTGCCGCCCCTTTGAAGTAACCAAATACCGCAGTACCTTCATAGAAAGGCACGCCATCTGTGCTTAGCTCAAAGCTGAAGCTCTGAACGATGTTAGTGCCCATCATAACGGTCGACAGTAGGCGAGAATCGTTAACGATAGTTTTGCCGCGTAGGTCGACATTACGTAGCATCTTGCCGCTACCATCAAGGTTACGGAAGAATAGTTCTTCACCAGGGAAACCAAGGGTAGTGCCCATGTAACCAGAGATAAAGCCATTTGGTTGCAGGGAAATTTCCATCAATACTGAATAAGGCATCAGTGTTTGATGGCTGTTTTCGTCAAAGTACCACGCGTTTTCTGGCACTTCGTATTCAGCAATACAAGATGATGGTGTTTTGAAATCACCGCGTGTGCCATTTACTTCAATAACACGAGTGGTCAGCTGTAGATCACCACATGGGGTACGTGGTGGGATCATACCGCGGTAAATGGAGAAGTCAGGGCCAAAACATTTTTCAATATCGCCCGTTGCAAATTCAAACATGTGGTACGGCGTAAACGGTACTGTGTCTGGGGTGCGATTTGGGTAATCTGGCGTGATCGGTGCTTCTACGTGTTGTAGTGGGATCACACCTTTGTTGGTCGCGGTTGCTAAATCAGGGATTTGCGCCATTAGCGGGGCATTCGCCGATGCAGCTTTGCTTACATTCGCTTGTGATGTGCTTGTTGCTTCAACATTTGCTTCAACTTGTGCCGTTACGTCTTCAACAACGTAATCAGACGAGCCAAGGTAGCGTGTACATTCTTCTTCTTCACGGATCATCACACCCAGATTTTGGAAATCCACCACGACTTTGCCATCAAGCAAAATATCGATATTAGCCTTGGCGTATGGGCGAGGGCTCAAACCAATTTCTGTCACTTCCATACGGTAAGTTAATACCGCAGATTGTGGTAATACTTGTCCACGACAACGTACTTTTTGCGGTGCGTTTTCAAGCGGTTGGAATCGACCATTTTGTACTTGAGTGTGCATACCTAGGTACATCATGTAGAACTGGAGTAATTGACCACAGCCTTCAGCCATCAAAGATCCTGCCATTACGGAGTCGTCTTTAAAATGACAAGGGAAGTACCAGTGTTCAGGTTCTAGCTGTTTATGACCTTCGATTAAGCCAAGTCCCCACGCGCCACCTTGTGGTTCTACGCGACTGACTTGCTCAATCATCATGAATTTTTCAGAGCTAAAGCACAATGAAGGCTGGTGGCGATCAGAGATATGGCTGTCACCAAAACAGCCCGCAATGTTTGCACTTAGCAAGTTGTGTAGCGTGTGGTAGTCGAACTGCGTTTTCTGGCAATGAAGTAGCGGGTTGAAACGTTGCTTAGTGGCGAGGTTACGCGCTTTGATTTCGTCTTCAGTGCGAATAACGCCTTTACCATCAGCCAGTTCTTCATCGGTGAAGAAACCTGCACAGCCGTTATCCATTTTCAGGATCATCTTATCGCCAACAAAACATTCGTACGAGAAGAAGAACAGCAAAGTATCGCCATTACGGGCGAAGTGATTGATCGAAATATCATAACGTAGAGTGTCACCACCGCGCGGTAAATCACCAAGGAAGGTCAGGGTACAATCGAGTAGACGGTATACACGCTCACCTTTGTTTTCAAAATCGATGCCTAAGTAGCTGATCAGCATTAAATCACACTGGCCTGATTCAACGGCAACGGCCCAAGGAATTTGTCCATCCACCAAGTAAGGTGCATCGACAGGAATGTCATACTCTGTCGTCATGGTACTTGGTTTGTATTCCAGCATGGTTGCGTTAAGTTTAGTGACACGCGAAACCAAGAGGTAATCTGTGGTTGGCAGCCTTACGCGGCGTGAGTAGTTGTCGATAATGGCGTAATCAGGGCCAAAGACATTAGCAATATCCCCTTCGGCGTATTCAACTAAGTCATCGTAATCCCAAATGCATGGTTTACGAATTGGCTTTACAGGCGCTGTGTAGGTGTTTACAGGTTCGGCTGCGGGAGTTGCTGCATTAGCTAATGCAGATGCAGTCGCAGGTTGTGGGTTATAACCCGCTTCCATCTGTGCAGTTACTTCGTTTAATTGCGCTTTTAGTAAAGCATCAGCCATCTTCAATCCTTGCTCACGATTTTGTAAGAAGGCTTGGTGCACTTGTTGAGCAAGTTGCTGGTTCTCGATAAATGCCGCTTGCTGTGATGATGCAGGGCTGTCTGTCTGAGTCTTCTGGCTGTTATTAGCGGATAGGACGTTGGTCATATTGCTTTGAATTCCTGTTATCGGCGTTTGGCGTGTGGTTGCCAAAATCGGGGATACGGATGGTTGCTGATTCTGAACTGGCAGCGTTGCCACAATTGGGTTAAATACGGGTTTCTGCGCCTTAATTTGCGGTGCAGTATTCGCCACTTTTTGTTGAATCGACGCTATATCAGCGAGTTCGGCAGTGACTATGTGTTGATAAATGTCACGCCCACCTAGTGTGACTTGCTTAATGAGCTGACGTTTAGTGTCACTTTCAAGTTCATTGTCTAGGCGAGTGTTTAACGCGTGCGTTTCGGCTTGCGATTGCGAAACAAGCAATTGCGAGCATTGGTTTTCACTCACACTGGCGATAATTGCGGCTTTAGTTGGTTCATGCGTTGCTGTGTGATTTAAGGTGATTAAACCATGTAGCAAACTCGCCATACCTGAAGCGGCAAAGCTATGGCCTAAACGCTGATTGGCGAATACAGGCTGTGCAGTGGGTAGGGGTAGCTGCAAGGCTTCTGTGCTGTCAGGGGCTTGGTTAACTTCCAGTACCTTGATGGCAGATGCCGATACACCTGATGATGTTAATAAGCGATCGGTGACAGTGTGACTTTGATTGGTCGCACTAAAACCTGATGCTGTGATTTCACCGTATGCCAGTGCTTGCGACTGCGATTCAGAATCAGATGCTGCATCCGTCAGTACGATAGCACCAGCACCTTCACCAATATGCCAACCTGCGTCTTGCGTTGTTTGTGTTGAGCTGGTGGCGACAGGTCGAATGCTGTTCTTCAAGATCACCTGTTCAGCACTGCCACTTAAATCCACTGCCGCGATCACAACTGCATCAAGCGATTCTTGGCTCATTAGGTTTTCAGCTACATCAATACAACGGGCGACCGATTGCTCGGCAGCTGAAATAGTGAATGCAGGGCCATTAAAATCCCATAGCGACGCAATGCGCGATGCCATGATATTACCGATGAAGCTGGTGTATTGGTTCAGCTTAGCGGCGTCCAACACACTGTCCATAGCAATGGCTTCAAGAGATGCATATTCTGATTCCGTTAGCGCAACCCCCATGTTCGTCAGGCTGTCTGCAAGCTGAGTATGTAGGTTTACGCGGCCGCGGAACTGATGCATTTCAAGCTCAGTTTCCATCGCAACAAGTACCGCAACTTTCTGGCCTGATTCTAACTTGGCATCACGAATGGCTTCATCAGCGACTTTCATCAACAAGAGCTGTTGTGAAATCAAACGATCGTCTTCGTTTGGTGGCACTTTAAAGCGCAAGAAATCCAATTCGAATTGATCGATATAAGCGCCATGCGGAATGGTGTGTAGGCCAAATTGGCTTAATAGCTCTGGGTGTTGGTCTAAGCCTTTCCAGCGTTTTTTCGGTAAAGCCACAAAGGCGTTTTCGTCATGTTGAATCGCATGGCTAAGGGCATTAATGGTTTTTAATGAACCAAAGTGCGAAGCAAGACCTGTCACTTTTAATGCACTTGAGTGACGCGGTAACGCACTTGCTTGTGGCATGGTCGTTGTAGCTGCTGAGTTTGTAGCAACAATACCCGAGTGAGTTGCTGGGTAAGCCTCAAGTAATAGGTGAGCATTACAGCCACCAAAACCAAATACTGATACGCCAGCACGACGTGCAGGGTTGCCTGTTTTATCTGGCCAAGGCTGTACTTGAGTCGGTAGTGTTTGAGCACCAAATAAACCTTCAGGTGATGACAAAGGTTCTGACAGATTAATACTAGGGGGTAACACACCTTCTTTCATTGCAAAGATCATTTTCATGATCCCCGGCATACCTGCGGCTGTCAGTAGGTGACCTAAATTTGATTTTGCTGAACCAATCAAAGGTACTTGGCTGCCATTGAGCTTGTCAGCAAAGAAGCGCTCCATCGAGGTTAACTCAACTTTGTCACCCAGCGGTGTACCTGTTGCGTGGCACTCAATCACCTCAATACTTTCTGGTGACAAATCGGTGGCTTCATAAGCGCGCTCAAAGGCTTGTACTTGACCTTTGCTATTTGGGCTTAATACAAACTGGCCGCGACCATCATTTGAAAGACCAATGCCACTGACAACTGCATAAATATGATCGCCATCGCGTTCGGCATCTTCAAGACGTTTCAGCACTAAAACACCAGCGCCTTCGCCCGCGAATAGGCCTTTACTGTTGCTATCAAAAGGAACAGAAACACCGTGATCTGGGTAGGCGTGGAAAATCGAGAAGCCCATATTGATGAAGAATGGGTCAGCGCCAGAAACTGCGCCTGCTAGCATCATGTCTGCTTTGCCTGTACTTAGGTAATCACAAGCCAGTTTTAGAGAGTAAACAGAGCTAGCACACGCTGCATCAAGGCTGAGCTGAGCACTGCCTAGGCCAAGTGCATCTGCCACAATTTTCGATGCGTTATGGGCTGCGGCACCATTTGCGGTATTTAGCGTTTGTGGTTGGCCGTTTGATGGCAATAATGAAAACTCTGGATTAGCCAGTTTGTCTTGTAGCGCTTTTTCTACTGCTGAATGATAAATCGGCAGAAACAAGTCATTTGAACGCGTCGTTGGGAAAGATAAGGCCCCCATGATAATGCCAGTGCGTTCAAGTAGATCGTCATCAAGTGCCACACCTGCATCTAGCAGTGCTTTGCGGCTGGTATCTAACGCCCATAGAAAGCTATCGTCTAAGCCATTGAAATAATCAGAGGATAAACGGTAGCCATTCGGATCAAAGCTAAAGTTTTCAATGTAACCGCCTTTATCACAGTAAAAGCGGTCTGATTCACCTTGTTGGCCTTGATAGGCGTCAGGGTTTGCACCTAACTTTTCAGGGCGCAATGTTGTGCGTGAATCTTTTTTATCCAGTAAGTTGTTCCAAAAGCCCTTTGGTGTATCGGCATCGGGATACTGATTGGCTAAACCAATAATCGCAATTTTTGCTGCTTTGTTAGCCGAATGGTGCTGAGAACTCATACTGGCTCTCCTTGTGTATGAAGGGTAGATTGGGCCTCTAAAGAGGCGAGCTGGCGGGTAAGACCGTCAACTAAAGGCGAAATAGATAAAGGCACTTGCTGGGTGATTAACTGGGCGATGCATTTCAATAATGTTTGAATGTCATCGCCGCCTTTGGCGTTCGTTGCCACAGCAAGGCTGTCCGTTACTTTATCTGCTCGATTGATCTTGTCGATTAAGGTACTGGTTTGACGGTCAGCGCCTAGCTCAATGAACAGACGCGCGCCATGTTCTCGCGCTGCACGAATGAGCGCAGTAAAGTCGAGGGTTGAGCAGAAGGTATCGGCAATGGAGGTCGCAATACTCTGTCTATCCAGATTTACTGGCTGATTAGCATTTTGAGGCAGCAACTCGGCTGCACTGATAAAACGAATATGGTGAGGCAGTGCGTCACACAGTGGTTGATTATAAAAATCAGTCACCTGAGTATGCTGACTCCAAGCAGGTGTGGTATGCATAGCCGTAACACGGTTAGAGGCAATACCACGTTTACCCAGTTGTTTGAGTAGATCGCGACAGCTCTGCTCACAACCTGCAAGAATACAAGTATCACCTTGGATAATGGCAAGATAAGCACGAGGGTATTGAGGCAATAATGCTTCAATGGCTGCAGGTTCACTGCGGACAAGGAAGCTATTCCATGAAATTTCTTCGTCTTGATTGAGTTGCCATACCTCACGCACTGCCGTTAATTCACCCGAGATTGCGGTGGTGAAAATCGGACTTGTTTGGGTCATTTCAATCAAAGCGTGGGGATTACGCCACACATCTAGGCTGGCCCACATAGAGGCCTCGCCTTTGGAGTAACCTAGCGCAAAATCAGGCTTGACCGAAAATGACTCGCACAAGAGCTGAGTCAGGATATAACTGCTGCCAACACCTGCGATAGCAAGTTCGCTAAGCGTCATCTCTTGCGGCTGATTATCTGTTTCGTTATTGCCATTGCTAGCCGCGTAGATTTTATCCGCTTGTAGCATTTCTCTTAAATTGCCTTCACGCTCTAATCGAGCGTAAAGTTCTGGGAAATATTGGTAAAAATCACGCAGCATGCCCGGGTAGACAGTGCCGACACCAGGGTAAACAAAAGCGACTTTGCCCCGACTATCTGGTGCCGGTGAAAAGTAACTGCCTGCAGGGGTTTTATAGTCGATTTGCTCTGCAATAACCTTGGATAACACCTTGGTTAGTGCATTGATTTCTAACAACACCGCATCGGCCGACGCACCTTGCAATACTATGGCGAATTGTGAAGATGACGCTTGCGAGCTAGCTTGAAAGCACACTAAGTTTTGGTGCATTAATTCGATAAGAACCGAAGAGTTTAGCGCTGGATTACCCAAGTGCTTGTTGAGCTCTGCAAGCTTGGTTGATAGCTCGGCCTCTGTATTTCCCGTAATAATGAAAAATAAACGCGATGAATCGAGCAGTGGTTTCGCTTCTTTCAAGCCTGTCGCTTGGGTTAACACAAGGCTAGTGCTGCCAGCTTGGCTTTTAGCATCAAAAGCTAGGTTTTCGCTATTAAAAGTCAGACTAGCAACCCGCGCTTTATTGGGTTCGGTAAACCAATACTGGCAGTCATCATCACCCTCATGCGTGGATTCAGGTTGCTGATGCCGTGCTGCAATATCATCAATCAGTTGATACAGCGCTGAAAACTGTTCAACGGCTGTTGATGCCGTCGATGTTTGCTCAATACTAATGTCGTCGGGTTGGCGGCGTGATTGCTCAACCGCAAGCGATAAACTTGCCGCAAAACCAGATAAATACGCATGTGGGTGAATGCGATTTTGAGCCGCTGTTAAGCCAGCCATTAGCACAATAGAAAGACCAGACTGAGACGTTAATGTGACGGCTTTGCCTTGGTTAACTACCTGAATAGCCGTATTCAGTGTGGCAGTGAAATCGTCACAGAGTTCGAGGTTTTTAATCTCTAATGACGAGGGTAAAAGGTTGGCAGAAAGCCCAGCGCGAGGCTGGGCTAAAAGAGCGATGCGCAATGGCATCGCTTTATTAGTAGAAGAATCAGCCACTACGACAGAAGCTCCTTTTCTGATTGAGTTTTCACCAAAAACGCCTCATTGAGGGTTTTGCTGATGGTCACTTTAGCGCCTTTCATTACGGCACTTAGGCGTCCATCTTGGTGGTATAACGCAATATTGGCTTGCAGCGAACGAGCTGTGCTTTTAATCACTTCTAGCTCGATCCAACCGCAGTCACCAGCTTGCATCGGTGAATACGAAACAAATTCGCCAATCGCAGATGGCAGGCTAGCCGAACCGTATTTCAATCTTGCCCATACCAACATCGCTTGCAGTAAGTAATCTTCAGCAAATGGCTGACAGCCACCAGCATGCTGAGTTGGAACAAAAGAGCCACAGTCGCTATCTGAAATAACAGGTAGCTGGCATTGCGCGATCAAACCTTGGTCATCAAAGCGTGTCACCGCTTGAATACCTTGCAGGCGAGGCCCATGAAACAGGGTGCCGTTGCGGTATAGATCATTCGCGGTTGTCACAGGTTTCGCTGAATCGTTAATAAAGGTTTTTTCTAAACCTGCAGCTGCCGTGTCGTTATCAATAACAAGTTGTGCTTGATATTGAGGTCGACCACCACAACTGATTAACGCTTTCCACTGCGTTGCTACTTTTGCATCAGGTGAAATAGTCAATGTGAGTGTTTGCACATCATCATTTTCAAAAATCACACCTTTTAGTAGCTTGTAGTTGCGAACGCTAACGTTCGCCCCTAACCATTGCTGTGCTGCTTCACGCATCCATTGAATGGCGCATACCGTTGGCAACACTGGGTTGCCAGCGATACAGTGATCCTTGATGAAAGGCATCGCTTTCGGGTCAAGGTCGCGTGTTACAGTGATGCTCGTATTCAGCGGACTCTGTGCTACCTGCATAGACTCCGCATTAGGCTTTTTTACAGCGTTCTCCTTGCTATCAGTACCTTGCATGCTAGTACCGATAAGCAATTGAATACCTGTTTCATTTAATAGCTGGCTGCTGAATAGATCGGCACCCGCTTGTAGTGGAATAACGTACACACCACGATCAGTGAACATTTTCTTCAGGGCTGGGTTAACCATGCCACCGTCCCAAGGTCCCCAGTTGAAGCTCATTACTTTCGCTTCAGGGTGACGAGCTGAGAATTGCAGTGCTGCTTTGTTCAAAATGTCGTTAGACATGGCGTAGTCACTTTGGCCTGTGTTGCCATAGAAACCTGCCGCTGATGAGAACATCGCTAGTAGTTTTAGTTTGCTGTTATCAATCGCGTTAAGCACTGCTTTTAAACCACCCACTTTGGTGCCGTAAACAAGGTTTAGCTCGTCTAAGGTTTTATCTTGGATATGTTTATCAGCAAGCACACCTGCGCCATGGATAAGGCCTGTAATACCGTCGATTTTTGACAGTGTATTGGCAACAGACTCACGGTTAGAGACATCAAGGCTGATGTACTCAGCGCTTGCGCCTACAGCGGTAAATGCAGATAGAGCAGCGTTAATTTCAATACCGCTTAATACAGGACGAAGTAGGGCATCGACTTTCTTTGGTGTTGGTTTATAACCTAAAGATTGAAGGTGGCGAATAGCCGCTGGCTTCAATTCATTGTCTTTCTTACCTTGCGCCCATTCAGGTAGCTCAGCTGCTGTAATATGTTTACTACGGCCAGCAAGAATGAAATGTGATTGGCATTGCTTAGCAAGTGACAGTGCACATTCGAACGTCACACCTTTTGCGCCACCAGTAACGAGCACTTTGTCGTTTTTGGTGAGCTTAGCGGCTGCATTCTTTGTCTCTGCCTGGCCTGCTTCAACAGTAATCAAGGTTGAACGTACTGTGTTTTCATCTACCAAGTTAAAGCCAACTTCTACCGCTTGGGTATTCATATCGAATAACTCAGCGTAAATAGTATCAGCAAGGTGGCGAGCATCTAACGCTGGTGCTGCATCAAGTGCACGGCAGAATACATTTTGCCACTCATGGCTCAGGGTTTTAGTTAAACCCGCTAGTGCCGCCTGGTTGAGTTCTGCTGATGCGAGTTGTGCTGAATCAGCATAACCAAAACCACCATCAATACGGCTTACCGTGAAGAAAACACGACGGCTTGTTGAATCTGCATTGTTTAACTGGCTGTTAAGCCATTTAGCGAACAGGAACGCAACGTCGAGGTTGGCTTTTGCTTCATCATTAAGGGCAACAGTGGTTGTATCTGTCACTTCTGATTGAGGCTGAAGGTGAATAAAGCCAGCAATTTCTTGCTGATCTTTTTCGATATCAGTGATAACAGCTTGAATGCCTGCGTCATCAACACTTGCTAAGTCGTAGCTTTTGATTTCTGTGCTTAGCGGTGATGCGGCAGATAGCGGACTACGAACAACAGCGACTTGTAAGCCGTTTGCTGTTAGTTTCTCTGCGAGAACACCCGCATTGTGACCATCATCTGTGATCACAACACATGCATTTTTAGCAAAGCAGTCTGATAGTTTATCTACCGCTGGTAACTTTTTTAGCGCTACCTCGTTGTGCGGAGGAAGGTCCGCATTTGCTGTTAAGGCTGATACTGAATCAGTTACAGGTGTAACTGGATTCGCTTCGTTAGCCGTTGTCGCAGCGTCCGCAGCAAGCTTACTTTGCATGTAAGTAACAATTTCACCTAATGTACGACATTCAGCAAGATCTTCTGGGTTAAGCTCTGGTAGTGACGGCAATTGGCCTTGTACTGTCCCTAAGATTTCAACACGCTTGATAGAATCGATACCAAGATCTGCTTCCATATCCATGGCTAGGTCTAGCATTTCTGCTGGGTAACCCGTTTTATCCGCTACAACGTCTAACATGGTGCTTTGCACATGCGCTGCGTCTAAGCCGTTAGATGTATCTGTTGAAGCTGCTACTGGCGCTGCTGTTGAAGACGCTGGTGTTACAGCTGAAGTAGCAGGTAGCTTGCTATTCATGTAATCAACGATTTCGCCAAGCGTACGACACTCAGCTAAATCTTCAGGATTCAGCTCTGGCAATGTTGGCAGTTGATCTTGCACTGTGCCTAGAATTTCAACACGCTTGATAGAATCAATACCTAGGTCTGCTTCCATGTCCATTGCAAGGTCTAGCATTTCTGTTGGGTAGCCTGTTTTATCAGCGACTACGTCAAGCATGGTCGTTTGTACTTGCGCAGCGTCTAAACCGTTAGATGTAACTGTTGAAGTCGCAGCTACTGATGCTGTTGCAACAGGTACCGTTGCGACAGGAGCAGCAGGGAGTTTGCTGTTCATGTAATCAACGATTTCGCCCAGCGTACGGCACTCTGCTAAATCTTCAGGATTTAGCTCTGGTAGCGTTGGTAGCTGATCTTGCACTGTGCCTAGGATTTCAACGCGCTTGATAGAATCGATACCGAGGTCTGCTTCCATGTCCATCGCAAGGTCTAGCATTTCCGTTGGGTAGCCCGTTTTATCAGCGACAACGTCAAGCATGGTTGTTTGTACTTGTGCAGCGTCTAGACCGTTAGATGAAGCGGCTACTGATACAGTTGCTACTGATGCCGTTGCGACAGGAGCAGCAGTTAGCTTGCTGTTCATGTAAGCAACGATTTCACCCAGCGTGCGACACTCAGCTAAATCTTCAGGGTTCAACTCTGGTAGCGTTGGCAGTTGATCTTGCACTGTGCCTAGAATTTCAACGCGTTTGATAGAATCGATACCCAGATCTGCTTCCATATCCATTTCTAGGTCAAGCATTTCAGTTGGGTAACCGGTTTTATCAGCCACAACCTCTAACATGGTGTTTTGTACTTGCTCTGCGCCTAAGCCATTAGCTTGAGAAACAGGTGCTACTGACGCAGTTGCTGCCGTTGCGTTCGCAGGCATTTTGCTGTTCATGTAGCTAACAATTTCAGCAAGCGTGCGGCACTCTGCCAGATCTTCAGGGTTCAGCTCTGGTAGGTTAGGTAGTTCGTCTTGAACTGTACCTAAAATCTCAACGCGCTTGATAGAATCGATACCCAGATCAGCTTCCATATCCATTTCTAGATCAAGCATTTCAGTTGGGTAACCCGTTTTTTCAGCTACAACATCTAGCATCACTTTTTCAGGGTTTGCAGCAGGTGCAGATACCGCGATTTGTGGTGCAGCCGCCGATGCCATCGTGGCTGAAAGTGATGGCGCTTGAATCGGTGCAGCAGCTTGTGGCGTCGTTTGTTTTGGTTCAACTGTTTTTGGCTCAGCTTTAGCAACTGGCGCTACTGCTTGAGTCGTGGCTGTTGGTGTAGCGATTGCCTGCTTTTTAGCAACAGGTTGAACTGGTGTTTGAACAGCGGCTTGTACAGGCGCTTGCGCTGGGGTTACTTGTGCTTGAACGCGTGCGATAGGTTGTGTCGACACCATACCCAATGCAGCATTATTACTGTTTGCTTGCAGTGCAAGGTAATTAGCATGTGCTTTTAAGGTATCTGCTTGATGCTGGTGGAAGAGTTCCATTGAGCGCTGTAGGCTTTCTGGAATCGCTACGCCAGCTGCTGCCATTTTCGCTTGCTCTGTCATGAGTGCCGCGAAGGTATCACCGTATTGCTGCGGGATAGCAAGGAATTGTTGGTGAAGCTCAGCTGCTTGCTGTTGTGCAGTGAAGAATGCCGTTAATGAGTCATCACTTGTTGAAGCTAATACTGTTACAGGCGCTGTTGCTTGCGGTTGAGCTTGCACACTTACTTGAGTTGATGCTTCAGGTGCTGCATTTGCTGCTGCAACAGTATCAGTGACTGAAACAGGCACTTGTACTTCGCGGATCTCGGTTTTAATCACTTCTTTTTCCACAATCTTCTCTACCACTTTTTCAACTTCAACAATTTCAGTCAGTGGGGCAATGGCACCTGTTTCTAACGACTTCGCCATCTTCTTACGTGTCGCATCACTGATGTAGTTGGTTGCATGAAGCTTAATGTTCATTGGCGATGCAGCAGCAGGTGCTGCAATTTCCGCTTGGTATGGGTCGATAGTGCTTAATGAAACACCAGCAACAGCCAGTTGTACTGCGGCTAAACGTAACTGCTGATCGCTGTCACCTTTAGGGTTTGGGTTCAGGCTGATGGTGCATAACTCATCAGACTTAGCTTGCAGTGTCTTCTCAACCAGCTTTTGCAGAATGTTCTTCGGACCGAACTCAACGAATACGCGTGCACCTGCTTGATACATGGCTTCTAACTGAGTGCTGAAGCGAACAGATTGCAGCATGTGTTGTTTGAAGGCCTTTTTAATTGCCTTACCATCTTTCTTGTACAGTTCACCCGTTGCGTTGGAATACAAAGGTAAAGTAGGGGCAGTGAAAGCGGCTTTATCAATTGCAGCAGCAAAGGGCTTTTGAGCGTGAGCAACCAAAGGTGTGTGGAATGCACCAGAAACAGGCAGTGGGATTGCTTTGAATCCTTGTTCTGTCAGTGCTTTGGCTGCTTGTTGTGCACCAACCGTTGGGCCTGCGATAACAAGTTGGCTTGGGGCATTGTAATTAGCAATGCTGACGCCTTCGAAAGCACTGATGCACTTTTCAACATCGGCAAGTTTGTTTGCATCAAGAATAACGGCGTACATAGTGCCGCTATCGCCTTCTGCAGGCTTAGCGGCCATCGCATTACCGCGCTCAAAAGCGAGCTTGTAGTAATCATTTTGTGAGATCACACCAGACGCACATAACGCACTGAGTTCACCAAAGCTATGACCTGCGACCATATCGGCTTTAAAGCCTGCCTGTGTCATCAGATCAAATTGACCCATAGACATCACGCCGATTGCGCTTTGTGCGTTGGCAGTATTGGTAAGCGTTGCTTCTTGAGCTGCCACGTCTTCTTTACTGAAGGCTGGAACGGGGAATAGAACTTGTGAAAGAACTGTTTTCTTATTCTGACCAAACACCTGATCGGCATTGGCTAATTGGTTACGCATTTCAGGGTAGTAACACGCAAGCTCACGACCCATATTCAGGTATTGTGAACCTTGACCTGCAAACAATGCCGCGACTTTGCCTGCTTGTTTGCCGCCAACCAGCGCAGAAGCTCGGTAGCTAGTACCGTTTGGAAGCTGCCATTGTGTCGCATCTTGTTTTTCTAGCTGCGATAAGGCTTGAGTTAGTAACGTTTGTAGTTCATCCGCTGATTTAGCAACTAAACCTAAACGCGCATCACCAGCGGCAATGTCACGAAGACCATGTGTTTTCGCTAAAGCTGTAAGTGTTGCGTCACCCGCTTGAACAACGTTGATTTGCTCTTTTAGGTCAGCAATCAGGGCATCACGAGACGGCGCACTGAATAGTAAAGTTTGTGCCACTTCACGTTGACGGTATTGATCGCTACGTTGGTGTTCAGCGGTGTACTCTTCAAGCACCACATGGAAGTTAGTACCACCAAAGCCAAAGGAGCTGATACCTGCACGACGCGGCGTACCGTCAACACGTTGCATCCAAGGACGCATTTCAGTGTTGAGGTAGAAAGGTGAATCTTCGATATTCAGTTTCGGGTTTGGTTTCGAAACATTAATCGTTGGCGGTAATACTTTATGGTGAAGGGCTAGGGCTGCTTTGATTAAGCCTGCTGTACCTGCTGTTGACTTAGTATGACCAATTTGCGATTTCACTGAGCCTAAAGCAATGTGTTGCTTTTGGTCATTGCCTTCACTGAATACAGAGTTCAAACCGTTGAATTCTGCAACATCACCCGCAGCTGTACCAGTTCCGTGCGCTTCTAATAAGCCAAGTGTTTGAGGTGCAAAGCCAGCATCATCGTAAGCACGTTTCAGTGCTTTGGCTTGGCCCTCAGGGCGAGGTGCATAAATACTTTTGAATTTACCGTCTGATGAGGCGCCAACACCTTTGATCACCGAGTAAATACGGTCGCCATCGCGTTCTGCATCTTCAAGTCGCTTCAGTGCGACCATACCGATACCTTCACCAATCATCATGCCTTTTGAATCAATATCGAAAGGTTGGATGGTTTCGTTGGTAGTGAAAGCCGGTGTTTTCGAGAAGCTCATGTACATGGTTGGTGAGTTATCGGTACACACACCACCTGTGATCATCATTTCACTGCGACCATCAACCAGCTCACCCAATGCCATGCGAAGTGCTGCCAGAGAACCTGCACATGCCGCATCAACTACGCAGTTAATACCACCTAAATCGAAGCGGTTGGCAATACGGCCTGCAATAACGTTACCTAGTGAACCAGGGAATGAGTTTTCTTCCCAGTGAATATACTGATCTTGGAACTTCTTGATCAGCATTTCGCTGTCTTGTTCGTTAATGCCACTGCTGGCAAAGACTTTCTTCAGAACAGGGTATTGCAAACGTGCATTTAAGCTTTGGCTGATTTTTTGCCCGCCACCGACACCTAAGGTAATACCAATCTTATCGCGATCGTAACCTTCTGGCAGTTTTGCATCGGCTAATACTTCTTTGGCTACAATCAGAGAGAGCAGCTGCGAAGTATCCGTTAGTTCAAGAATATTTGGCGGAAGACCAAACTCCATAGGGTTGAAATCGACTTCAGGCATGAAGCCACCACGTTTACAGTAAGACTTATCTGGCGTGCTTTTGTTTGCATCGTAATAGTCTTCAGGGCGCCAGTGCGTATCTGGAACTTCTGTAATCGCATCAATTTTTTCACTAATTAAATCCCAGAACTTATTTAAGTAACGAGAGTTAGCAAAAATGCTCGCCATGCCAACAATAGCAACAGGCATGTCTTTTAAGCGTTTATTGAGTCGCTTATCTTCTTGCGATTCAGATGTGGTTTTTGGGGTTTGGCTCATTATGAGTCTCCGCTCAGCACTTGAGTTACGGGTGCTATACATTCGGTGTAAGTGTTGCGGCTAGGCAACTGATGAAAAAATATAAGGTGAAGCAATAGAGGTAAGCGCAAAGATGCGCTTATTAAAAAATAAGTAGAGGCAGGATAGCGCCAAGATGAAGGGTGACGAGAAAACGGCATGTTAAATCACACGTCTTCTAGCCGTTCGACAAGGTAATATTGTCAGGTAATCCATAGTGCTCGTATCCATTACTATCCTGTAGAGCAGCAGCGTTATGCACTTTGTGGAAGCTAGGTTTCACTGGCATGTTTATCGCTGAATCAGTCAATGGTTGAGCAGCCTACCCGAGGCGGATAATGGTTACAATCGCCTGAGTAAGAGGTTGGATCTCTTCAGACCAGTTCAAAATTGTTAATTCGTGTATTTTGTAATGATATTTACTTTAACTTGTTGATATTAAAGTTAGTGTTGGTGTTTTTTAGTGTAAATGCTCAGTTTTTCATGTTATGGTGATCTGTGTCGCATTTTGTGTAAAAAAGTTTTATTGCGCTTTGTTTGGTAGGGGTTGGTGCAAAGTGGTTTTTTATTTTATTGGTCAGTCATCTGACCTGTTAAATGCGTGGTTTTCGGCTCGTTGCTCAGTTGTTTTGATGATATAGCGACGTATAATACACGCTATAAATCTTGCTTGGATTGATTAGACTTGACGCGAAAAAACACCGTGGACTTATGGTTCCTCACATTGCCAAAAACGCATAAAAATGTAGAAGAGCGTTCCTCTACTGTGGTAATTGATCATTCTTATTTGATCAATCAAGCTCGCCCTTTACTTAACGAAGCTGAGTTAGCCAAGGCGATGCGCTACCGACAGCCTTTGGTGCGAATGTACGCGATTTATATACGTGCATTTCTTCGTGTGACGCTGTCACGCTATGCGCGTATACAGCCTCACGAATGGTGTTTTGAATATGGTGATCAAGGCAAGCCGAGTGTGTGTAACCCCCAGCGCCAGCAAACAGGCTTGGTCTTTAATTTAAGTCATACTGGCGATCAAGTATTACTGGCAGTTACCCAAACGGCAGATCCAAAGATAGCGCTGGGTGTGGATATAGAGTGTGAAAGGGAAGGCTTGTCTTTTAGCACTATCATGGAGAATTACTTTCAACCACAAGAGATTACATCATTAATGCAGTTGGAGCTGAGCGATCAGCGCCGACGTTTTTTTGATTTGTGGGTACTTAAAGAGTCGTATATTAAGGCAACAGGACTTGGACTTGCTCTATCGTTAAAATCATTTGGTTTTGACTTTTCTTCTAGTCAGAAACAACAGCTTTCATTGTTGAATGAAAAAGACGAGAGTGAGCAATGGCTTGAACTTGTCACTGGCATTGCCTTGGATGCATTGCCGTTGAGGGTTGGAAACGATAAGAGCTTGAATAGTACGAAGCAAACAGAAGCAGGCGTCTGGTCTACCTACTTGGGGCGCTTATCAGCGGCTTGTCGATTTGGCTTAGTGGTAAAAGGGCATAATCTAGAGTCTTCATCTATTTACGCCCGCCAAGTTTCTCTTGAGGATGTACTAACTAAGTAACTGTGATTGCATTGCTCATGTTTATTAAACCATGGATGTCATGCTATCCAGTAAATCTTGTGGGATAGGCTGTAAACGCTTTTGTTTATCTAAGCAAACCATTTCAATATCGCCGATCACAGCGGCGCGTGTACCATTTGGGCGCCAAACTTCTTGTCGCCATAGGGTTTTGTATTTACCGTCGAGGGTGACACTGGTGCGAATGTCGCAGACTTCAGCAAATTCGACACCATCTTGAAAAACCATGTTCGCTTTATAAACCGCAAAGCCAAGTCCATGGTCATTCCATAAGGTTGCGAGCTTATCGCTGTCGATTACGTGCTCACGAGCGCGTTCAAAATATTTTAGAAAGTTTGGGTGATAAACAACACCTGAGTGATCGGTATCTTCGTAGTAGATTTGTACAGGATGATGATGAATGGTCGTCATTGTTCAGGCTGTCTCAATTAAGTTGTATTTTGCGAATGCTGCCAGGTACTTTAAGAAACATTTCAAGCAGTACGCCTAGAAGCAAGACACTCTACATGACTGTATTTGTAAATTTAATCGGTTTTGAACTGGTCATAGCAGACAGAATCGAGATTTGACCATTAGGCTTGAGTGACTTACCACGAACTAACGCTTAAGGATCAAACCAACGATTGATATCTCTTCTAGACATGCTTGCGAACGTCATTTGGTGGTTGAATACTATATAGGGTGAAAAAAGCAAAAAATGTCACGCAAAAATGGTGAATAAATCAGCTATTCATAATTTCTTTATTTGCCTAAAATTGAGTTCGTGGTAATTTCTACCCACAATCTATTACTGGATGTCAGACTATGCCAAAGGCAAGTGAAATCAAAAAATTTGCAGCCATTGAACTCAATGGCAAAGTATTGTTAGTGAAAGAAATTAAAAAACTAACTCCGAGTGGTCGTGCTGGTGCAAGCCTTTACCGTATGCGTCTATATGATGTAGCTACGGGCGCAAAAAGCGATGAAAGCTTCAAAGCAGATGAAATGATTAACCTTGCGGACTTCCGTCGTCATCAAGCATCATTCTCTTACATCGATGGTGACGAGTATGTCTTCATGGATAACGAAGATTACACGCCATACAACTTCACCAAAGAATCTATTGCTGAAGAGCTTCTTTTCATTACTGAAGAGACTCAAGGCATTCAAGTTCTTACTGTTGATGGTACCCCTGTTGCAATCGAACTACCTGCAACGGTAGATCTTGTGATTGTTGAAACAGATCCATCAATTAAAGGTGCATCTGCAAGTGCACGTACTAAACCAGCTGTATTAACAACAGGCTTAACAGTACAAGTACCTGAGTACATTGCATCTGGCGAGAAAATCAAAATTAACACGACTGAACACAAGTTCATGAGCCGTGCTTAATTGATAAGCTTTGCTTGTTAAAAAGCCCGTATACGTGTAAGCGTATACGGGCTTTTTTTATAGAATTAAGTGTTTAAGCGTCAACAGTAATTTCATAGCTGGTGAATTTACGGATGTTGATCACACCGGTATCAAACATCAAGTATTGGCCTTTAATGCCCAGCAAAGTCCCTTCTACAACAGGCTCTTTATCGAAGTTATGTGAGCTAATCTTGGTTGGATGTTGAGTGACAGGGTAACTGATGTTAACCAAGTCTTCATCAAGACGTTCGATAGCATCACTGCCAAATGTGCCAGTCAGTTCTTCCAGTTTTGCTTCAATCTCTGGGATCAAGCGCTTTGCTTCTGCGATTAAATCTATGTCTTTGTTATCGCCTTTAAGCATGGCGCGCCAGTTGGTTTTATCCGCAACAAGCTCGGCTAATGCAATTTCGACTAAACCAGACAGTTTACGTGTTTTAACTTTGAAGATAGGAAGTGCCTGAGTGGCTCCCTGATCTATCCAGCGAGTAGGAAGCTGAGTATGACGCGTAATCCCAACTTTTAAGCCTGAGGTATTCGACAAGTAGACATAGTGCGGCACCATGCAGAAGTTATCGCCCCATTCTGGTTCACGGCACGTCCCTGCATCGTAGTGGCAGGTTTCTGGCTTCATGATACACATGTCACAACGCGCAAGTTTCTTCATACAAGGAAAGCAGTGGCCTTGTGAGTAACTCTTTTTCGTTTTCTTTCCACAAGCATCGCAAAAGATGTTGCCTGTGAAAGTCATTTTTAATGGTTTTCCAATCAGTGGATTTAAAGCGAGTAGGGATTCGCCCACTGGTAGTTGGTAGTCGACTGTGCTGCTTTCAGGGCACAAGCTCGACTTCATTTTACTTAAGGTTCCGTGCATGACTTTACTCTATGTTTTTATAGTTCTATCAGTTTATCGCAATTAATAAATGAAGTGATCGATATCGCCGTTATTGTTACTTGTCATTTGCTACAAATGCGTGGAATTACAGCGTTATGGCACGATAAGCATCAATAATGTGGCTGACATCAGTTGTGTTGCCTTGCTGAATTCGCTGATAGTGATTGAGTGTTTTTATCAGGTATTTTTGGTTTATATTTGCTTGTTTGTCAGAATCTGACTGCCAGATTTTATCGCCAACAAATGAAATAGGGGCGCTTTCGTCAGGCTTGGATGAAACCAGAATGGTCTCATAAAAGCGTTGGTTATCTTCAACGAGAGCTTCATCTTTCAGGCTGAAATTTAGCTCGATCAGCTTTTGGCGTAATGCAAATTGATGATGTACAGGGCACAGTAAAAAATCGATATTTGAGTTGTTGCTTGCTAGCGCGTGTTTACGGTGAAGCGCTTCAATAAATTGGATCATCAGATCACCACCGACACCCGCGATGATGATAAGTTGTTTTCCTTCATGCTGCTGCAAAGGCAGTTCTGCAACATCAAGACAGTGGGTATACCAATTCGATGCCGAGTCTGAGTAAAAGCGTTGTAGTTTGCTTGCTAACTCAGACATAAGATCAGGCACGATATCAACAAAGTGGATGTTGTTGGCTGCTTGTCGTGATAACAAGGCTGCGCCAAGAAACCCATGATCGCAGCAACAATCCCAGATGTGGCTGTAATCGGATGTCACCATTTGTTCAATTTTTCTTAATCGCTTACTGAGTTTCAAGGGAAGTGCCTGCATCAAAGGGTAATAACGGGTGGCATTGTAATGGTTTTATTGCTTTTAGCGAAGTTTATAGCTTTTAGTGAAGTTTGCTGCTTGATAGTTAAACGAACGGATGTTCAGTATACGATCTTGGATTTTGAGTAAGATGAATGGCGTAATTTCGTTTCAGCACGCATAGGGCAAACGGTAATGTGACCCTTTAGGTGTTTAGTTGTAAAGCAATGTAAGTTTTATGTGAAAGTGGTTTACTAAGTTGAGAGGCTTGATAAGATCGCCTCATCGAGTTGAATATGGTTTGTTTAACGATAATAACGAAAGCTATTGCAGCTCAAAGCATGACAATAAAAACATGGAAGAAGCGATGAAAGTAAAAATGATGATGGCTAGCCTTACGCTGCTAGCAACCACAGTGTCAGCATCCCCTTTTGAAAAACCTGAAGATGCCATTCATTATCGTCAAGCAGCATTCTCTATGATTGCAGCAAACTTTGGTGATATGGCAGATATGGTGAAAGGTCGTAAAGACTGGAACCAAGATGTATTTAGTCAGCGTGCGCAATACATTTCAACATTGGCGTTGATGCCAGCTGAGGCATTCAGTGTTGATGGTTCTGATAAGGGGGACACAAAAGCTAAGCCCGAAATTTGGAATGATTGGGACGGTTTTACGGTAAAGCTAAACAAGTTTCAAACGGATCTGAATCAACTCGCGCAAGTGGCCTCCCTAGGTGATGAGCGAGCAACGAAGAAAGCCTTTGGTGTTGCCGCTAAAAACTGTAAATCCTGTCATAGCGATTATAAATTCCGCTAAGCACACAATTTTAATAAAAAACACCCTCGATGCTGTCACATTTGAGGGTGTTTTTGTTTGTTGTTAGCTTTATTGGTTAAGACTCATAACATTACTTAGCGAGCATCATGCGCGCCCAAATACCGGGCGGGCTAGAAACACCTGTTGTGACTGAAGCAATTTTACCATCACGCAAAATCATAATGGTTGGCGTGGCTGAAACACCCCATTGATGCCCAAGTTGCCCTGATGGGTCGTTCACTACAGGAAACTGGTACTCGTGGTAATTCATATACGCATTCAGCCTATCATTCTCACCTGATGTCATTGCAACGGAGATGACAGCGTAATCATCATTCATCCAATCAATAGTTGGGCTCACAAATTTACAGACGCTACACCATGTCGCCCAAAAATACAGTAACACTGGCTTCTCATAGCTGAGCGATACAGGATCGTATTGCTCACCATTGATGGCGGTATATACCGTAGGTGTTAGCGTGTTTTGGGGAATAGATTGATTACGCCACCAATCCATCGCCGTGCTTACAATTAGCATAATAAGCAGCAGGGTTAAGCCTTCTTTGGCCAATTTCTTTACCCTAGAGCCTTTAGTTGATTGTGATGCTTTCACCTGTGTTTTTTTAGCCTTCGTGTTGTCTGGCATGCGATCAGCCCTTATGACTCGAAGTGCTCTTGCCTTCAGCTTCAGCGATTGCGCCCATAACATCATCTTTGGTTAAAATGACAGGTAGCGCGATACCTTCTGGTGCGTTAGGGCCGTAGACAATATTAAAAGGGACACCGAAACGACCGTAGGACTGCAAGAAACCTGTGACATAGTCTGAGGGTTTGGTCCAATCTCCGCGCATTAATATAATATTGTCTTGGTCCAGCTTGTCGTACACCGGGTTTTGTAACATGACGCCAATTTTGTTGGCTTTACAGGTAATACACCAATCTGCGGTTACATCAACAAAGACAGTCTTTCCTTGCGCGACAGCTTGGCTAATGGCTTCGCTTTTTAGCGGTTGCCAAGCATGATCCGCAGGAAGCGGGGTTGACCACTGATCTGCTGTTAGGCTACCAACAAGTAAGCTGCTTGCACCGCCAAGTAGAATAACGGCAAGGGTAATCACGACACTCTTACGGCCTTTTACTTGGCCCAAACGCCATAATAAAAGAATAAGAGAAGTCACAGCGAAACCAACCACAGTCCCTGTGCTCACAAAGCTGGTCATTAAACTGAGTAGCCATAGACTGGTGGCTAGCATCATTAAGCCAAACAGTGTTTTAACACCGTTCATCCAATTGCCCGGCTTAGGCAACTTAGAAGCAAGCTGAGGGAATAGCGCGATTAACAACCATGGTGCTGCCATGCCAATAGCCAGCGCGGTGAAAATGGCAAACAGAGTAACAATGTCTGCGCCAAGCGCATACGCGACAGCAGTGCCTAAGAATGGCGCACTACAAGGCGTTGCAAGTAAGGTTGCAAACATGCCTTGTACAAAATGACCAAGGTGTGAGTTATCACCACGGGTGGCTAGCCAAGTATTAGTGCTGCTTGAAAGGCGAATTTCAAACAGACCCAGCATATTAGCGGCGAATGCACCAGTAATGATGATCATGGCGCCAATAAAGTATGGGCTTTGGAATTGAATGCCCCAGCCTAATGCTTGCCCAGATACTTTTAATGCGGTTAAGAACCCAGCCAATAGCCAGAATGACACGAGAATACCCGCCGCAGATGCAATGAATTGAGTACGAATTTGACGACGTTCCATGCCTTTGGTCGCGATAATACTGCTTAGTTTCATACCGAGGACAGGTAGGACACAAGGCATGATATTCAGAATTAGACCACCAATCAGCGCAAAAGCAATGGTTTGCCAAATACTTGAACTGACTTGTACGGTAATGGGTAGGTTAGTGGCAATAGATGACTCTTCAACGGCCATGTCGGCATCGGTTACTGTCACGTTTACGGTTTTATTTGTTAGCTCAGGCTTGCCGAACCAACTGCTAACTTTAAATGTCGCAATTAACTGTTGGTTATCTTTCGATATGCTTGGTGTGCTGAATGAGACGTTCTCTAATGTTTTATCGTAACTGTCGACAAATACATCGGGTTTAGCCCAAGCGTGGCTATTGCTGATCAAAACGGATAGCTCTTGCTTATCGCTATTCCAGCTTGTTTGATCAATTTTTACGTTGGCACTGTTGGCAGGTACTTTACTCATACCTTGGTTGTATAAGTGCATCGCATCTGTTGATGGCGTGAGTTGGTTTGGAATGAAATCCATCACTACTTCGTAGTCTGTCAGCACACAAATGCTGGTACATGACGACATGGTTAACTTGCCAGAGAAAAAGACGGGCTTGTTAAAGTCATCGACAGTCAGGGTCATCGGGAAAACGACTTTATGCTTGTAGCCTAATGTTTCAACGCCTAAAAACTCATAGCGTTTCGGCATTGGCCAGTGCCATTCGAGATCGCTAAGGTTGTTAGACATTTCCCAGTCAACTTTAGGTGCTACGCCACCTTCACCAGGCGATCGCCAATAGGTTTTCCAATCACCATCAAGATCAACTTCTAGTAATCCTTCTACAGTTTTTGCTGTTTCATCGGTTTGCCCTGTCAGCATGAAGCGTACTTGTACAGGCGGGTGCATCGGGTTGGTCAACCAGCCCGTTGTGTAATCTTTGGCTTGTGCATTGAATGCGAACAAGCTGAAAAGGAATGCTGCAAATATGGTCAACAGCGTATGTTGAGATGTAATGGTTTTTTTCAACGGTATAACTCCAATAAACACAAAAAATAAACATGGATGATTCGATGTGTTTATTCTCTAAATACACAGAAGGTTAAATGACGTCTCTGAGTGGACGGTATTGGCTCTGTTAGTGCTGGCACTAAAGAGTGACCAGTACTTAATAAGCTTAACAGAATGAAAATAAAGGGAAGATAAAGCAGCCCTAATTCTAGGGACTGACCGTGAATTTGAAGCAGATGGTCGCTCATATCACACGATTTTTGTGTGATAGGGCTAGGTTCAGTTAAGTTGCTAGCATCTGGTATTTTTGTTGCTGCCTCTTGAATAAATTCATGTAATGTCGTTTTCTGAGCAGGTGAATGCGCAGGATGTTGCTCGGAATACTGTGCTGCATTTGGGCACGATGAAACCCACCCAGAACGCTGACTTAGGCAAAGCGTTATCACCACCATAACCAGCACTAAAGCAACTTTAGCAATCTGCGGTGAGGAATGTCGGAAAAGCGTGGGTGTCATTTTAGCCTTACATTAATCAGCAATGTGGTGTTATATCAAATCATTAACTATTCGAAATACCATCAGTTATCACCACAGTATGACCGTGCCACAACTGAAAAAGTTTCGTCTATTGTGATGTTTTTATCAAAAAGCACAAGAATAAATGAGTGAGGTAGGTTTTATGGTGAGAAATGGATAAATATTGTGGTTAATGCGGGGCATAAGATAGGGCACTTCCCGCTTTATAAAGGTTAGGAAGTGCCCGAGATAGCCTAGTATCAGCTTAGAACTTTAGTAATTTTGCTTTTTCTAATGCATCACAGCGGCCTTGTTGGCTTAAGGTGCCATCAGCATTTGGAATCGCATTAATGGTGCTGTCCCAATCAGGAACTGGGGTAAAGCCATTTTGGTCAATTGTCCAAACTGTATCTTGAACATTTGCAGTATTAGATGGTTCAAACATAGCTGGTTTAAACCACTGACGAGAGACAGTATCCATCATAATTGCATCACGCTCGCTCGCGTTAGCCTGCATAGAGCGAATGTTTAAGTTTTTGTTGAATACAAAAGGTAACTCATCGCCCTGACAAACACCGCTTGCACATGAAATCGACAGCAAGAAAGAGGCATCAATTGGTCTGAAGGTTAAATCAGATTTGTAATTATAGTGATATAGACGCGATTCATTTTTTTGTGCCATCTTGCGATTAGGGCAAGTAAATAGCACATCGTTAGCCATCATACGCGCGCGTTTTACGGTTTCTTTACCGATGATCTCGCCACTCTCATTTTTGTCCATTTGGTAGTGAGGGATAGCCAGTAATTGATCGGCTTTTGGATCAAGTCCCTTTACGAACTTTAAGCCTTCCCAAGCGATTTTCAGTGCATCTGCTTGCTCAGGGAATTGGTTATCTATCGCATCATAGATGAGCTGATCGGCACCAAAGATAACATTAACGAGTAGCGGATAAGTGTCTGATTTGAAATTAACCTTCAAATTAACTGTATTACCATCGCCTAGGTCAAGGGGAATGACTAAATCATAGTCAACCATAAACAATGGCTCAATAAAGCCCAAATATGTGTTGGCTTCATCGTTATTAAAGCCGAGTACAGTCGGTACTTGGAAGTCGGCCTCTGTTGGCTGCTTTGTAACGACACTATCTTCAGGTGATTTACTTAGCCAGCCGCGTGTTTCCTTGTATGGTGCGAATGCCAATACGCCAGCACCATAAGGCTGCATGTAAAGTGGGTTGATCAGGCTATTAGCCAAAACTAGTGGATTTTTGGCATGCGCACCGACTTGTAGAACCTCTGTCGTCGATAAGTTTGACCAATCTACCTCTGCTGCGTCTGGTCCACCAAAGGTTTTATCTTTGAACCCTTCAAGTGTCGCTGCTAAGTTTTTAGCTGAATCTCTTGTTTTGTAAGGTATCCCATAAGGGTTGCTCTGCATGATCGCACGATGAAATAGTTTTTCGTTTGTTTCAGCATCAATAGGGTTTAGCTGGTGGATACCCACAGCTATTGCGCCAGCACCTTCACCAAACAGAGTCACGTTATTTGGATTACCGCCAAAATCAGCAATGTTGTTTTTAATCCATTTAAGCGCGGTTCGCTGATCCTTGATGCCATAGTTTCCGCTCTCATCATCATTTTGGTAAAGCGAGCCAAAAATACCTAAGCGGTAGTTGAGCGTAATCGCAATGAATGGATTTCCATTTTTTACGCCATTGGCCACGATAGCATCACCGTGGTTGATCGCGTTAGAGCCAGACCCTGTTTCGAATGCACCACCGTGAAGGAAAACATACACAGGCATAGCTGCTTTTTGATGTGCTTGGGTAGGGCGCCAAATATTCAAGTACAAGCAATCTTCAGACATTTTAGTAGCGTCATAACGCGCGACACTGCCTTGAGGACATTGCTTGCCAAAATCTATTGCTGGTGTGTTTACTGGGTTTTCAGGTGAGTACAAAACCGCATTCGAAAAGCGGTCAGCTTGTGCATACTTAATACCCTTAAAGGCTTCAACGTTGCCTGTAATGTTTTTGCTATCCTTTACTGCTTCAACCGTACCTTGGTACTGGGTACCATTCGCTTTTGCATAGGTGTACGTAAGAGTACTTTCGGTTTTAGTATCAGAGCTGCCATTACACCCAGTAAGGAGAAGGCCAACCAAACTGGCGAGAATCAGTTTTTTATTTAACATGGTATGTGTTCGAGCTTAAATGTAATTAAATAAATGTTGTTGATGCCATGTGAATATTAACGGCTAAGTGCAGGAAGCTTGGCCTAACAACATGAGAAATATTAAACGGTGTAAAGCGCTTTCAATGCTCTATAAACGTGGTCAAAATGCCACTTGGTGTATGTTATAGCGGAAAGCGTAAATCCAAATTACTATTGTTCATTTACCTTTGTGAAGATAGCGTACAATAGGTGAAATTTTTGCGCTATTGTGACGTGTTTCTCAAAAATCACAAGAGGCAATGACGGGCTATTTAGGCGGAAGATAAGTCTATATTCAGTAACGTTATCTGAGTGTAAGTAAATCGTTACGTAAAGTCGGTGCGGGTTGTACCATCAGGCTTGAATACCTGTGTAATTGGATTTACTGGGGTGTATGACGAGGGGGAGTTGCAAATGCCCTTAACATACCTTTTGTGAGGTGATATGTTGCAGGCAGTTGCTTCATAGAATCCAAGTTTGTAGAACTCAGCAGTTAGTCCACTTCACTATCTTCTTGTTGGCGCTCTTTACGTAGGGCTGCTTCTTCCATAACGGCATTAATTTCAGCCATAAGTCCGTCAATATCGGCATCTTCATCGCTGTACTCAAAGTGCCCCGTCAGCTCTGTTGTTGGCGTGAGCTCACCAGATTCATATAGTGCCCACATTTCTTTTGCAAACTGGGTTTCAAGCAGTTCAGGCGCGTACTGACCGTAATAGTTTGTCATGTTAGTGACATCACGCTCTAGCATCCATTTCGCGTTATTATTCGCAGAGGCATCAACAGCCTGGGGCAAGTCGATAATGATTGGACCTGACTCATCAACCAGTACGTTAAATTCCGACAAATCACCATGTACGATACCTGCGCATAGCATGCGGGTGACATACTTGATCATTAAGTCATGATCTCTTAATGCTTGTTCTTTTGTTAGTGTAATGTCATTCAAGCGGGGAGCAACACCACCTTCTTGGTCTGTCATTAGCTCCATGAGTAGCACGCCATGAAAACAACCATAGGGAGTGGGTACACGTACATCGGCATCAGAGAGAGTGTATAGTGCATCTACTTCGGCGCGTTGCCACACTTTTTCTTGTTCATCTCGGCCGAATTTTGAGCCTTTCTCCATCGCACGTGCTCTGCGACTATTTCGAACTTTACGCCCTTCACGATAGGTTACAGCTTGCTTAAAGCTACGCTGTTCAATTTCTTTGTACACCTTTGCACAACAAATTTTGTCTTGGCTATGTACTATATAGACGTCCGCTTCTTTGCCACTCATAAGTTGAGTTAATACGTCATCTACTAAACCATCTTCAACCAATGGTTCTAATCGCTTGGGTACTTTCATTACACCTACATTTGATAGAGGAAAACTGTTGAAACAAACCTTGAGAGTTCAAATATTGTTACACGATACTCAGACGACATTATCTATGTGTAACAGTATTTCACAAGCTTTTAAGCATGAAATCTCGTATTTAAAATACAGAGCTTGGAAAATGGTTTGATAAGGTGTTTGATTTTTCTGATATCGATGTTTTGTTGTTAGGTCATGAAGTTTTAGCTTCGTGGGAGTAAGAGTGAATAGTGGGAAAATAAATAAAAGGCGACAAATCGCCTTTTATTTGGGGACAAATACCGACTAGAGAATGTCGTACTTGCTACTATCGGATAGAGTTCAGAAGAAAGTCCATCACAGGATCTGCTTTTGTTTCAAGCGTTAATGCCTTGGGCATGTATGCTGGTTTTTGCAAAATGTCACGTGCAATCAGTTCTTCAAGCAAAGGCTTAAACTCAAAGCCAGTTTTGCCGACAAACAAGGACGTTAGGTCTTGCTCATGGTAACAATGCAGCGCATCTTTTAAGCCACGTAGGTAGAGGAAGTCTTTAGTAAAACCGCCACCACGATATACGCGTGCTGTTATTGTGAAAGCATCGTCATCAGACAATTTGTAGTCTTGTTTTAGTGCATGGAAGGTATCACCAAAACTTTCACCGTTAACCATCTTATCAACCGCAATAACACGTAACGCCAGCGTTTTTAGACGATGCAAAGGGAAGCTGCCTGATAGGTGCTCACAAAGAATCGCTAAGCCTTCTTGTGTATGGGTGTTACCTGGTAGACCCAGTTTCAACACTTTCAACGGTTGATTGTCTGCGTTTACGCTCGTGACTAAGTGAACACCTAATTCGTGTTGAATAAGGGCGTCTAAGTCGCGTTCAGTAAAGGTGCTGTTAACGTTAACTTTAATGCTGCGGCCACTTACCATGGCTCTGGCAATTAAGGTTTTTGACCCAACCACATTACACTTGAGTCCATAATCAGCCGCGGCCGCTTTAAACGCAGCAATGGCATCTTTGGCACTCAGTGTTGCTGCTTCTTTCTCTTGATATTCACAAGCGTGAAGAATGAACTTCGCGTTAGCAATATCGCGATCATCTGGCTGACCATAGTAACGTAACGAGTTGTATAAGAACTCATCAGTACCTATGCTCGTAAGCAAGTCGATACGTACTGCCAATTGGTCAATTGTTTTGCGGTACATTTTCTGAATGTCAGCATCACGAATATCTTCAACCGGCAGGCGATAAAGCTGCTCACGAAACTTATACGGGTCTAGATCCAGCTGTCTGTAAGTAAACGTAGGTTGGTACGTAAACGGTTTATGTAAGAATCGACGTTTCTCTTGTTTCAAGTTGGTCGGGTTAATATAACTTAATGTATTAACACCACGCGCAATCGAGAATAACTGGCGATCTAGCTTAAGCACTTCTCTTGGCAGCTTAGACGCAAGAATATGGCTGCTTGTTAAACGCTTAACTTTTGTTTTACGGCGTAAAGTGAATGCAGCATGTTCCGTTACTACGGTTTTCATTGCTTCTTTCATTTTTTCAATCACAAGTGGGAAGCTTTCGCCGCCAACTTCGTTCATGAAAATCTTTTTCACTTCAATCGGTAAAATTAACGTCTTTTTGAAATGCTGTTTTACAAAGCTAGCTTGGTAGCCCATGCCTTTAAATACATCATTTTCTTTTGCCGAAACCGCAATGTTCGGTAATTCAACGTTATTAAGCTGATTTAAGCATTCATCAATTTCTTTACGCCACTGCTTTTTGTTGATCTGTTGCGTACCTAAATTAAAGGTTGGCGTTTCGTTTTCGATACGCTGGTAATTATAGGAATGCACATCATAAATTAAGCAAAGGCCAAACTTATTCTCTAGCGCTTCAATAAGGCATTTCAAAATACGGTAATATTTTGCATGCTTATCAAGAGAGACCGCTTTTTCTGCATCTGTCAGTGGGGTAGACCAGACGTCTTTTCCCCAAGCTTGATCGTAAATGCATTGATCATTTGAACGGTTAAGATCGTACTCGTAACGAGAATCTTCACCTTGCAAAATAATCGGTAACGAAGAAATAAAATCACCCGTGAACGGATCTTCTTCGTAGTAACGTTCTTCTTCGGTTAATTCGCATTTGCTCATCAGCTCGGTACGGAAGCGGTGGCCATGGTGAATGGCTGTTGCAATGTATGGCTGATATTCGCTAATACGGATCGTTAAACTTCCGTCGTTAAGTTGCGCTTCGAATGGAACTAGGTGCTGGATCTTATCCAGCACCTCCTGCTCAGTAAGCTGTAGCATCAGCAATAACCTTACGGAACTCGTTCTTCCGTGTAATGCTCACTTCTTTTGCTACAACAACGCTTTCAACGAAATCTAGAACGTCACGTTGTAACTTAGTGCGATTCAAACGGTTGATACGTGTAATGCCACCAGGGCTAAGTACATTAACTTCAACCAGTTTGCCGTTAATCACGTCTAGACCAACAAAGTACAGACCATCGCGTACTAATTTAGGGCCAATGTGCTTACATAGACGCAGTTCTTGCTTGGTTAATACGTGCTTAACTTCTTTACCACCAGCGTGGATGTTAGAACGTACGTCACCTTGTGCTGGTACACGGCGCATTGCACCAATTGGCTCACCGTTTAGCATCATGATGCGAACGTCGCCTTGTTCTGCGCCTTCGATGTAATCTTGTAAGATCACGTAGTTGTGATCGTCACCAATGTAGAAATCAAGTAGTGATTTCACGCTTGATTTCGCACTTTTTTCTACAAGGATTACACCTTTACCGCCGTAGCCATTAAGAGGCTTAAGGATCATGCGGTCGTTGGTGTTTTCGTCTAACACGCGCTCTAGGTATTCACGGTTCTTAGAAACGTGTGTTACCGGGATAAATTCGTTATTTGGATCAGGCAGAGATGCTGTGTATAGCTTGTTGTTTGCTACACGTAGGCCATCAATGTCGTTCATGATGAAAGTGTCATCACGGACTGAATCCAAGAAGTTCAGTGCCATGGTGTCTAGCGGTGGGTTTGCACGCATGAAGATAACGTCAAAACCGGCTAGTGGCAGTTGTGCTTTTGTAAACTCAGCTTTTTTGTAAAAACTGGGAATATTGCTAGAGACTTCTTTGTTCTTTAATACATTACAAAAAGCGATAGCCATGCTGTCACGCATTGTAAGGTTATTAGGTGTTGTAATAGCAACCGTGTGACCACGAGCTGCAGCTTCATGTATTAGGCGTAGTGTTGAGTCAGTTTCTGGTTCAACGCGATCCCACGGGTACATAACAAAACAAATTTTCATAGCAAATTACCGAATATAGAAGGCCATTTGATAGGCCTAAAAAGCAACCAGCCACCCTAGATTTAATTTGGAGGGTGGCTGGTCGTAAAGAAATTAGTGAGGTTACTGAATCAGTAACTGAAATTAATAATCGAGGTCGTCCCCGCCCGTGTCATCGTCGAATGATTGACTCTGCTTACGTACCGATGAACACAAGGTGTAGCTTTTCACCTTATGGCTAGTACGATTGACATATTTCAACCAACACTTAGCAAAATCGGATTGAACATTCAGTTGGCCACTTGTTTCGGCTACGAATTGACGTTCAACTTCACTCATTGGTTCGATTTCACCTGCGAACAGGCGTGACATGGTTCGGCCGTAATTCTCTAGTAGGGTGGATTCAGAAATTGTGAAAACACCTGAGCGATTAAAGCCACGTGGGAAATTTTTATCGTCGTAAAATTTACCTTCACTTCTCATTAATTCAGTTCCTGATGCTGATTTTTCGCAGATATTCGTTGAGAGAAGTGAAGTTGTAAATCAAAGAATTTTCGTGATGACGATAAAAAATATTCATCGTGCATTTGCTACACTAAGGTGTACTATCGCGTATTAAACTCCCTTCTTTATTTTTGATGAGATTTGGCTCGTGGATACCGAATTACTTAAAACATTTCTTGAGGTTACAAAAACACGTCACTTTGGTCGTGCGGCAGATAATTTGTATCTAACGCAATCCGCAGTGAGTTTCCGTATCCGTCAATTAGAGAGTCAGTTAGGCAATCCTTTATTTTCTCGCCAGCGTGGCAACGTGCATTTAACGCCAGCGGGTGAGCGTTTACAGCCTTATGCAGAAGCGATTTTGCAAACATGGGGCAGGGCAAAGCAGGATGTCGCGCTAACCGACAGCTTAAATTCACAGATCTCTGTGGGTGCGTCGCCAATGTTCTGGGAATTTGATGGCATCTCTGAGTGGATTCATCGCATTTACGCGTCTATTCCTGGTTTGGCTTTACGTCTTGAATCTGTACCGCGTCAAAGTATGGCCAAGCGTCTTTTTGATAAGAGCGTTGACATCTCTTTAACGTGTGAGCCTCCGCGCATTGAAAGCATGCAAGTTAAAAAAGTGCGTGAATTCCAATTACAGTTAGTTAGCCATAAACCTAATTGCTCATTGGCGGATGCTAAAGATTTACCTTTGGTATATCTCGATTGGGGCACGCGTTTTTCTGTCGAACACAGCCGTGTGATTGAATTAGATAAAACGCCAATTTTGCATACGCACTCAAGCAAAATGGCGCAAGAATACATTATTAACAACCCAAGTATGGGTTATCTGCCTTCACCTGTGGTTGCGCAGAGTGTTGAAGATGGCTTGCTACATCTGGTTGCAGGTGCCCCTGTGATGGAGCAACAGCTTTACTTAGTGTGGAGCGAAGATAATGAGAAAACTGAGCTAATCTCAAGCATGCTGGATGTGCCATTTAGTGAAGTTATCGAAAGTGTTTAAACCTGCATTTTAAGTCGAATGTCGATGAGTGATTTTTGTTGTAATGGCTAAAATTACTCATTGTACAGAGTGGCCTCTCCTAGATTACCCTTCGCTGTGTTGAAGTGGTTTGAATAATATTCATCAATAGCCGTTGATTTTTATTAGTCTGTACTTTTTAAGTAAACCATGGACAGTTTAGTATTTCTGTCATATTCAACAGTTATGATGCCATTGAACAAGGCGATAATACGCAACATAAACTGACGTATATTGCCCATATTCAATTTAACCTTTATTACTCTGGATGTTTTCAGGAAACGAAAATGGCTAAGCTAGATCAAAAATTTTCTAAAGGCTCAAGGTCTAAGTCTAAATTTGATGGCGATAATGAATTTATCGACTTAAATTCACAATCGAAAAAGAAGAAGCGTCGTCCAGTACGATCGCGTTACGATAGCCCAGAGTATGGTGATTTAGATTTCTAACGCTTAAGATTGCTTAGTGCAAAACTAGGGACAGTATAAAAAATAACAAGGCATCCAATAGGGTGCCTTTTCTATAGGTGCTATCTGATAGTAGAGTAAAGTGTTCCCTTTTCTAATTCCGCATTTTATTAATTCATGTGCTTCTTATTGATTGCCATCCATTATTCATAATTACGTAATATTGACTGATTTCTAATTAGATCAAATTCATGACAACACTGTTTCCATCTGTGCCTAAATCGTATAGTTAAAGAATAATAATAGTATTAAATTTATTTAGAGCCGTAATGATCTAAATGAACTTAGTTTAGTAAATATAGGCAGATGCCCCATTTCGTTGATGATGCCATTTTGGGTCAAAATTAACTCAACAGCTTAACCTGTTGATATTTAGCGCTTAATTTTATTAGTGGTCGTATTTGTTATTATGTAAACCCACTCTAAGGCGCGATCGAAAAACGTTTTGATGTCAAAATAATGCTTCTAATGGTGTTCTTAAACAGATTTCTAGTCATAGAAATTAACCATTACTTGAGATTTATTATCATTTGCAAGCTGGTAGAAGATGCTGTTTAATCTGCTTTTCTTTCATATAAAGCATCTATTTATGCTGACTTCAGCATTATGACTTTCAAAAGAGAGTCGGTGTTTGTTAATTAGATTAAACAGAAAAATACAGGAGACTTTTGTGCGTAAACTACTTGTTTTATGTTCATTAATTATACTTGGTTGTAACAGTGGTACATCTACATCTACATCTACATCTACATCTACATCTACATCTACATCTACATCTACCACTAATAATATCGTATCAGTAGAGATTAGTTACGAGAATATATCGGGAACGTCGGCAGCAAGAATACCTTTACAATCTACATTACCTTTTAGTGCTACCGCCTATTTCCAAAATAAAACAAAGCTTGATGTGACGAAGGATATTCATTGGGTTAGTTCTGATTCTACGGTTGCAACAATAAACAATGCGGGTGTAGCAAAAGGTATTACAGAAGGAATAACGAAAGTAATAGCTCAGTATAAAGGGATAGACAGTAATACGATTGAACTGACTATTTCAGGGGCAAGTCTTTGGAATGTTAACATTGATTTTTCTTCCGCTTTTTCTGGTGATTTACCTAAAGGGGTATCCTTTCCGCTAACTGCAATGGCGACATACAATGATATGAGCCAAAAAGAGGCTATATCAGATGTTGTTTGGCATACGAGTGATCCAAACATTGCAACTGTCAATGAATATGGGGTAGTTAAAGGGAATAATTTAGGCTCAGCAAAAATAACCGCTTTACTTAATGGTAAAGAAAGTAATGAGTTAGAAGTTAACGTAACGGATGCTGTTTTAACCCATATTATTACCCAGCCAAACAAAAGTACCATGCAAGCAATCCCGGTTGGATTTACACAATCAATGGTGGCTATTGGAGCCTTGAGTGATGGATCTGAATTGGCATTACAAGAGGGTGTTATTTGGTCTGTTGAAGATGATTCTATTGCAACCATAACAAAGGATGGTGTTGTTAAAGCTCATAATGAGGGTGAAACGATAGTAAACGCTCAGTATGGAAGCATTAAAAGCGAGCCATTATCAATTACGAGCAGCAAGACGACATTACAGGAAATCGATCTTTCTACTCAAGATGGCTCGCATGACTTGCCTAAGGGAAATAAGGTGCAGATTAAGGCGGTAGGTACCTTTAGCAATGGTTCTAAAAAAGATATATCAAATGATATTCTTTGGTCTAGTGATGATGAGCATGTCGCACTTGTTAGTAACCTAGGGATGATCTCGGGGGTTGAAATTGGCCAAGCTATCATCTCAGCAACATCTAATAATATTAAGACTGATTTTAGTATTAATGTTAATAATGCACTAACCAAGTTTGAAATTGTTACGCTTGGGAGTTCAACCGCTCATAGTTCAAAAACAGTTAAAAGCGGCACCATACTCGTCGAAGATCGAGACATTACTTTAGTGTACCGAGGTGATGACATTGAAGTCTTTGTGCAATCTGAAGCGCAGTACATTCAAGCTTCAGATGTTGGGCATGATTTCATTATGAGAAGAGACGAAGATAATAATATTGTTGGCTTCGCTGGTTATGTAAAGGTTTATCGAACAAGTAAAGAACATATGTACGATGACAGCTTTTATACAACCTTTTTCTCTGCCAGCTCAACTCGAAGCCAAGCAAGTGTAGGTTCAAATTACAGTGGAGCGCTTTTGTACTCAGTTTTATCTGAAGATGAAAAACCATTAACAGTGAACGTTGGCCGTGTAGTTCTTAACTTAAATGAGGGTAACCCTACATGCGTAGTCTCTGGTCGAGATGTATACACATGTGTTGATGCTGAATTTAATGGTACTGGTTTTATGTCTAATTTATATGATGAAAATAAAAGACGACAAGGTGACCTTTTTGTGAAGTTTTACGGTGATAGCGGTGAGTTTGCCTCTGGCTATATTTTTGAAGAAGCCTATCGGGGCAATGCCAAGAAAGTTGATGTGTTTATATTAACTAAGCAAGAATAAGCTTAAAGGCGGACCTTCATCGGTTCGCCTTTAATCGTTTTAACAGGCTCTGTAGCAAGCTATTTTAGTGATTATGCTCGTGTGATTTTCGCAGGGCGCTGGTAACGTTTACCCATCAAAAAGCCTAACCCAAACGGTGCGAAAAAGATCACCAGAGAAAATAAGATCAAGTAGACAAGAATGTCCGATAGCATAATCGTTAACTGTTCTATGGCACGCTGTACGACATTTTGTGCAATCACATCAAGGTCTTGTGTTATATTTGCTCGCTCTGCAGTAACCATCACTCCAATCGCGATTCGCTCGCGTGCAACCATTTCTTCTAATGCCATTCGCTCTTGTGAAATCACACCCAGTTTGGTGTCTGCTTTTTTATCGAAATCGTCCAGTAATGGCTGTAGCACTTTCCCCATTTCAGCCGCTAATACTTTCATGTATTCAGGGTTGTTAACGACAAAATCTTGAAATTTTAATGATGACTGGTTGATGTTTTCTAACGTTCGACTTAATTGTTCACCGTCGATCTGGCTATTTCTCGCAAGAAGCTCAGCTTTCCACGTTAATAATTTAGGGCTCAAGCTTGAGAGGTTACTTAAGCGGTCAGACAAATCACCAAGTGCTTCAGGCATAGTACCTATGGTGGTGATAGCTTCACTTTCATCAATTTTGTTGTAGCTTAGCCAGTCATTAAATGCAGGTGTGCGAGCAAATGAGTAACTGTCAAAAGGGTGCTTGGTAACGAAGTCATTCACAAACGTGCGTGATTGCTTAAATTGTTGTGGTTTCAGTACTCGTTCAGCGAGCTTTTCTATTTCAACAGCGAGCTGGTGGCTGGTATTCACTGCGAGTATTTGTTCTGATCCAAACAATGTTTTTCCATCACCCGACGTAAAATACATTTCCATCTGACGGGTGAATACCCAACTATCAATTAAACCCGCGAAAGGTGATATTTGGTAGGCTGATTGCTGTAACCCTTCATGCGCATAGATCTTCCAAAGAATAGCGAAAGTATATATATCGTCGTTATCGGTATTTTTACTTGCGATATCGTCAGCGGTTTCTTCAACATGCTTAAAAAAGACAGCACTATATTCACGCGTGAGTAAGCGGATATTAAGCTCTTGCGTTGTAAGAGGGGTTGACTGTGAGTCTAATTTTACTTCGAGCAGTGAACACCCAGAAAGTAAATAGATAAAGGTAATAAACGAGAGTATACGGGTTATGTTCATGAAGATGATGACACTAACTATGGGGATAAAAGGAGTGTCAGTCTAAAAACTTAGCGGGATAAAGTCTAATAGATTCGTCGTAGAACGGCTTGAAAAGTGGGTGGTGATTTTTAACGAGTGGTTAGGCGATGAGCACTTACTATAATGCAAGTGGAGAAAGGGCGCGTAGATATGGCTAATGCCAATTAACGAGAGTGCGTCAATTGGCATGTGATTAGGCTGGAATTCGATTATTGCGTACTAGCGAACGGCGAATGTTTTTGCACATTTTACCGAATTGATAAATTTCATCGAACGTTGGTGATACACCGCGGCTTATTTGGTGTTCCCAGTAGGTAAGGTCGGTATCGACCAACTCCATCAGTTTCTTAGGGCAGCCAATGCAGCTGTTGTCTGGGCCGCATACAAATGTATCTTCTTGGTACAGTGGAAATTCTTGCTTAACAGCATCAATAATTTGCTGCATCGCCGTCATTCTGTCTGGTTTTTTGCTCATAACCAAAGTCCGAAAGCAATTGAATTGAGCATTATAAGGTGAGTTTGAAATAAATCTACTCCGAAAAAGAGGTAGAAAATTAAGTCATACTCATCGTATGTGATGGGCTATTACTGGAAAAGTAGCACATAAGCATCGTGCACACCTTGGATAAGCATTTGCATGCCAATAACCGTTAAAATTAAGCCCATTAACCGTGTCGTGATACTTATGCCACTTTCGCCAATTTTATCGATTAGCTTAGGCCCATATAAAAAGCAAATGAAGGTGATTAAGCAAAGAGAGGCAAAGGCGGTGATTGTGATGATGATATGTACCATCTCACCAGATGCTGAGTAGTTCATCGCGGTCGCAATAGTGCCTGGGCCCGCAAGGATAGGTAAAGCCAAGGGGGAAATGGCAATGTCTTTTTCATCTTCATCCATCGTATCTGTCTCTGTCTCTGTCTCTGTCTCTGTCGTGTCTGATGGAGAATGCGTATGCAGTTTAGAGGGGCTACCTTGTAACATGTGGTAACCCACCAAAAAGACTAAGATACCACCAGACAAGCGTAGTGCGGGCAGCGTTATGCCAAATAGCTCGAAAATGCCTTTACCCAAAAAACTAAAAGCAGCGATGATGAAAAATGCAGTCAGTAAGGCTTTAATGGCCGTTTTTTTCCGTTGTGCTATCGTTTGATTTTCCGTCATACCAACAAAGACGGCAGTGTTGGCAATTGGATTCATCATGGCGAAAAAGCCCATGAAGACAGTGACAGCCATTGTTGTAATTTCATGCATGATAGAATCGTTTAACTCGTCATTTATCTCGAAGTATCACTACCTTAGCACTGCATTCGAACTCTTGCTGAATTAGTTCTTATTTGGCAGCCAACATAACCCCGAAACTTACAAGCCCAACGCCACAAGCCTGATTTAATTTCTTTTTCATCTTTAGAAGCTGCTTTTGAAAAACAGGCGAGGTGAAAACTAATGCAGCACGTGCCTCGCCCTCTAAATTCGGATCTTTGATGTACATGACGCATATTTAATGAAAGATCGTTTTCACCTTGTTAAGAATGTGCAAAATAGCGGTTCATATTGAATAGAGATGGTAGTGAATTGTGGTTGCTAAACTTGAGCGTGCAAATGTGGCAGATGCTTTAGTGCTTAAAGCACTTTCTATGGATGCGTTCTCTCCTGGTTTTGAACAATATGGTGGCTTTCCACCGGGTGTTGATAGCATTGATTGGCATTTAACCCAGATCAGTACTGGGCATTACTATAAAATTTATTATAACGACGAGCTTGCGGGCGGGATATTAACGGAGCCAACCAGTGATACTACAACCGAAATAAAATTGCTCTACATAACCGACAATTTTCAAGATAAGCAGCTCGGATCTCAGGTAATCACCTTAATTGAACAATGCTACCCAGCGACAAAAAAATGGTCGTTAGTTACGCCGTATAAGTCTTATCGTAACCACCATTTTTATGAGAAGCAGGGCTATGTGAAAGTGGGTGAGTTTCAACCTGAACCCAATGATGCATTCAGGTTGTTTCAATATGAAAAGCAAAGCGAGTAGCTTGGAAATTGAATACCTGTATTTAGTTAACCGCATTAAGGTGAGTGAGGACGGTTTTTAGCATACTCTATGCTACCGTTTCAGCGTTATGGTATCTGTTTGGCGCTAGAAAAGGTAAATGATAACGTCTTTGGCCCACAGGAAGTAAATAGCTGTGGCAACTGCCACAAAAACACCCCAACCAATTGCACCATTGCGCATTTTAGGTGCTGTCTGATCAACGAGTTCCTTTTTACCATGCAACATAGGGCCAATAAGATCGATGCTTTTGAAGCGATACAGCAAAATGGCGGCAAGGTGTAAACCAATTGCACCAAGTAGGAAATCGAAGTTCAAAGCATGAAGCTCTGTTAATCGACTGCTTAACTCACCACTGATGTACATGGCAAGCGGGCCTTCAGATACGATGTCATCATTGGCAAATAAGCCCGTAGTGAGCTGTGTTGCAATGAGTACAAAGAACCCGAGTACCATGTAGCTCCCCGCTGGGTTATGGCCGATATCGCTTTTATGTGGGTGAGCCGTGTGTTCTGAGTTTGACTGATGCAGCTCACCGAGATGCTGAATGACCGCTCTCGGAGAATGGAACAGGCTTGATAATTTAGCGGTATCGCTGCCAAATAAGCCCCAAATTAACCGCGTGGTAAGCAAAGCCAATAGCGCATAGGCAATAGAAAAGTGCCAATCCATTAAACCTTCAGTCCCTGTATACCAAAGCCCAGCGATACTGATGGCTTGCAGCCAGTGATAGCCGCGAATGAAGCCATCCCAAATTGTGGTTTTAGTGCTCATGGTTACGCCTATTTAACGAGTTGTTAATATATGCGTATTGTGTCATTGGTTATTTGTGAATGCCATGTTTGTGCGTCATATTTTCAATTGTTTACAATTCACTTAACTTATACCAATCTAACACTTACCCAGATTGGTATTACCTATCAACCAGGCTGAAAAATACCCGATATAAGAAAGGCCAGCATCATGCTGACCTTGAACGTTATAGGCTTGCATCTAGTTATGATGCTATTTAACGGTTCTCGATCCGATTATAATCAAGTAAACCTGCTTCGATAGGGTAATTACTTTGATACGTTTGATTGAGCTTATCGCTAAATGACCAGAACTCAGGGCTGGTACGGCGAACGCCAAATTGATCAAGTAATGCTTCATAGTTTTGTTCTGTTTTAACGGCTAAGACTTTTTCGGCCAACGCTGGTAGCTCCGCTTCTTTGACATACCAGAATGCACCGGGGTAGCTTCCTAGGATCCCCTTTACCAGCGTGACGTTGTCACGCTCAAGCAGTCGGTTTGATTCTTCATCAAATAGGCTAGAGATATTTTTGTGGGCACTGTTTCGCACTAAGGTAAATAGCTGTGGTGCGGTATGGGTATTATTAGGTTCAACCATGATATAGCTAAGCTCAGGAAATAGGCTGACATACTCGCCTTGTAGTCGACCGATTGTCGTTAGCGCAGCAATTCCTTGATGGCCTAATACTGCTGCTGATAGGTCATAGCGGCTTGGTTGTACCTGGGCTAAGTGTGATTTTAGCTTATCAAGTAATTCTTTCTTCGGTGTATCCGTAAGATATGTGATACCTGACGGTTGCTCAAATTCGTTAATATCGCCCTGAATGAAGAGCTTAAGATCTGTATTCGCGCCCTGATACCAATCAGCGAGCTCCTGATGGCGGATATTTTCTGGTAGTAAAGAGAGGAAGTTTGATTCACCCTCCATGCGTAAAAAGTCCATATACATACGAGTCACAAGCTGGTGGCCGAAGTTACCATATACATCGAACCCAGCAACAAGTAAGTAATGTATGCGCTCAAGTAGTGAGTAATCTAATACCCACGCTGTTTTCGGCTGCTCGCCGATTAACCCTTTTGTTACCGTTGCACTATCAAAGTGGCGAAACACCGTCAGTGAGGCATTTTGGTTGGTACCGTTGCCATCCCAAATGACTTGCGGGGTAAGGTGTTCTCCATTTTTAAAGGTTGCCTCCATGAAATCATTTTTAGCACGGAGAAAATCACCTTGCTGCTTTGCATATCTCAGCCAACTGGTGATAGGTACTGTGTTGCTTTCTTTCTCTGCAGGCATACGCAGATTGTGTGCTTGACGCTCATAAAAGGCATTCACGCTGGGCAGGTTTGCCATATCAGGATCAACAAAAAACACCCAGAAACGATCATTAATAACATTGAGCGCTAGT
Source organism: Photobacterium kagoshimensis (assembly GCF_050337045.1). Lineage (NCBI taxonomy): Bacteria > Pseudomonadati > Pseudomonadota > Gammaproteobacteria > Vibrionales > Vibrionaceae > Photobacterium > Photobacterium kagoshimensis. The sequence continues at coordinate 341,904 of NZ_JAKJSO010000015.1, read as the reverse complement.
TGACCACGACATACAGGACCTTTAATAAAGCCCATAATGGTGTTCTGAGCATTATCTAGCATGAATTTATAGCGCGCTTCTACAGGAAGCTGAGTGAAACTTACCATAGGGTTGGCGGAAGAAACCGGATCATAACTTGGCAATTCTGTTACCGTGTAACTCGGTGTTAAGAACAATTCTTCGAGGCGCGCCATTTTAGCCTTGTTCAGTGCATATGGCATGTGGGTTTTATCAACAATGGTTTCGCGGACTTGTACAAAGCGGTAATAGACGCGATCAACGTTGGGATCATCAAAAGGACGGCGAGTCGCAATCAGATCGACAGGTTTACCCGGTGCTGTGCGAGAGCGGACCAAGTTGAAGAAAACAGGTTGCTCTTCATCATCAAAATACAGATGTGCAACAAATAAGTGCTCGAAAATATATCGGCTGGTTAGCTGTTGCTTCAGTGAATCACCGTTTAAGAAGCGTTCCCATTGTTTCACTTTTTCTCGGGTTGCCTGCGGTGCAGGAGGTGTGCTTGCCATAGGTGCGCCGGACTCAAGCCAAGCCATTAAGGTATCGTTTTCATTATCTGCAAGCTGCGGTAAACCATACGGCATTCCCCAGTTTGGATAGTCTTGCTCGTATTTGGCCATTTCTTCAATGGTTGGGCACTGTTGATCGCGATCAAGTGAGAAATCCCACTTATCATGATCGAGCACCTTTTGATCAGGAAGCGGATGGCTTTGTTTTAATTGCAGCATTCGCGCCATGACGCCAGCTTGGGTGTTAGCTTCTGGTGATTGATCGCGTTCATTAAGAACAGGATTAAAACCAAATTCTCGCCATTGTTCGGTTGATTGCGCATCGATAAACATACGGGTGAGGTTGGAGGCTAATAAGCGAGTACCTTCATAAACCTTCTCTTTGTGTGCACCACGGTCAATTCCTTCAGCAGAGGACATTTTTAGCTGGCACGGTGCATCGTAGCAGGCGTGACAAACAACGCAGCGGTTCTCTATTATAGGTTTTACTTCACTAAGGTAATGTTCTGCAACGGTGGAGTAAGCGTGCTCAATACGATCGCGAGGTATCGATTCACCATACAGTTGGTCGTAACTTAAGCCTGCATATACCGCACACCCTGAGAATAAAACTGTTGTTAGAAAAACAATGAAGCGTTTTTTATTTTTCACTGCTGAGAACATCATGAACCCACATGCCTGCTTTGTTGAATAATTAGAGATTAAATATATTTTTATTATTAAGTGATTATAACATGAGATGCGCAGATCACATCTTGACCAAAAGGTAGTAATAACCATAGCTTAACTCGGTATTGCTCATTGCTCAGAAGGGGCGCTAAGCGCTAGAGTGAACATAATATTGGCTATTGCCAATGGGTAATTATAAGAGGAGTCGACATGTTTGGTATGAAAACACAGGGTAGGGATGGCGTATCCTCGGGAGTCTTTCTTATTGGCTTTGGCGTATTATATTTAACCCAGTGGTGGTGGCCAGGGTTAATGATCTTGCTTAGTGTAACTGGGCTTGCAGATATAGTGATGAGTGGTCACTGGAAAGATGCGTTAAAAACGACGGCTGTATTTCTTATTGCCGCAGCTCTGCTTTGGGGATTGGTATGGACGGGGATCATGTGGAGTATCCTCATTCCTGGTACCTTGATTTCAGTCGGTATCTTCTTAGTCTATCGTGGGCTGAAATAGCGCATTTTTATACTGGTGGTTGTGTAACCAGTAAAAGCCATTTAGCTCGCTAAACATTAAAGTGAGATGATCTTGGTGATAAAGTGAGTGATTATAGAGCTCGCGTGATGCATGAAGTGCTTTTTGAAATTGCTTTTCATCTATTAACGCGAGAGATCTTTTATTAACTATGTTGGAATCGGGCTGGTAAGCCCAGTGAAAAAGATCAGGTTTAATCCGTAAGCTCACGTTAATGTGTTGATTGTCAGTGTTTGGTGCTGCCTTATAAAAAGCAGACTTAATCGATAGAATTTGATGCAATGGTGTACTTTTTTCAGAAATAAAAGACATCGAAGAGTAGGCGAGTTTATTTGCTTCTTGGATTGATACAAAGTACTGCACAACTTTAGAACGTATGGATGAATCATCCATATAATTTAGGTAAACAACGGCTTGTGGTTCACCTGAAAACTCAGTCTGGATTTGTGCTTGCTCTCTAACCATATTTTTTTTTGCTAGAAAATCATGTTGAAACATCGGCCAATTATTTAAAGGCAAATTGTACGATATATCAGTATTCGCGATACACGTCTTATTCTCATCCATCTGACACCAAGCAATAGAATAAATGTTTTCATTTTTGAATAAGAAAATCCGTCTATGGCTAAAAGTGCTTGGTGCGTATAGCGCATTGTAGTTGTTATAGAGTGTTTTCAACTTATGAAAGAGCTCATTGGCTGTTTCATCATCTTCGGCTGCCACTAGAAATTCGTTATGGTCAAAACGGTCAGTTTTTAGGATGATACTTTTGGGATCAATATGGTTTTGATCGGACAACCAATAAAAGGCACTTCCTGCAAGTATTGGAAAGATAACACCCAGCAAGACAAGTGTGCTACGTGATAACTTCGCGATGCTAAAACGAGAGCGACTTGCCGCTTCTGTCACTGGTGCTATTTCGAATGAACGCAGTTGATAACCAACACGAGGAAACGTTTCAAGTACTTCGCCTTTATAGCTTTCTTGTAATTTAATGCGTAGCGCTCGAATAACTTGGAATAGTGAGGCTTCTGTAATATCGCGGTTAGGCCAGCCAGCTTTGAGTAAAGCGTCTTTGGAAACAGGGTGGTGGTGATGTTCAACCAAAAAATTCAGGATGTTCTGTTCTGAATGATTGAGCTTTTGAGAGGTATTGTTCGATTTAATAATACCTTGGCTAGGAATAAAGCAAACACCAGTGGGAAATTTGATTTGTTCAGCCTGAGACATACTTGGTTATCGCTCTGGTTAACTATAATGCGAGATAATCACCAGTACTAACGATTAAACAATCGGCCATTATTATAAGGTATTGTTCTTTGGTATTGATGATATGAACAAATGCTAAATAGCTATGTTCATGATTACTTTACTAAGTTAGCTTTGACGGTACATGATAGTGAAGATAAAGGGAAGTTTCCTTCCCTTTAAATTACAGGATTATTTTTTGAAAATTTCCTGGAATTCACGCTTCATTGGTGGATTACGACGAGCTTGTTTAAGCTGCTTAGTCAAATCCTTAACACAGTTAGTTAGCACTTTGTCTAATAGCACTGCTTTGTAATCTTCTTGCTCTTCAGCGCTCATTTCATCTGGTAGTTTTGTGTCTTGGAATTCACCAAGGAAATCAACACCAGAATAAGTTTGGCTTAACGCAACAAGCGCATGGAATTGTTCGAAGTTATCAAGAACATTTTGTGCACTACCTGGAAGTGTATTCCACGCTTCACGAGATGATGACTCAGAAACGTTATACACGCTAACAAGCATTTCAATTAGCTCTTCAGGAACTTCTTCAAACGCCGCTACTTGACGAAGTTCAGGTGAACAGTCATCTAATGATAGTTTTGTTTCTTCAACGATTTGCTCGTCTTTTTTCTCGATCTCAGACATAGAGAGTTCCTACAGCTTAGTATAAATAAGGAGGGGAATCCTAAAGCCCCTTCGATAAAAGTCAATAAGATGTTTATTTTATTGAGCATTCACGGCTTATGATGGCGAAAGCGGCGAAGACTCGCACTTATCTGAGTGCAAAATTGCAATATAGGTCACGCTGATGTGTATAAAACGGCCTAACTGACCACATAACGTGGGAAGGTCGCGTATATGTGCTATAAATTAATAATATACAAGTCTATTTATATCAATAGGATGCTTTCATGGAAGCAATGCGTGTCTTATTAGTTGATGATGTTCACTTAGAGCGGATGCAGCTTGCAATGCGATTACAGCGTCTTGGTCATGTTGTTGAAGCTGTGGGGTCTGGCCATGAAGCCATAGAAAAATACCCATTGTTTGACCCTGACTTAGTGTTACTCGATATCAGCATGCCGGATATGAGCGGTGTCGATGTAGCCAAACAGCTTCGTCAACAACATGAAGAATGGGTGCCAATCATATTTTTAAGTGGTCATGATGAGCCTGAAATGATTGCCAAAGCTATTGATATGGGTGGGGACGATTATCTCGTTAAGCCCGTTAATAAAATTGTATTGGCTTCAAAACTGAAAGCAATGCAACGTATTGCGCATATGAGACACAAGCTCAAAGAAGCCTCTGTTCAATTAGAGCAAGCGAATGAACGACTCTCTCAGCAAGTCAATGAAGATGGCTTAACCAAGTTAGCGAACAGGCGTCATTTAGATCAAAAGTTGGCTGAGTTCATTTCGATGCATGGCCGAAACAATTTCTCGCTGACGATCATCATGATCGATGTCGATCACTTCAAGCCCTTTAATGATTATTACGGCCACTTGGAAGGTGATAGGTGCTTGCAGTTGGTTGCGGGTGAACTCAAATCTACTTTTAGTCGAGCGGGTGAGTTGGCAGCCCGTTATGGTGGTGAGGAGTTTGTGGTCTTGATCAGTAACTGTGATAAAACACAAGCAGTAAGAGAGTGTGAACGTTTGAAGCAATGCATCAAAAGGCTAGAGATCCCACATTCAAAATCGACCACCTCTAATATCATTACAGTAAGTCAAGGTATGGTGTCTTGGGTGCCAACGGGGTTGGAAACACCAGAAAATATGTATCAAATCGTCGATAAGGTTTTGTATAAGGCGAAAGAACAAGGTCGGAATCGCTTTGTTGCGGCTGAGTTTACTTAAGTGCAATGCAAATTTGACTAAATAACGGATTACAAAAAAAGAAGCCAGATGCTTAAGTATCTGGCTTCTTTTTGTTTATTAGGGGGTATTTGTAGTGGTCAACTAAAATTGTGCTTTATGATAATGCTTTAGTGGCGCTAGGATCGGTGAAAGGTTTCACCTTAAAGAACAATATAAGGCTAAACACAGCGCCGACAGTATCTGCTAGCATGTCTTTTTGGGCGTCCCAGATATCACCTTGCGATCCTAAGAATTCGATCCCTGCTTCACCACCGGCGATAATGGCATACCACCATTCAATGATTTCGTATCCCGCGGCAATAGCCATAATCGCAAATAGAGCAAAAAAGGCGGCCAGTTTGGGTTTACATTCCCCACGTCTCACTAACCATTCAGCAATTGGAAAAGCGTATAAACCAACCGTAAAATGGGCTACGCGGTCAAACATATTACGCTCAGTGCCGAGTAGATTATTAAACCAGTCGAAAGGTACATTGGCGAAAGTGTAGTGGGCTCCAATAGTATGGCCAATAAGCCAACAGAACATCAGTATATAAGCGGTATGGCTAAACTGAAACTTAGAGTAACTGGCCACAAGAAACGCAAATATGAGCACGACAGGAATGACTTCGGCGATCCAAACCTCCCGAAAAACGGGGTTAATACCAAATGCAATAAAGACAATGCTAAAGATTACGGCTAAGTAATGGGGAAGGCTTAGCGGTAAAAACTTCATAGTATATTTCCCTATACCTGTAAGATATTGCTAACTATGGCAAAAATACGCTTCAGAATAAATAGCAGGCTTCTCATAGTTTTGAGTTGTATAGCGAGTAGTCTTTTGTATGTAGGTATGGAATTAACTGACTTTTCTCAACTTTATACTAGATAATCGTCCAAATATTTGTGTTATAATCCTTTGCTAACATTTTTCACTCTAGTGTGACCATGGTCACGAAGGGTGAGTTATTAATATATTTGTACATCTATAACGCTGTACGCGTTTTTACCGGAGCATCATTTTGCATTTTAAAGATCTTGGATTAGACCAGCGACTGTTAAAGAAAATCAACGACCTAGGGTTTGATCAAGCGACTGAAATTCAACAACAAGCAATTCCTGTAGCCATGCTTGGCAAGGATTTGCTGGCCTCATCGAAAACGGGCTCTGGTAAAACACTGGCATTTTTACTGCCAGCGATGCAGCGTATGTACCGTAGCAAGCCATTTACACGTCGTGACCCACGCGTAGTCGTGCTAACACCAACCCGTGAACTTGCAAAACAGGTCTTTGCACAGCTTCGTACGCTAAATGCGGGTACGCCGTATGATGGCGCTTTGATTGTGGGTGGTGAAAACTTTAACGATCAAGTTAAAGAGCTGCGTAAAGACCCTATGTTTGTGGTTGCAACGCCAGGTCGTCTTGCCGATCACCTAGAGCATAAGAGCACATATCTTGATGGTCTAGAAATGCTGATTCTTGATGAAGCTGACCGTATGCTTGATCTTGGCTTTGAAGCGCACCTTCGTAGTATTCACAACGCGGCTAACCACCGTCGTCGTCAAACACTAATGTTCTCTGCAACGTTAGATCACAACGACGTGTTGGATATTGCAACAGACATGCTAAACGCACCTAAGCAAATCGCCATTGGTAGTTCTGCAGAAGAACATAAAGACATTACTCAACGTTTCATGCTGTGTGATCACCTAGATCACAAACAAGCACTACTGGATAAAATCCTAGAAACGGAAGATTACAAGCAAGTTATCATCTTTACGGCAACACGTGATGATACCGAGCGCCTAACAAAAGAGCTGAACGAGCGTAAACTGAAAGCTGTCGCACTAAGCGGTAACTTAAACCAGACGCAACGTAACAGCATCATGAGCCAGTTTGAGCGTGTATGTCATAAGATTCTTGTGACGACAGATGTTGCTTCTCGTGGTCTTGATATCGACAATGTTTCTCACGTTATTAACTTCGATATGCCTAAGCATGCTGAAGAATATGTTCACCGTGTAGGCCGTACTGGCCGTGCGGGTAACAAGGGTGATGCGATTTCTTTAATTGGCCCTAAAGACTGGCGTAGCTTTAAGAATGTAGAGTCATTCTTACAGCAAGACATTTCATTCACCACGATTGAAGGTCTAGAAGGTAAATTCAAAGGCCTTAAACCTGCGCCTAAGAAGAAGTTTGTTAAGAAGAAAACGACAAACAAACCTGTTGCAGCGAAGAAATCAACAGCACCTAAAGCGAAGAAGAAAGTCGATAAGCGCTTTTACGATAACGTGGCTGTGGGTGATAACGTGTTTATGCCTAAGAAGCGTAAGCCTGCTAACCCAAACGCTGAAGATTAATAGCCAGGCAATGGTTGTTAACTAGCGTCTATGCTTGAGATTCAAATAAAACCAGCCAATAGGCTGGTTTTTTTGTACCGATTTATAACTCCAGCCTCGATGCGGTTAAATGTAAGCATGATGCGAACGTGGCTGAATTGCCTAATTCTTAAACAAAGCCTGCTTTTTTTTCCAATATTAGGTTTTACTTGTTGTTATCGATGACATTTTTCTGACATTGATCCAGTGTAGAGTGCTAAACTAATCGAATGAAAAAAACTGCTTTGCTACTTTCACTATTCTTTTCAGCGGCTTGTACGGCGTCAGTACAAAGTTTACCTGAACGTTTAGATGCTGTTCGCTCGGATTTATTACTGAGTGAGCCATTAGCAACGTATGATTTTCGCCAGCTACAAAGTTTATATCCGCATGCATTATTAAAGCCTTCGAACTTACTACCGCAAACGGCAAAATATCCTCTTAAATCAATGACGCGGCTTTATGCTAGTGCGCAAAGCTGTAAAGGCCCTTGGCCTGTAAGCCCTCTTGTGACGCAGCCCGTGGTCTATACACGTGCAATATGTAATAACACCAAACTGCCTGCTGGTTGGTTCATTCGTTCAGGTTATATTCATCCTGGTGGTGGTAGTTATGCATACCGATATATTCAGCATCACCCTGAGAGGGCCGAGAGTTTATCGCGCTTTCTTCATATTCAAGAAAAGCCGTTAGCGCCAACTAATACGGAATTAGGTCGCTTACAGCGCATGAATAGTGAAGAGGTCGAGGTATTTATTGCGGGTGCTGAAGCGTTTGTGTCTAACGGTGAGTTATGGATCCGTAATGGCAACGAGTATCATGTTTATGGTCAGCCAACATGGTCGGTAGTGTTAGAGCGTTATCAGCTTTTGTTTAAGCGCTTAGATAATACCGACTTTTGTTTAGCGAAAACCGGTAACGTATGTTGGCAAGATGAAGACCGCTCGCAAGTTACATTTTATTTATTAGTCGGCTTAGCGGCGGCGAATATTGCCTTGCTGGTGGGTTGGGGGGTATATCGTTTACGTATCCGCCGTAGAGCGATGCAAGAACGCATGTTGGTGTTGCAAATACTGACGCATGAATTGCGTACACCGATTGCCAGTTTAGCCATGACGGTTGAAGGCTTCCGTCGTCATTTTGATGCTTTGCCTGAATCACTCTATGATGAGTTCAGAAGGTTAACCGATGACTCGCGCCGTTTACGCCAATTAGCGGAAGCCAGTAAAGATTACTTACAGGCGAATCAGCAGCAATTGAGTGTTGCGCCTGTTGAATCGTTTAACGAATGGATTGAATACTTAGCTGAGCCGTATGACGTTAACTTGGTATTGCCTGAAGATAGAGCAGTATCACTCAACGTTTACTGGCTTGGTACGTGTATTGATAACTTATTATCCAATGCACAAAAATATGGCATAACGCCAATTACATTAACGTCATCGTTCAAGGATGGAAAACTGATCATTACGGTTGAAGATAAAGGTCAGTTGGGGGCTAAAGATTGGTCCCGATTACGCAAGCCCTTTGTAAGCGAAAAAGGCTTAGGGCTTGGTCTTACAATTGTTGAATCGATGATACGTAGAATGGGGGGCCGCATGAAATTGATTGGCCCACCTACCACATTTATTTTGGAGATACCGTGTGAATCAAACTCTGCTACTGGTTGAAGATGACCACAACCTTGCCGATGGTTTGCTCGAAGGATTGAAACAAGCAGGCTACCAATGCTTATATGCCGATTGTGCAAATAAAGTTGCGGATTTATGGGATAAAGCCGATTTAGTCGTGCTAGATCGACAACTGCCTGAAGGTGATTCACTGACTTACCTTGATGGCTGGTTAGCGATTAAGCAAGTACCTGTTATTTTGCTTACCGCTATGGTGTCGGTAACCGATAAAGTCATGGGGCTTGATTCAGGGGCTAAAGATTATCTTACCAAGCCTTTTGCCGAAGAAGAGCTACTGGCACGTATTCGAGTACATTTGCGTAATGGTGATAAGTCAGTATCGGCTGCCAACATTATCAAAGTGGGCGAGATCGCTATTGATTTAGATAGCCGAGCGGTTACCCATAATGATGAAAACATCACGCTAACACGGACCGAATTTGAGCTGCTGGTTTTCTTAGCGAAACATGCAGGTCGCGTTTTTACCCGTGATGAGCTGCTGGATCAAGTATGGGGTTACAACCACTATCCAACAACGCGTACTGTTGATACCCATATCCTTCAATTGCGCCAGAAACTTGCGGGTATAGAAATTGAAACCTTACGTGGTGTGGGTTACCGCATGAAAGCAGCGGTTTAATGAAGTTGCTGCGACTTTCAGCGTATTTATTTATGCTTCACTCGGTGTTCTATACACCGAGTGTTTTTGCACAATGGTTTCTAGGGCAAGATTTATATACTGTTGCCCATCAGCGTTTGCTGGAAGGAAATACATCTGAAAGTTTCGAGACCATGATCCAAGCGTGGCAACAGGCCCCCGTAGCGGAGCAGCGAACTAACCTTGATAACTTATTAAACCTTGCGATCACAGAAGACTGTGGCCGTAGCTTGACGCAAAATGTGCTCCCTAACTGGCTCTCGAATTTATCGATTCGTCGTGAAGTTATTCAGAATTTAAACCAAGTGATGCTGAAACTCTCGGTGAGAGGGGCGGCGCGCGTGCCTATCACGGATGTAACTTTTGCTCGTTGGCCTGATAGTGCGCTTATCTCAAGCTCTCCTGTGAGTGAAGACAACGGTGATTTTTCCGTTGAAACTAAACGGTTGGAATTACCCATAGCGGGCGGCTTATACAAAATTACATTAACCAATGAAGCCAAAGAGAGTTGGACTTCATGGGTGCTGCTGACTTCGCCGTCAATTAAGCAAAAAATCGGCTGGAAAGACAGCAAGAACTGGCGAATTGAAAAGTCTCAACTGCCTAACCAAGCTTGTCCTTCGCCTGTATTGTCGATTAACCTTTACGACCTTAATGATTTAAGCTGGACACCGATCTGGACTGAAGAAATTGATGGGCGCTTACCCACAACATTGCCTGAAATTGATGTACCTGATGGGCGGTATTGGCTAAGTGTAGGCTTGATTGAAAGTCGATGGCAGGGGGATGTCTCTATCTTAGACATTCAACGCATAACAAGGCCTGTTGATGCGCAGCCAACAACAGAAGCCGAAGACAACAAAGAATAACGGTATGTATACGGGCTGTTAGAGCTCGGCTGCTAGTTATAATCCTCATCTCTACCGTTATGCCTTCTATAATTAAATCTATAGCGACACCGATACTTACGCCTATACCTTTAGAAAGTCACTTTCGCTAAAATTTAGGTGAGAGTGTGTTTAATCATAAAGATGTATTTTACTTATAACTTTAAAGGTGTATTATTAATGCATCTTTAAAGTTGAGTAATCACCATGATGCAAATCCTTGATAACGAGAAAGAACAGAAAATCATGCCACTGTTCCGCCTTGCATTCCGTCCTTTCTTTCTAGCTGCCAGTGCCTTTTCAGTTATCGCTATGGTGGTGTGGGCTTTATTCTGGGCTGGTTTATTGGGCAACAGCCAACTCATGTATAGCAATCCTTTGTGGTGGCATAGCCATGAAATGCTCATCGGCTTCACTGGCGCCATTATTATCGGATTTTTGCTGACAGCCGTTCAAAACTGGACGGGGAACCCCGGCGTAAGAGGCGCAAAACTGGCTGCTATTTTTGTATTATGGCTCGCTGCTCGTGTTGGTTTGCTACTTGGTCAGCCGCATATCATTTGGATGGTCATCGACCTTAGCTGGATCCCATTAGCCGCTTACTTCTTGGCAAAGCCTATTATTGTTCGTCGCCAATGGAATAACTTGTTCTTTACACCCTTATTGATCTTGCTGACTGTTATTAACGCAGCGATGCACCTTAACGTTCTAGGTTTCGCGCAATTTGATCAACACCAATTAACGTTGGCTTTGGTGACTGTCATCTCCGTGATTGTACTTGTGGTAGGCGGACGTGTGATTCCTTTTTTCACATGGCGTGGTACAGATACAGAGCAAATTACGCGTCCAGAAAAAATTGAATGGTTAGCTTTGATCCCTAGTTGGTTATTGCTGCTAAACGTATTATTGCCTGTTCCTGAAGCGATTAACCAGTATTCATTACCTGCGTTATTTATCATTACGGGTTTGACTAACCTGATTCGATTTGCCCGCTGGCGTACATTTAGCACCTGTAAAGTGCCACTATTGTGGTCACTACACTTTGCTTATGCGGCAATGGTTGTCGGCTTGCTATTATTGGGTGTGCATTATGCGGGGGGCCCTGTTGGCTACAGCAGCGCGTTGCACTTTGTGACAGTCGGTGGAATGGGTGGCATGATCCTAGCCATGATGGCACGCGTATCGTTAGGGCATACAGGTCGTAACCTGAAAGTAGGGCGCCTTATCGTCGGTGCATTTATTATCATGATTGGCTGTGTGCTTGTTAGAACTGTATTCATCATGTTGTTACCTGCCATGGTCTTAAATGGCTATATTATTTCAGCGGTATTGTGGGCACTGGCATTTGGTATTTTTACCATCGTTTATTTCCCGATTTTAACTAAACCTCGCTTGGATGGTCGTCCGGGTTAAAAACGTGAGGAGTGACACCATCGCCAATTGGCTATAGAATGTCGCTCCTTTCAAGATATCAGGCGCATTATTACTATGTTTAATTCAACAACACTGACTCACGCAGAACAACAAATTGCCGCAGAACGTATTCACGAGTTAATGGCAAATGGCATGAGCAGTGGTGAAGCTATTCAAACAATCGCCAATGAGATCCGTGAGTCTGCTGCACGAGCAAAAGCGCAGCAAAAGTCTGAGCAAGAACTAGCAGAAGACTTTGATTCAGAATAACTGATTCAGAATAACTGACTCAGAAGAAACAATACGCGGTAGTGGTGTAGTTAGGTGTTTAGCCCAGTTATACCAAGTCGCGATGTTCAAATGATTCGATAGGACGGCACCTTCGTTATGGAGGTGCCGTTTTTTTATTCAGTTTGTGCGTCGAATCTCATACAAAAAAGCCAGAATCAGCAACCCTATTAAGTTCAAATATACTAATACTGTAATTAAGGCTAAAACCTGTTTCTTATTCATAGATCCCATTGCAGTCAGTAATGAAATACGCCACGGGAAAAGCGGACATCTATTTGGTATGAAGGTGAAAAGAAATGAATAATCGTTATCTAAAAGCGCGGACATTGGCAAGGAGCAAGCATAGTGGACAATATTATGGTGAACTTCCTTATTATGTGCATTTAGAAGCGGTTTCACGTTTAGCGACACCCTTTGGAACAGATGCAATGATCATCGCGCAGCTACACGATGTGATGGAAGATACAGAAACGACCGTCGATGAACTCGCATCCGATTTTGGATTTTTGGTTGCCGATGCCGTGAGCTATATGACCGACGGTAAACTAGAAGATCGTGCAAAACGTAAAGCCATGATTAACCAACGACTCGCATCATTAAACGCAGATGAAGAATCAGCACGCTTAGCATTGATCGTAAAAGCTTGTGATCGGCTCGCAAATGTAAGGGCAAGTAAGTCGTCTTCCGAACGCCATTACGATATGTATAAATTGGAGCATGCGTCATTTAAAGAAGCGGTGTATCGCAAAGGGTTATGTGAAGCCATTTGGTGGGAGCTTGATAATTTGATTGATCCTATGACCGAGCAATAATTATCTTGTTGATTATATAACGACGATACAAAGAATCATGAAGAGACAAAAAAGATCAGGCCAAACCTGATCTTTTTTTACGCATGAAGTTCTCTGTGAGAAGTCTACAGCGACGATTAATCGTAAATCGTAGGGATAGGCTTACGTTTGTGTTGCGTTGCTTTATAAATGCTTACTAGGCGCTCAGAAACGTGTGCTTCAACCGCTTTGCCTTCTAAGAAGTCATCAATTTCATCATAACTAACTTGTAGCGCATCTTCGTCGGCTTTTTGAGGTGCTAACTCTTCAAGATCAGCAGTAGGTACTTTAGCGACAAGTTGTTCTGGTGCACCTAACTTAGCGGCCAGTGAGCGAACTTGACGTTTGTTTAAACCAAACAGAGGGGCCAGGTCGCAAGCACCATCACCAAACTTGGTATAAAAGCCTGTGATATTTTCAGCCGAATGATCGGTACCTAATACAAGGCCACCAACAAGCCCTGCAATTTCATATTGCGCAATCATACGAGCACGCGCTTTAACGTTGCCTTTAACAAAATCAATTTTGGCTGAATCGTTAGGTGTCAGGCCTGTGCCCTCAAGGGCGAATAGAGTACTTGCGTGCAACCCATCTACGCCATCTTTAATATTCACACTGACAGATTGAGAAGGCTGGATGAAAGACAAGGCGCTTTGTGCTTCGTCTTCATCTTGTTGCTCGCCATACGGTAAACGTACCGCGATAAATTGGTGATCTTGAGTGTCTAATTCTGCATTTAGCTCATTAACCGCCAGTTGTGCCAAGCGGCCACAAGTTGTTGAATCTACGCCACCACTTATCCCTAGCACAATGGATTTACAGCCTGATTGTTTCATTGTGTTTTTAATAAAAGCGACACGGCGTTGAATTTCAAAATCCACGTCAATTTCTGGTAGTACGCGCATTTCTGCACGAATTAGCTGTTCCATCGTTACGTAATCCTCGGGCTTTGCCCAAATTGTGTTCACTTGAATCCTAAATGGCTACAATAGTGAATAAATGCGTTAAAGCTTTAGCAAAATCATGCGATAACTCTTACTGATGATCAATGCTATTCTGGCATTTATTTACAGAAACGCATAAATAAGAGGCTTAAACGCATGTCACAATCTATTGCCGTATTTGGAAGTGCATTTAATCCACCTAGTTTAGGTCATCTGTCTGTTTTAAAGCGACTAACGCGTTTTGACCGTGTATTACTGCTCCCTAGCTACACCCACGCGTGGGGAAAAGTAATGCTCGATTACGATGCACGTTGTGAACTTGTCTCGGCATTTATTGAAGACAGTGAACAAACCAATCTTGAGCTGTGTCGTATAGAAGAAGCAATGGCCGTTGGTGACGAAGCCATTACGACTTTTGCAGTATTAACAGAACTGCAAAAGCAGTTTCCCGATGCAGAGCTAACTTTTGTTATCGGACCCGATAATTTGGCGAGTTTTCATAAGTTTTATAAGGCAGATGCAATAACCGCGTCATGGCAAGTGCTTGCTTGTCCTGAGACGCTAAAAATAAGAAGCACATTAATTCGTGATAAACTTGCAGAGAGTTGCTCTATTTCACATCTAACTACACCTAAAGTAGCTACTATGTTAATAGAAGACCCTCGATTTAAGTTTGGTTGATCGTTGTATCGGGTATTAGGTTCCGAGTGATTTATAAGGCATTGTTTTGAGTGTATGTAAGATCAAATTAACGTTACTGGGTATCAGCGGTGTTTTATTCATCTCTGCTGATGCTTTTGCACTCTCCTGTAACCCTTATTCCGCAGCTTCTGTCATTTCCAACGATAATGCCTTGCATGATCGCCGTTGTAGTGTAGTTACCATTCCTGAATACCTTATCGATCCCAATTTGCTCAACTATAATGATGCGCCTAACTGGCAAGAAGATCATGAGTTTAACGGCGAGTTTTGGGATGGTTGGACAGGTTTAGTTGAAGATGATTCCCCCGTCATGAGTGCCCGCGCAGCTTCTACTTTTTATGGGCTTGGTTTTTGGATGCCAGATGAATATAAAGAGGAAGAGGTCGACATTAAGAATATCAAAGATATTCAAGACTTGATTCGTCAATACGGATTATTGATGTCGTTTGGCGTAGGGGGCGAAGACCCAGATTCATTACGCTTTAGGTTTGATTACCGTTGGCATGAAAAGCAGTCGAGTGATGTTTTTTTACAGTTAGAAATTCCGCTTAAATAGCATAGAACCAAGTGAATAGAACTCGGCATTCAGTTTTAGTAACCTTTCCTCTTGCCGTATTATCTACTTGTTAAAAAGCGATGCGATTGAACCGAGTGTTCATCGACATCGCTTTTTTATTTCATCAACAAGTAACTACAAGTACTTACGCATTTAAAGCAGCGAGAGGTTTACCTAAAATAGGTAAAGAGAGCGTTTCAAGGTATTTGAGTTCAACGCTAAGTTCTTCTGCGATTTTCTCTGGCTTACGTCCTGAACGTGCAAGCCTTAGGGCTTCTCGCATCAGAAGTGTCACTTCAAGTTCAGCCAAGTTAATGTGTAGCTTTTCAGTAATCACTTTTGCTGCAGGTTGATCTGTTACCTTGTCACCTTTAAGCGCCACTTTCAGAGATTCTTGGTAATGCTTACTCAGATCAGGACAGAGCGATTTGTTATCGACCTTAATATTCACAAGTTGATCTTTCAGTACAGCAAGCAAACGCCCGTATGGACCATCCCACAGTTGTTGATCTTGTGGTGTGTTCTCAAGCTCAGTAAGTAAAACGCAAACAAGAGGAGATAGCGAAAAGAAGCCAGCTTCGGTACACACAGGGTGGGTAATGCGAGCAGAGATATCTACACGTTTAATTTGGCTACCAGGCAAAATAGTTAATGCATGTAAGCAGTCGAAAGGTACCCAAAAACCGTGTCCTTGCGGTATTAGATGTTCATTTTTACCAAGTCGGATAAGTGCCGCACCTTGCGTAACTGCAACCATATAAGAAGTCATGCTTTTACGGCGTGGGCCAACAGATAAGTAGGGGTGCTGCTGGTGGGTAAACTCAATAGCTTGTTTCATACGTATTCTCTTGCAAAAAAGCCCGCACATAGTGATAGCTTTTAGCTTAGTCGTCAATACATCTGGTTGAAGACACGAATTAATTGGTGACTTTTGTAACGGAAAAGCAAAGCATCACTGACATTATCCAAGATTTTACGGTAATCTGATGCTTAATCAGGCACAGAGTAGAACAATTGCTCTGGTAAGACCTCCAACCATGCGCCTTATTACGCTGCATCACTATGAATGCAGTTTTTTCTGCGTAAAATAATCCAGTTTTTATTATTGATGAAGCATAATTGTGCATACGACTAACGATATTTATAAAGAAATTCGCCCTTACAACGACAGCGAAGTTAACGGCGCAATTGAGCGTCTTGTGAATGACGACGAGTTCATCACTGCTATTCTAAATTACCGCTTTCCTCAGCTATCGGGCATTTTTGGTTGGTTACTTCGCCCGATCATTCGTCGCTTTCTTGTGAATAAATGGTCAAACATCAACACAGTCGAAGATGTTCAGAATCATGTGGCTAAATACATGGCTGCGACACTAGAGCAATCGTGTGATGCAATTACCCACAGTGGTTTGGATAAGCTAGATAAAAACCAAGCCTACTTATTTGTTTCTAATCACCGCGATATTGCCATGGACCCAGCGATTGTTAACTGGTGCCTGTTTAATCAAAGCTTCAAATCAGTGCGCATCGCGATTGGCGATAACCTGCTAAAGAAACCATGTGCGACAGAGCTTATGCGTTTGAACAAGAGCTTCATTGTTAAGCGATCGATCAAAGCACCGCGTGAGATGATGAAAGCACTTGGCTTATTGTCGAGCTACATTGCTGATTCTATCGAAACAGGTCATTCAATCTGGATCGCTCAGAAAGAAGGCCGAGCGAAAGATGGTAATGATAAAACTGAGCCAGCTATCTTGAAAATGTTCAATATGGAAGGGCGTAAGCGTAAACAGAGCTTCTCTGAGTTTATGGCGTCGTTGAACATTGTGCCTGTTGCGATTTCTTACGAAAATGATCCGTGTGATATTGCCAAAGCGCAAGAGCTGGATCAAATTCGCACCAAAGGCAGTTATGAAAAAGGTGAGCTTGAAGATATCGATAGCATTATCAAAGGTATCGTGGGTGAAAAGCGCCGTATTCATGTTAGCTTTGGCGACGTGATTGGTTCTTCTTTTGAAACACCTGAAGAGCTAGCGGTAGAGATCGACCGTCAAATTACACAGAATTATAAGCTGTTCCCAGCAAACTACCTTGCAGCAGGTATTGATCATGAATCTGTTACTGCGAAAGAACGCCAAATGTTTGAAGATAAGCTAGCGTCGCAATCGACGGGTGTTGCTGAAATTTTGAAGAAAATGTACGCCTACCCAGCGGAGAAGCAGCAAGGGTAACGCTATATAGATATTTTATAGTCAGTAAAAAAACGGGTGAAGTGATTCACCCGTTTTTGTATCTGAAATCTAATACCAATCCAACAAAGTAACGGATCGTTTTCCCTACGTAAGAAACTGAACACTTACTTATTTGAATAGCGATAAACGTTATATCAGCCGAACGCTATTTTTTACCATCGATAGGGCTTAATGTTCGCACGATAGCCTGTGGCGATATCACTTCGACGCGACGGTTTTGTTGCTTATCTAAAGCTGCGCTACCTGTAACAACGGGTTCATCTTTTCCCGCTGCGATAATCTGCAATCTTTCTTCTTCAATTCCAAACACCGCCGTAACGTAAATGGCAACGCTAAAGGCTCTCTCGTAAGAAAGAACAATATTGTCTTCATCACTGCCGTCATCATCACTATGGCCAACAATCAGTAAGTAAGTATCAGGGTAGTTTTTTAATCTGATCGCGATGGGATCTAATATTAACTGTGCCTGTGTGGTGAGCTCGTAGCTGTTCACATCAAACAATATGACATCGCGATGTTCAGGCAGTGTCGTTAAGAGCACCTTAGCATCAGGAGATGGCGTGCTTGATCGTGACGTTGTCACCCCGTTGTTTGAGGAGGCATTAACAGCATTACTTTTAGATTTTTGATTGGCACAAGCTGAAAGCACTATCAGCAATAATACCGCGATTAAGCGAATAGAAGCAGCCTTGAAATCAAGTGCTCGCCAGTAAGAAATCACGGATAGAAGCTCTTGTACGTATCGCATCACTTAGCCTAAAACGAAAAAAGGTTACCCTTAAAGGTTTAGTGGAAAGTGGCAGGATCACAACTTCAATATTGAGAGATTGGTACAAGTGTCTGTTTGCGGTTATTCAACAAAATAACCGCATCAGAGGGGAAGTGTTTAATTTAAGATAGGGTTGGGCTTACTGTAAGGAAATACAGACATACGCTCAGCCATAAAATCGATAAAGCTTCGCACTTTTGGTGCAAGGTATTTACGGCGAGGGTAAACAGCATAGATAGGCAAATTCACATTTGCTTTCCACTCTGGCAATAATCGCACGAGCCTGTTGGTATCAAACTCATCCGTTATTAGATAGGTTGCTAAGTAGGCGATACCTAAACCAGCGGTTGCGGCATCAAGCACTGCGGGCGCATTGTCGATACGGTAATTACCACGAGCAGGTACAGATTGGTTCACACCATCACGACTAAATTCCCAATTGGTGTATTGGCGTTCACGGCTTTGATAAGTGATACAGTTATGTCGGCGTAAATCGCTTGGTGTTTTGGGTTCGCCATGTTGTTCGATATAGGCAGGGGAAGCCACAACAGCAAATTCACACTCAGATAATTTACGTGCCACCATCCCCTCGGGCGGGTGCTCGTGAATTGCGACCCAACAGTCAAAGCCTTCTTCGAGTAAGTTAGGACGATGATCGAAAAGGCTGACTTCAAGCTCAAGATCTGGATGCGCTTTTTGAAACTCAGCCAGTGCTGCCGTAATGTGGCCATTACCAAATGATTGGGCAATACCAACACGTAGCACACCCTTAATTTCATTACGATAACCCGCAACCATGGCTTCAGCTTCATTCACTGTATCAACAAGTTGCTGCCCATATTCGGCATATTGAAGACCAATATCTGTTAACGCAACAGTACGAGTGCTTCGCTGCACAAGTTGGCAACCTAAACGTTCTTCTAAAAAACGAATTTGTTTACTGACTTGAGATTTAGAGATCCCCAGCCTTTCTGCTGCGCGGGTAAAGTTTTGTTCATGGCCGACTGTTGCCAAGATAACCATCTGTTGTAGATTTTCTAGCATAAAGAAATACCGTTATCACTGAAGAGGTATTATACCACTGATTTTAAAGTAACTTAATTAACCTTATGCATAGTTAGTTACGACGTGCATAAAACATGGAAGAGCCGCTTATATCGACAACCCAATAATTAATCTTATTAATTGACACTATCAATTTAAACGTTTTCATTAATCTAGTGCAAAAAAGTAAAATTCCCCCATTACAGGAGGAGTTATGTTTGAAGTTTTAATCCGCTTTTTTGTTCTTGGTTTGTTTAGCTTTGGTGGGCCCGCTGCTCATATCGGCTTTTTTCAACGTGAATTTGTCACGAAAAGGAAATGGTTAACAGAGAATGATTTCACGCAAGCTGTTGCATTGTGCCAGTTTCTACCGGGCCCTGCGAGCAGTCAATTAGGTATGTATATTGGCTTTAAACGTGCAGGCTACATGGGCGCTGCAAGTGCATTTGCTGGCTTCACATTCCCTTCTTTTACGTTGCTCACATTCCTTGCGGTAGCCAGTACTGATTCTATTAATGCCGATGCCATGAATATCTTTATTCAAGCCGCAAAGTTGCTTGCTGTCATTGTGGTGGCTGACGCAGTATGGGGAATGGCTAAAAAGAACTTAGTATCAACCGCAACCATAGCTGCAGCAGCATTAACTGGTGTTTGGGTTACCTTCTCTACGGGTTTACTTGGGCAGATACTGCCGATACTTTTGGCGGCTGTTGTCGGGCTTGTTATTAGCCATAGAAAGGGGGATACGTCGACGAATAGTAAGGCAGAACTGCCAAAAATTGCCCCGCACAAAGGCTTGCTCGCCAGCTTCTTTGTGTTGCTGTTCAGTCTTCCAATAATCAGCGCGTTCAGTGCCGAGCTGGGATTATTTAATATTTTTTATCAAGCTGGTAGCTTTGTTTTTGGCGGTGGTCATGTTGTTTTGCCACTATTACAGCCAATGCTAGAAGGGATGATTCAGAGTGATGATTTTCTTGCTGCTTATGCTTCTGCGCAGCTTGTTCCTGGCCCTATGTTTACCATGGCGAGTTATTTAGGGGCAGTTGTTATTCCTGAATCACCAGTTACGGGTAGCCTTGTTGCCACGGTTGCTGTGTTCTTGCCTGGTGCATTACTCTTGTTTGCTTTCTTACCAACATGGGAAGCCATTTTTGCACACGCAAAACTGAAAGCCTCAATTGCACTTGTTAACGCGAGCGTGGTCGGATTGCTCGCAAGTGCCTTTGTGTCACCGGTTATTTCTAGCGCCATTGTTTCATGGCATGACGTTGTTGTTGTGGTAATTGGTTATGCATTACTTAAATATAAAAACATACCGGTCTGGCTGCTTGCCTTGTTATTGGGTAGCTATACGATGATTATTCATTAACTCTAGGCCGCGATGAAATGAAAGGTGCAAGTCGCACCTTTTTTTAACCCCTAATGCACTATAACTTATAGTCTAGTGATAATAAATTTATCATACACCATGCTAATTACCTTATGCTTGTTAAGCGCGGTGTAAGAAAGAAGTGTTAATCTGGATAAAACTAATAATGAATTTATAAATATGATGCAGCCTCGAAAAACACGACAAAACCTTACGAATTATGACGTTGTTGAACTGCTTCGCAGTGAGATTGAAGAATCCGAAAGGAAAATGACGAGCAAACTTTACTTTGCGCATGCAATCAATGTGGTTTTGATCGCTGTTTTCATCACTTTTTATATCTCTACCGCCAGTCAGACTATTCGTGACTATGCGGCCGAAGCGATGCAAAAATCATTTGAAGCAGAAAGGGCTGTGCATATTATCGACGAAGCGGCTGGCACCAATTTCTTAGAGAAAGCGAAACATTCAGAAAAATAAAAACAGCCTTGCTAAGCAAAAGTGATACTGATGGATCTAAATTGTTTGTTGATACACCAGTATTACTCGCTATTCGTACTAGAAATCTATGACGATTTTATTTCCTTTGATCAATAATTCAGGCTCTGCTGACTTGATCAAGGATTGCTTAAAGTCATTTTCATCGAGCCGATAAATAGGGCGTGTTGAAATAAGCTCACCAACTAAAGAAACAATAGGGGACACTAAAGGCTTCGCCAGGAACATACTCACTTCAGGTGGAGAAACTTGGATATCTTCCAGTTCAAGGTGCTTAACAAAAATTGCCCCTTCTTCTTTATCGTAATAAGGAACCGCACTAAAGCTCATGTTTAAATCAATTGCTTGCGGTTTTTGCCCGGTAATAACAACATTTGCTTTGGCATTTGCATCAAGATTGATTCTGTCTGCAGCAACACGGCCAATACCAACTGCAATATCATCAAAAGCGACATTGGCGTGCGCTATTCCTTTAATGCCAACTGTTCTTTCAAACTTCGCATTGTCATCAAGATAAGACTGTACTTCTGATTCCGTTACCGTGTAACTTGCACAGCCTGACAGTAATAGCATCATAAGAACGGGGAGTTGACTGATAATTTTTGGCATAATGATTTATTGATAATTCTAAAATTTAATTATCGGCCAATGTTATCAGACTTAGCTATCGCAAGTGTGAGACAAATAAAAAACCCCTTGTAATACTGAATCACAAGAGGCTTTTATAACCAGCTTAGCTAAATTTTAATTATGCACTTTCAGCAAATAGCAGCTCTAAGTTATAGTTGTCACGTTGCAAAGCATTTTTAAGCTTATTCAACGAACTGACTTGTAGCTGACGAATACGTTCACGCGTTAAGCCAACTTCATCCGCGACTTGCTGTAATGTTTGTGCTTCATAACCAAGTAGGCCGAAGCGACGACACAAAATTTCACGGTCACGCATGTTGAGGCTTTCTAGCATTGCTAGAGCAAGTTTATTTATGTCTTGTTCGTTCGCCGCTGTGTCTGGGTTCATTGAGCCGTTATCAGAAATAAATGCCGACATGCTTTGCGAGTTTGAGTCATCTGTTATTGCCTGATCGATTGATACAACAGGTGCATCGAAAGCCAGTACGCCAGATATATCTTCAACGCTTCTTTCTAGCTTTTCTGCTACTTCTTCTTGGCTAGGCTCGTGGCTAGTGTTGCGCATTAGCTGTTTGTGCGTGCGAAGAATAGTATTAATTTCTTTTGATACATGCACAGGTAAGCGGATAGTACGTGCTTGATTATGGATGGCACGCTCAATGGTCTGCTTAATCCACCATGTAGCATAAGTTGAGAATCTAAAGCCACGCTCTGGATCGAACTTATCAACTGCGGTGATCAATCCAATGTTACCTTCATCAATTAAATCGCTCAGAAGCATACCGCTACCACGGTATTTTTTTGCAATACTTACTACAAGGCGAAGGTTGCTCTCGATCATTACTTGTTTAGCCCCTTTATCCCCAGTAAGGCATTTACGGCTATACAAAACTTCTTCTTCTTTAGTCAGTAGAGGCTTGTGAGAAATTTCTTTTAAATACAGGTGAATTACATCTGCATCAAATGCTTGTGATTCGTCATTTTTGATATCCATATCAATTCCCCTAACAACAAATAGTAAAAGTAACTTCCGCGTATACTTATTAACAACTTTTATACACATTAACATACAGAAAACGCATATACCACCGAGTGACTATGATATTTTGACTAAATGACATTAGACTTTCGTCGTAGTGACGTAAATTGAAATAAGTGATTAATTTGTTGTTTATAAACAAATTTATTGATTGATTATGCGTAGCGAGCAAGAAATTGCGAATGTTGAGGTTCAGATTTACTTTTATATTGTCTCAATTGTGAGATGGGTGATTTATTTTACATAATTGTAAATAAGCATATTTAAGCCAGTTGACACCAAACTTCATTAGCTTGCTGCTCAGAGCATGAAATATATGCGGGTTATGAGGATCTATCTATCAACGTTTATGGCTTGGGGTTCAGGAAGGCTATCTGTGTAGAGTAGTGAAATTATTGTCGTTAAATCAACCAATTAAAGCCCTACGTGCTTTAGGGGAATTTATTGCTGTGGCTATTGAGCGTTACAACTATATTGACTACAATAGCGAGCTTTTTATTTATTACAGGTTACGGACATGAACGACGCTAAATCGCAACCAACACTTCCTGATCACCTATCAGGTAACCCTCGTAGCCCACACCACGTGGCTGAGTGTTTTGAACACAACATTGGTATTCGTCTTAACGGCAAAGAGCGTTTTGATGTAGAAGAATACTGTATTAGTGAAGGTTGGGTAAAAATCCCATCACCTAAAGCGTTGGATCGCCGCGGTCAACCTATTCTAATTAAGCTAAAAGGTACTGTTGAAGCATTCTACAAATAAGATGCTTTAACTTTTTGCCTAACAAGAGCCTGATAACTATTTGGGCTCTTTTTTTATCTAGCCCTAAATCATTGCCCAGCCATACCTGCCACCAGGTAGAAATGCCCATCCTATCAATTATCAAACCATTCTTTGCATGTCGTTTTTGTACCGTGCGACACTTCACTAACACTAAAGATGCTAAAAGTTAAAATGAAAGCCATTAAATGCCCACAATCTGAAGGCGAGCTTTTGGCTAAACAACTCTTCTCAAAATTTGATCAGACCTTATTTTCTCGTAGCTACCTAGTCACTATTGGCTTATTGCTCATGAGTATTTCTACACTTATTCTATCTGCACTAGAAGGTATTGATTCTACGAGCTATATACTGCTTTCTCTGATTTTCACAATGGGGCTACTAAGCCTGTGTGTTGGTTTTATAGTATCTAAAAGTAAGATAGACACTTGGGCTGACGCGTTTTCAAAGCATGAGATCAGCATCATTGTCGTTGTATTATCCGTTCCGATTTACTTGGTCATGTATAAAGGCCGCCAGGCATTAATACGGGCCCGTAATAGCCAACACCCGTAAATCAAGCTCAAGAGGCTTCAAGCTTATTGGACAGGTAAAGTAGGAGAGTGATGGGTATGGGGCCATATCAAACCATACTCGTGGCTGAGGCCGCGGGGTTCTGCTCGGCCTTTGGCACTGGCATCGCGATGAAAACGGATATTGCTTGGATAAAGAAGATGTTAGAGAGCTATAATAAGCGGATTTCCAAGTTAGAATAAGTACTTATAATTTACTCAATCAATTGATTAAATTTGAAAACTTTAATACATTGTTGAATGTCATATAGTTGGTGAGGAAAGCAGTATGTTGAACAATGATGAAATCGCACTTAGCAAACTAAAAGAACAAGAGCGTTTCTTAGCCTCTAGCAATCATCCATATACATATTATATTTGGCAAATCACTGAAGATTTATCAAATTCTCAGTTCAAAGATGCTATGTTTCGGCTATCACATAATTACAGCAAAACACACCAGTTACTAATTGAGGCTAAAGAATACATAGAAGGCGATCCGAGAGTTGTATTTCCCGATGAGTTGCAACAAAAAATAAACCACATGAGTAAATTAGCCAAGGCGGTTTGGATTGACAAAGATAAAGCCTCACTTAAAAGTTTTATCTCGATTGCATCAACACTAAAAGCGGATAAGAACGCGATACCATATTACATTAAGGTTGTTGACGCACTAAAAAAAATCGCTAAAGTATTTCAATACAATGAAATTGAGTCAAATAATGTAAAGCTAACATCAAAAATGGCTTGTGATTTATCGGCAAGAGCTGATATGTCTAATGTTTTGACATTACAAAAGATCGATAATCTTGATATAAGTGAATACTCTGAATCATATAAGAGAATTAAAAGCCTCTGTAAGGTTGGAGAAAATAGTGAAATAGAGTTTAAAAGTTCACTTATTTATGATGTTAAAAATGATAAAAAAGACAGAGCCTTATCGAAGGCGTGCTTTAAAAACATTGTTGCATTCTTAAATAGTAATGGAGGAACATTGCTAATTGGTATTGATGATGATGGTAAGGTTTTGGGGCTTGACCATGAGATAGAGCATTACCATTCAAATAGCGTTGATAAGTTTAAATTATATTTCTGTGATCTTTTCAAGAATAAAATAGGAAGCGCTTATTCTGCATTAGTTAATTGGGAAATATTTTCAATAGATGGAAAGTTGGTGATGGAGGTGCGTTGCTCAAAGTCAAATGCCCCATGTTACCTGCTTAGGAAAGAGAACAAAGATTTTTATATTAGAATAAATCCAGCAACCCATTGCTTAAATGAAGAAGAAAGAGATTGTTATATAAGAGAACGGTTTCCCAATTAAATTATTAAAGCCTGCAGCTTGCGGGCTTTTTCATATCTAAAGGCTAGGGAAGTTGTCACATTCGCTTCTTGGCTTTCTCGCGATACATCTTCTTTTTCTCTTTGGTTACCGTGTCACTTTGTGGCTGTTTGATACGGCGGCCACCACGAAACGGTAACGGCGTGACCACATTAGAACGCACGGGTATATAGTCCAGTTCATACATGCGTTTTAACTGATGATACTCATCAAATCGTAACGCCATCGAATCTAGCTCTTTGGGGCTGAACATTCGACCTTCAGGCGTGATGATCACACAGCGTTCCTCATCAATCCGAAATCCCGTCCAGCGAGTATCATCGGGCAAATAGCCACGAACGCGAATCAACAGCAGTTTTTCAGCCATCGGATTCACATCCATCCAGCCAGATAACCAACGTTTTACGGTGACGGGCTGAACATGAAACCATGCCGCGCCTTGGTGAATATCATCGAAACAACGCCAAAACAGAGTGACAAACGATTTGTGGAGCATGATGTACCTCGCAAAAAATATCTAAGTTTGATTTTATTTTTCGATTGATAAAGCATGTGGTGATAGCTAAAACCGATTACCGTTAACAAAACTAGATATCGAACTAAAGCACAAACTTATCAAGCGCAGGCAAGATAACCACAGCAATAAACTGATAAAACCACAAATAAGTTATATAGATAATTGTTTCCAAAGGATTTTTACGTATTGAAATCATAGGTTTCGCCATTAACTCAGAATGCATTCAGGTATGTTAAAAAAGTACCACTCCTCAGTGCGCATTATGTAAGTTATGTTAAATATGTCGGGTGTGCTTGGATAACTCCGCTTGCTGATGTTCACATTTGGCCTCTTCTACTTTCTTGGTTATGTCTCAGTACATTTAGTTCGTCGTATTTAACCGTATTGCGTATTTACCATAAAATAGGTAATTAACACCTTACTTTAAGGTACTGCTGCAAATGGTCAGTTTGCCTTGCCCTTCAAGTTCAGTACTTATTACCAATAGCTACAGAAAACAAACTCTGCAAGCACATTGCTTTGCTGCATAGATTGAAAAATTTAGTCGACCGCTAATACGGTCGATAGGAGCCACTTTGCCGCTTGACGCCCGAAGGCTCATATGTGTTAAATTCTATATTTAGAGAGCTTTAAGCTCTGATATTTTCCCATCCACATGGAAAATCCGTTTGCTATACTCACCATAATTCGGAACTGCGATGTCGACTAGAATAGTACCAACAGGATTACGTAACCACGATTTACTTTGTAATACATTATATTCCTCGTTAGTGAATTCACTTACATTTAACCTTGAGCGCTCGGCAAGTATTTTATATATCAAAAACTGAGAATTTATAGTCATATTAGGCTTATATATCATCCTAGAAACCCATAATGGAGTTTCCACATGAGAAGAAAATATATCTTTCCTATTAACCAATGACTTAAAATCGTCATATACTAACCTGAATTCTCTTGAGATCTGACTATATAAACTTCTCTCTTTTTTAGAGAGATTTACAACATTTAGTGGCTTTGAGATTTTCAGACGCTCTTTAAGAAAAGCTAAAACATCAATATTCTCTTCAAGGATTTTAAGATAAATCATTTTTCCAATGATTGTATCAGCATCAATCAACCGCCTACGCACAACGCTGATGTTTGTCAATACATTATCCACACCAACAATGGAGCCATCTAATACTGCGTTAATTAATACCAACCTGTTTGCTTGTACCAAATATTTATATGGAGGCACAGGTTCGTAAGCACTTGGTTGAGTTACTGTTTTATACTCTTGGTAAGCCATAAAATGAGAATATCTAGAAATTAAAATAGCGTGCTCATCTATATTATCAGTAAGTTTTTTCTTGTTATCAACAATACTTCCAATGCATTGATCTTTCGTAAGATCACATATATTACCCACATCTGGCAATGGTAAACCATTAGTGAATAAAATATCATTTTCATAATGATAGGATTCATTATTTTCGATGAATTTTGCGTATATTCCCCTACCAAGCAATTCAGGAGGAGTCCCTTCATCAGAGAATATTCCCATTAAATAAAAATAAGCTTCATTATCTTTAGCTGATTCCGAAATTTCAAGAAAACTAAAAACGGCTGGTTCTATTTTATCGTCAATTTGCAAAGATACTGCTAATGTAAATAATAGTCCCAATACTACAAAAAATTTCATTTTTCTTCCCTAAGGCATGACGCCACTTAAGTTATGAGCAATGAAACTGAAATTATTGCATTGCACCGTAATCAGGTTTTGTTATCCTAAAAAAACAGATAGATCCCTGAGTTTAATTTGTTTCTCCAAAACAAACTCAACCTTATCAATATTATATAAAAAATCTAATCGTAATTAAAAAATTGCGACCGATATAATATTCGTACTTACCATAAAATAGGTAATTATGCGGTAAATTTTCAGTTTGCTTGGTACTTCAACTTAGGTGTTAATTAAAGGCCTTTTCTTTTGTGGTGATCTTAATTTCGCTTATTGTTATAGACTTAAGCCCACGATGGCTCTCATAAAAAAGATAGCTGAAAAGAACCACGTAGCGCGACTAAATGAGTCTTGCTGAGAGCTAATTAAGCCGAAACTATCGTGAAGCATAATAAAAACAATTAAGGCTAAGCCACTTAGCCCTATGGCTACAATGATAGTTGCTATGAAGCCTGGTTTGAATGCGGGTTTATCATGAATGGTAGGCATTGCGTAATGCACGAGCCTCTTACCACCAAATGCCCAATAATAGTGAATGATGGCGATGAGTATCAAAATAGACATCATGGCAAGTGATGATTAAACGTACCAAATGCTGGCGATTATTCTGTCGTAGATGATGAAATTGGACAGCACATCATAGTTTTAGCCTTACGGTTGCATTCATTCTTAAGTATTCGTTAACCGCTCTTAAGTGGCACGTGTTAACGGTCGCTTGTTAACAGGGAGATTTATAGAGAAATATATTTCAATGAAGGAACGAATCATAATTTCGGTATCCACCATTAACGGATCCAAGCATTTTCACCTGGGGATGAAAGCACAAAAACGGGTTCGTTATGCTGTGGTTGCTACCGTTGCCGCATCAATACTCACTGTTGGTTCAATCTTCTATTTAATGAATGAAGTTGATTTTGCCAAGGTAAAACAGGAAGAGTTAGAAAAGCGATCCTACACATTGAATGAAGAGCTGGACGTTCTGAACCAACTCAAGGATGACCTTGAGCATGATCTTGATGAAAGAGAATCTAAGCTTTCTTCAGTATCAGACCGTTTGGGTGAATTAGAAAACTTACTTGGTGTCGATGTTGATGATCATGCACCAATAGAGTCTCGACTTGATGTAGCTGCAATCAACTCTGCCGTTAGAGTGGCTGTGTTAGATAGCCTTCCGAATGGCGCTCCTGTTAAAAACGCTCGACAGTCATCGCAGTATGGTAAGCGTAAACACCCTGTCACAGGAAAAGTACGACTGCATGCCGGTTTGGATTTTGCCGTGAATATTGGGACGCCTATCTATGCGCCTGCTGATGGTGTTGTTGAGACAGTGAGACCAAGTAATAAAGGTTCAGGCAATTTTATAAGGCTTCAGCATTCTTTTGGTATTACTTCGTCTTACTCGCACCTTAGCAAGTTTGCCGTTCGTGGCGGTGATTTTGTAGATAAGGGCGATTTGATTGGTTACTCCGGCAACTCAGGTTTATCGTCTGGGCCACATTTGCATTATGAGATTCGGTTTGTCGGCCGACCATTGAACCCTCGCCCATTTGTTGATTGGGGCATGGATAACTTTGAACATATTTTCGAGAAAGAGAGAAAAATAAAATGGGTATCTTTAATAAACAAGGTGGAACAACGAGTCAGCATGCAACTACAACTGTCATCGCAAAAGGCTGTAACATTACAGGCGAGCTCCAGCTAGCGTGTGATATTCAAGTTGATGGTATTATTGAAGGCAAGCTGCGTTTAGAGAAGACCTTGATTGTAAGTGACTCTGGTCGTTTAAACGGTGAGATTTACGCGGATAAGATTATAGTAAATGGCCTTATTGAAGGTACATGTTATGCGAATGCCATTGAAATTCTGGATAAAGGTAAAGTGACGGGTACCATTTATTGCGATGATCTGAGTATTGAGCGTGGTGGTTCTTTCTTAGGTAGTACTTACCCTGCTGAAAAAGAACAAGTAATCACCTTAGAGCCGAAAGACAAGGCGTCAACAAAGAAGCTAAAATCAGAATCTAAAGCTGTTAATGAGTAACTCGCCTTAGCCTCTCTTTTAGAGTTCAAACAATAAAGCTCACGAATAGTGTGAGCTTTAATGTTTTCGTTGCTATCAGCAGAAATTAGCCGCCAGCTAATTTCACTGTGTGGCCTTTTTTTTCTAAGGCAGCTTTTATCACGTCGCGCTTATCGCCTTGAATCTCGATGTTGCCATCTTTCACAGCGCCGCCACAGCCACACACTTTTTTAAGTTCTGCGGCAAGTAGCTTCAGTTGTGGATCTTCCATGTCTAAACCCGTAACAATGCATACGCCCTTCCCTTTGCGGCCTTTGGTTTGGCGCTGGATTCTGACGATACCGTCACCTTGTGGGCGAGATGGTTTTTCTTTTTCTTCTTTAATTCGGCCTGTTTCTGTCGAAAACACTAATCGGCTGTTATCACTCATTATGTAACAATCTCATGAATTTACTGGGTTTTGTGAGTTCAGTAATAACTTCACTAATCTCACTTGCACAATCGTTGTTGGGTCATATTATCAATAAATACTCGTTGATCGGAAACCCTTATGATACAGAACGTAGTTTTTGACTTTGGTGCGGTATTGTTTGATTGGAATCCGAGCAAAATTGTGGCGGAATTCACTTCATCAGAATACGAGCAAGAACAGCTATTAACCAATGTACTCGGTCATGCGGATTGGTTGTCGCTAGATCGTGGCACGATGCTTATGGCAGAAGTGATCCCTAAGTTCTCAGCTCGTGTGGGGTTTCCTGAGCCTAGGATGGAAGATTTTTTCGAGCATGTTCAAAACAAACTCACGCTTATCCCTGTTTCTGCTAACTTGGTTGAGCACTTGTTAGCATTGAACTACCCACTTTATTACCTTACGAATATGAGCAACGCTTTTTTTGAAACGCTTAATGACAACCACCCTTTCATCAGTGAGTTTAAAGGTGGCATCGTTTCGGCGAATGAACGTTTGATTAAACCCGAACCAGAGATCTTCGAGTTACTCTGCCAACGCTATCAATTGAATCCCAAAGAGTGTCTGTTTATAGATGATAACGCTCAAAATGTGGCCGTTGCACGAGAGTTAGGATTTGAAGTTGTTCAATTTTTACCTAATGAAGCTTGCATACGTCAAATTATGGACAAACTTTAGTTGGTTAATGGCATATTCAGGTCAATTGATTAAGAATAGTAATATCAATTGGCTATATTTATTAAAAACAATAACTAATCATCAGGAGTTTCTGTGAAAAAATTGGCAATACCTGCAATTTTATTTGCGGCGATATGCACGGCAATGCCATCTATCGCTTCGGCGAAAATACAAGATGGCAAGTCTATTGTTGGTCAAGTAGAGACCATACTTGTTCACGAACTCGACCTAGACTACAAAGCACGTATTGATACTGGTGCAAAAACCACATCTATCCATGCTGTTGATATTAAAGTAACAGGGGAAGATAGCGAGAGTGATGACATGCGTGATCACCTCGGCGAAACGGTAGAGTTTACGACCTTTAATGAGAAAGGCGAAGAAGCCCGTTATAAAGGAAAAATAGTAAAAGTAAGTAAAATTAGAAATGCACAAGGCGTTGAAAGGCGCTATGCCGTGAAAATGGATTTAGGTTGGAACGGCGAGCATAAAACTGTAGCTGTAAACCTACGTGACCGTAGCAAACTAGATTATAAGCTATTGATCGGCAGAAATTGGTTGGAAGGTAACTATCTTGTCGATGTTGAAAAATCAGACGACGATGATTAAGTAGCATTCGAAAAAAACGCCCTATTGGGTAATGCCGTTCACTTAACGTGAGCGGCATTGTTTTTTCTAACGGGATATCGATTTTTTGAGCACTTCAGTACTCTAGGGTAACTTCGTTCCCTTCTTGCAGGTAAAATAAACTGCTCCGCGATCTTTTCTAGTACCATTACTTGTTTCGGTATGTTCCCAGGTGTCACAAATGGCAGCTGTGTTAACTCATGAACAATATGCAATGCCGCTCCATGAAAACTGAGTTGATTGGGGAAGACTCCTTTTAAACTACTAGCCATCAATACCATCTTATATCTCAGGAGGTTATACGCTAGAAGGATCCCCCAAAGTTCCTGTCTTACTAGTTCCGGCTGCAAGCTTCGTAGCGTGAACTTATTGTCTAACATGTATTGCTTCATCTCTCTGTAGCCAAGTTCGATTTCCCACCTATGGCTATATAAATCAACTAAATCTGATGATGGAAAGCGTAAAGGGTCAGTCATAGACGTTAATATTTCGACTTTTTTCCCTTTGACTGTTCTTGTTACTAAACGAGCCTGAACCGTTTCTTCTAAATCTGGAAACTTCTTCTGAGCTTGTCGGCTAGGAGTCAACTCAATCAATGCATCTTGTCGACCCAACTTGCGAATAACTTGGTATTGAGTTCCTTTCTTTAAAGGCAACAGCCAGTGTCGTTCTGTACCTGTATTTCTCCATCGGGATAATAGTCCTAATGAGTAAAAACCCTTATCAAACAAAGTTAAGCTATGGTCTGGTGTTTTCTCAATCAAATCTTCAGCCAAGACCATTTCGCTAACTGAAACACTATCAAATGAAGAAGCAGTAAGAAGATGGCTTGTCAGCTCCATCTGACACACCATACGAACTTGCGGATATGTAGCTTTCCCGGACTGGTTTGAGGTGCGGCTAAAGCTTTGAGTATTATCTTCTGTATCTTGAGTTCGCCATACCACTCCATCAACTCCAAGTAATGTCAACCCACACCATGTTGGGTGATTAACTTGGGCGTGCCAATGAGACTGAGTTAGGTCAAAAGTATATCTGATAGCATCACTGCCAAGCTTGTGTCTCGCTTGAGTTACGGCACTTGAAGCAACATAAGGTTTACCATCAGGAAGGAGAATATCTAGTTGATTAAGTAGCTGACGCATAGGAAATTTACGAAAGAGAGCCATGCCGATTACAGCCCAAACCATGGACTCCATCGGTAGCTTTCGTCTACGAATAGTTGCAACTCCAGCTTGATTCAACCCTTGTTCGATTAGAGCTGGATCGAGAACATCAGCAAGACTTTGAAAGTCAGTTCGGCTGTTAAGGGAAACGGAAGCAAGAGCGTCTGAAAGTTGCATAAAAAAATCCGGAATCAGTAACTGATTCCGGATTATGTCAGCCTCATAGGATCGTTCAACTGATCGGCATTACCCTATTGGGCGTTTTATTTTTTCTGTTGAGCAGCTAATTTAGCTAACACCATATCAAGATGCTTTTTTATCGCGACTGGCGAACCTTTTAATAACTGGCCGCGTAATAACACGTACCATTCATTCGGTTTACCACTGTCATTCATCAACTTAAAGCCTCTATAATCTTCTGTTTTTTGCGAGGGATTTCGTTGTGATGTCTCTTGTTGAGCAAAACTTGCAGGCGGCATGATTGTTTTCATATCACACCACCAATCAATGCTTTTTTTTACTAATGTCACTTTGCCCGCGAGTATTTTACCGTTGATATTTACTTTCCAATCATCTAGATCGCCGGATGCATTTTCTAGATGATAACCACGGTATAACAGCCGTTTTTTCATAGAAACTCTTCCACATGATTAACTAATCACAAAGTACGCTTACCCATAAGCGCTGACTACACTTTACGTAACATTATTTAACATCTAAATGCTTTTATACAACAGTGTATAAAAGCTAATTGAAGCACTATCATTGATTTGTGTACAGCATTCTGATGCTTAAATTAGCACTTAAGTAAATTTTTTTTGAAGTTGTAGATGTTTGTATGGATTAAACGTTCAAATAGCATACACTATATAAAGTTATAGTGCGTTAGGGTTGGTGAAGCAATGAATACACAGGAATTGATTAAACAATTTTCGAAAGAAGCCACAGGTATAGGTTACTGGCAAGCAATGACGGGGAAACGCTATGCAAAACGAACCTTGGTAGCCTTTAATACCGATTGGAATGCCTTTGTTTGTTATTGCCAAAGTATCCACGCTTCACCACTACCAGCAAAGGTACAAACCGTCGAACGCTTTATCGATAACATGGCTACTACAAGAAAACTGGCTAGCCTTAAGCGTTACATCATAACGATTCGCTTGGTACATAGAACCCTCGCCTTGACTGACCCATGCTCACATACTCAGATTCGTTTGCTTATGCAGCGTTATCATGAAGAAAAGCAAGATGACAATAAACAAGCTGAAGGTTTGCATGCCGATCATATCTCTCGCCTTTTACTCGCATTTGAATCATCCCCTAATATCAAAGATATCCGCGATCTTGCGATTTGGACCGTTGCTTTTGATGGGTTACTAAAACGTAGTGAGCTTAGCGATATTTGCATTGAAGATGTACAAATCCACGATGATGGCCTTATTTCAATTCAACTTGAGAATAAATTACTTCGCCTGACCGAACCTACGTCCACAGCCCTCAATCGCTGGCTCACAGAAGGGTTAATTACCGAGGGCTATGTCTTTAGGCGAATTGATCGCCATGGCAACATTGGCGATAAGCCGCTTGATCACTCTTCTATTTACCGCGTGTTTCGACGAGCTGGCGATGAATTAGGCGTCTCCAGTAAAGTGATTTTTTCAGGGCAATCCCCGCGTGTTGGTGCCGCACAGGATCTCGCAAATGACGGTGCAACGCTCAATGAAATACAGTCATACGGCCGCTGGAAAAGCCCGGCGATGCCAGCGCAATACATAGGGCAAAACAGCAAGAGAGATAAAGAAATGGAGAAATTTAAAAAAGAGACACCTTGGGATAATGACTAAATCAGTGTAAAACCACTACTCGCGAGGGCTATCATTCCAGTGCTCACTATAGCCCGTATTACAGTTGATAGGCACTGTAATTTGCTGAAATAATAGGATTAAAGGTGCGAGGTCGCCAAAGTACCCAGCAATATTAGCATCGACCCAGTCCGTTAGCGTTATACCTTCCCAACAGATTTCGTAACCTGCATTTATAGCGAGAATTTCAAAAAATATCCGTTGTACACGTCCATTGCCTTCCCTAAACGGGTGTACCACATTGAGTTCACAGTAGTAGTGCGCAATGCGTTCGATAAATTCAGAAAGTGATAATCCAACCAGCTGATTTTCTTTATCAAGTTCTTTGAAGAGACGCTGTGCTTCGCGATCGATATTCATAAAGTGGCAAAAACGCGTCTCCCCTTTTGTAATATCAACATGCCGAGCCTGACCAGCCCATGAATACAGGTCTTGAAATAATATGAAGTGAATTTTAAGTAGGTATTCGAAGTTTAGCGATGAAAAGTCAGGTTCAAAATGTTCAGCGCGAACACGGGTAAAGTCACGTTCTGCTAACGCAAGCTGTTCATCGTCTGTGATATCAAGTTTATTGATTAACACCGATGAATGAGGATAACAATCAGGGTCGTGACTGACGCCATATTTATCTTGCATACTCTTTTCTTAAACGCTGGATTTTTTCGGTTTCACCTAAAGATTCGACATCCGCTTGCTCTTTATCGTGTAAACCGAGTTCAAAGCCTTCCAATTGTAAACTTGCTCGGTAATTTCGAGCTTGCAATTGTTTAAAACGCAATCGTTTTTGATCATCATTTAGCATAGCGCTACCTCTATGCACCTATTGAAATTATTACAGTTACCAATAAAAACGCCAGTCATTCACTGGCGTTTTACTACCGCTTTGTTTATTTCACGGCACGTTTTACCGCTTGCTCAAGGAAGCCGATAAAGGTTTTACCACTGTGCTCTAACATTTTAGGGAACATTGAAATCGGAGTCATACCAGGGAATGTGTTGATTTCATTCAGTAAAATTTCACCTTCATCACTTAAGAAAAAGTCGATACGAGATAAATCTTTTAGCTTCATTTGTACGAATGCTTTACGTGCATAGGTACGAATGTCTTCGATTTGTTGTTCAGTTAAGTTATCAGCTTCCACGGTTGTTTTCGAGTGACTGCCTGCACCGTATTTTTCATCGTACGAGTAAAAGCCATCTTCAGGTGCTGCAACTTCACCAGGTTTAGTGATGATCAGTTCACCTTCATATTCAAACGCGGCAATTTCTAGCTCACGCGGTTTGATGGTTTTTTCAATCAGCACTTGGTCTGAAAACGTAAAGGCATTGTTTACTGCATCGGTTAACTCAGCCTCATTAGTGACACTGTAACAGCCAACCGATGAGCCCTGACAAGCCGCTTTAACAAACACTTTGCCCCACTTATCTAGCGCAACTTTCGCATTGTCGTGTGCTTCTGCATTGTTCTCACTTAGAAATAAGTATGGTGTATTCGGAATGTCTAGCGCATCAAACCATAGCTTAGTAGTGATTTTGTTGAAGCAATTTGTGCTAGCTTCAGCACCACAACCTAGGTATGGCAATTTAGCCATATCTAGAAATGACTGAAGATCACCGGTTTCACCAGGGAAGCCATGTACACAAGGTACAACATAATCAATTGATTGCTTGTTATCACCACACTGCAAGGTACGATCTAAGTTGAGTTGACATGAAGTGCCATCTTCTAAAAACCAACCGTCACTTTTCATTTCTACACGTGAGTAGTTAATTCCATCTATCTGCTTCAGCGTTTGCTCAATGTAGTTAGCAGAAATAATTGATACTTCGTGTTCAGCAGAACCACCGCCGCACAGTAGTAAAACGTGGATAGCTTTCATTATCATCCCTTGTGGTACTTCAGTTGGTAACTCAGTGTTCACCAAAATTAATCATCATCTGGTTTGGCGTAAGAATACAACGTAGAGAGACGCCAACCCTATTTATCATCCAATAGTAATCAAAAACATCAGCTGATGGCAGCATCTCGATCGGGTTACATGTAAAAACCACACTAAATGATTAACCTTTGTCGCTATTTGCTTAAAAAAGCTTCATTTAAGCGGGTGATCACTTATACATCGTCTATTCTCTTTAGCGCTATAAAGCAAAAAGAGAGCACGATGCTCTCTTTTACAATGCGATATTGTTAAATGAAACTGTTTAGTTTAGCTTCGTTAACTTAGGATTCGATGACGCTTTAATGTCGTCGATCTTACGAATAAATGGTCCGTAATTTTTAATATCTTTTGGTAATGCATTCAATGCACGCTTC
Organism: Photobacterium kagoshimensis; assembly: GCF_050337045.1. NCBI lineage: Bacteria > Pseudomonadati > Pseudomonadota > Gammaproteobacteria > Vibrionales > Vibrionaceae > Photobacterium > Photobacterium kagoshimensis. Next base: position 305,088 of record NZ_JAKJSO010000015.1, on the reverse strand, counting down.
GCTTGCTCGCGCGTTTCATATTGGCCAAATAGCAAGGTGTACCAAGGTAAGCCATCGAGCACTTTCTTATTTGTCCAAACAGGTTGATTAGACGGAAGCTTATTCATGTAAGTCGTAAAGCCTTGGTTATGGCTCAACGCTAAAACTTGAATGGTGTAACCATCTTTTGCCGCTTCTACATATTGATATGTCGGCTTAGTTTCCGTTTTAGGTTCTACTTGTGTCTCGTGACTAACTTCCGTTGTTGCGACGCTTTGCGCTGTCTCTTCAGTTTGCATTGCTGCAATTTGTTCTGCTGAATACACTTCTTGAGAAGTTGAACTTACAATCTCTAATGACTCTGTATTTGACGCACACCCGACAAGTGCCGTTGCTACGGCTAAAACGGCGATTTTTTTCATTGTTATCCTACCACTGAAAATTTCTGCAATTATTCTGACCCTACTTCTCATACCGATCAAGCAAAACGTTATGCAAGATCAATAACTATCTGCCCTCTGTCACATGAATTAGTAGTAGAATTCCCTCGTTATATTCATTTTTCTCAATAACATTTCTTTGGAGTGCTAAATGGCAGATCCACATATCAAAAGTCAATTAGACATTATCGATATTATTACCGTACTTCTTTATCGTTCTGCATTAACTGTGGCAGCAGCGACGCTTTCAATCATCGCTTGGGAAGCACAAACGGCTACAACTGTGCTTGTCGCTGCAGCGTTAATTGCCTCATCTACCGTACATATTTACGACAAACGTTTTCGTTGGTTAATTCAAGGTAGCGGCATGTTTGCCGTTGTTTGGTTGCTGACTGGGTTATGGCAACCACTCGCACTTGGGGCTGCGCTTTTTGCATTCAGTGCATTGGCAGTAAAAGAATATTTCTGTTTTCAACTAAAAGTATTACTGGCGACACCTTTAGTTTTAGCTGGCTTCTGGTTTTGTTTAGTCTTCGACCAGCAACAAATTAGCATCTTATTCAGTATGGCTGGTGCCATTTTATTAGCGGTTGCGGCTGTTGCAAAATGGCGTATGCCACTGCATTTCGATATCGGTGATAAAAGCCGTTACCAAGTATAACGCGCCATCTCGCTTACTGTACTAGCAAGGATGCTTGTACTGTTTATTCAGCTGATCATTGGCTGTTAAAGTTACCAATACCGCGTTTGATCACACCCCATCACTAACAGCCAGAAACTCACTGCTATATCCGCTAGAATCAGTAAGATAAGATGATGGTGGAGAGAAAGATGAACGGACTCGATAAGTTACTTAAACCTAAATCCATTGCTGTAATTGGCGCATCTGATAGCCCTCAACGAGCGGGCAATGTTGTAATTCGTAACTTATTATCGGGTTGCTTTCATGGCCCTATAATGCCTGTCACGCCAAAATATGATGCAGTTGCAGGTGTATTAGCCTACCCGACTATCCAAAGTCTACCTCGAACACCCGACCTCGCGATAATCTGCACAAACGCCCACCGTAACGTGGCCATTATTGAAGAACTCGGAAAGAAAGGCGTTAAGGTGGCGATTGTATTAGCCGCAGGAATGAACAACATAACGCCCTCTGCCACACTAAATCAAAATACCAACAATAAAGACGTCATCGAATCTGAACAATCGCGTATGTTTGCAATGGCACAGCGTTACGGTATGCGGGTTGTCGGGCCAAATAGCATGGGGATTATATTACCTTGGCTAAACCTTAACGCCTCATTTTCTCCTATTCCAGCAAACAAAGGAAATATCGCTTTTATCTCTCAGTCGGCTGCTGTCTGTACCACCATATTAGACTGGGCGAAAAACAAAAAAATTGGCTTCTCTACATTTTTATCGCTCGGTGATGCTTGTGATATTAACTTTGCAGAGCTGCTTGATACCTTATGTCGTGATAGTAAAACTGAAGCGATTTTACTGTATGTCGATTCAGTGAAAGATGCGCGACGATTCATGTCTGCAGCCCGAGCAGCAGCCCGAAACCGCCGTATACTGGTGGTCAAAAGTGGTCGGACGCAAGCAGGCAGCATAGCGGCACAAATTCATACTGGTGGCGATGCAGGACTTGATGCGATTTATGACGCTGCCATTCGTCGTTCTGGTATGCTCCGTGTCCACAACACCCATGAATTGTTTGCCGCTGTCGAAACGCTGGCACATTCCGTACCGCTGCGCGGTGAACGCTTAGCCATACTTACCAATGGTGGCGGCCCTGCGATTATGGCGGTTGATGCCTTATCTGACCGTGGTGGTAAACTTGCGACACTCAGCGAAGATACAATCAAACAGCTTTCTGATATTTTACCTTCTTACTGGTCACACTCTAACCCCATCGATATTATTGGTGATGCCGATATTACACGCTATGAAAAAGCGGTAAGAATTCTGCTTGATTCCGATGATTTCGACGCTCTGCTTTTAATGCACTCTCCGTCTGCCATTGCTGATGGAAACGAAGCCGCCAACCGCCTTGTTCACTTACTTCAATCACACCCACGTACCCGAAAATTCAATATTTTGACTAACTGGGCGGGTGAGAACGAAGCCATTAGTGCACGACAAATTTTTGCCGATGCGGGTTATCCCGCCTACCGTACACCAGAAAGCGCAGTCTCTGCATTCATGCATTTAGTGGAATACCGACGTAACCAAAAACAACTGATCGAAACCCCTGTCTCTTTTGGCGAGACAAACGCCAGCCCTAAGCTGGTAAATGCTATGCTAAAAGATCTACTTTCACAAAACATACACCACTTAGAAACCCATGATGTAAGGCCATTATTAGAGAGCTACGGCTTTAATACGCTACCAACTTGGATAGCAAGCGACTCCGCCGAAGCGGCGCATATTGCAGAACAAATTGGCTACCCCGTCGCCGTTAAATTACGTTCGCCTGATATTCGACATAAATCTGAAGTACATGGCGTAATGCTTCACTTACGCACCGCCGCTGAAGTGGCTAATGGTGCGCAAGCCATTTTAGATCGCGTTGCGCTTAACTACCCAAGTGCCCAAATTGATGGTTTATTAGTTCAACAAATGGCGAATCGTTCTGGCGCTCAAGAGCTGCGTATTGCTGTTCATCATGATGCTATTTTTGGCCCTGTCATCTTATTGGGTGAGGATGCCGCGCAATGGGATATTCATAAAGATGCTGCGGTAGCCCTGCCACCATTGAATATGGCACTTGCACGTTACATGGTGATCAACGCCATTAAGACTGGAAAAATTCGTCAGCGTCGACTGCCAGAGCGGTTAGACATTCCAGCTCTGTGCAAGATATTGGTACAAATATCGCAGCTGATTATTGATTGTCCGGAAATTGCCGCCCTTGATATTCATCCATTATTAGCAGCAGGCGATGAAATGACAGTGATCGATGCGTCGATGACAATCAAGCCCTTTACAGGCGATAAACAAGCGCGATTGGCTATTCGCCCTTATCCGAAAGAACATGAACAAACCGTCGAGCTCAAAGATGCTCGTTCAATATTACTGCGTCCAATTTTGCCAGAAGATGAACCAAAGCACGCATCGTTTATATCCAAGGTATCAGTGGATGATTTATATCGACGTTTCTTTTCTGATGTTGGTGAATTTAATCATGAAGCACTGGCCAATTTCACTCAAATTGATTACGACCGAGAAATGGCCTTTGTCGCTACAATCATTGAAAAAAATAGCGACGGTAATGATGAAGAAGTGATCATAGGTGTGACACGCGCGTTATCCGATCCCAATAACGAAGAAGCCGAATTTGCCATTCTAGTACGCTCAGATTTAAAAGGCGTTGGCTTAGGGCGTATCTTAATGGAGAAAATAATCGACTACTGCCACAAACGTGGCTTACAACGTATGACAGGAATGACCATGCCATCTAACCGTGGAATGATCATGCTGGCACAAAAAGTCGGCTTTCATGTCGATATTCAAATGGAAGATGGCGTGGTTGAAATGCAGTTGACACTAAATAATGAGTAAAACTGCTTTCTAATTAGGGTAATGGTGATAGCGCTTCTCACGCCAGTGTGAGAAGTGCGTAGTTAGGGCGCGGCTTTCCATTGCTGTTTTAATTGCTGTACACACCAGGTTTTTGCTTTACCCATAGTATTACGGTTCCACGCTAACACAATATCAAGTACATGGGCGGTTTCCTGGTTGATACGTACCAATTCACCACATGCGATTGCCGGTTCAGCATAATGCGATGACAGCGTACCAATACCCACCCCTGCTTTTAATGCCACCAGCTTATCGTGCATTGTACTTACAGTGAGTAACGGCTGATCATCCAAGATATTGTGAGATATAGGCGGCATATTGCGAGCAGTATCTGCGACTGCTATGACACGATATTGAAGGCGTACTGATGGGTCTAGCGGATCATCATGTTGCAGGATAGGATGGTCAGGGTGTGCAACCCAATACCCTGTTAGCTTACCTAGCGGTTCAATTTTCACTTCAGGAGGCGTAACCGCAGGTGCTGGCGCGACAATTAAGTCCGCTCTATCTTGCGCTAAAGTTTCCCAACAGCCAGCCAATATTTCTTCTTTAAAGCGCAATCGTGTTTTGCTTTGTTTGGCTAACCCCTCAACCAAAGGCAACATATCTACAAAAGAAATAACACCATCATAAGCAATGGTAATGTCTAATTCCCAGCCATGGGCTAACGCACTGGCATCTGAAACCATTTCATCAGCAGCCTGTAAAAGTAGTCGGCCTCGCTCTAATAATAACTTCCCCGCTTTTGTAAAAGCAGCGCGGTGGCCAGAACGGTCAAAGATAACAAGGTCTAAATCTTGCTCCAATTTTTGGACTTGATAGCTTAAAGAAGAAGGCGCTCGACCCAATTCGTCAGAGGCAGCAGCAAAACTTCCACGCCGATCTATGGCATCTAACACCAATAAAGCCTCAAATGATAACAACTTATTCACTGCAACTCCCTGTTTAGCAAAGCAACACCTTTAATCAAATATCATACCTTTCTTCCCATCATTTCCCTATAGATGCACATTTTAAGACACCCAGCAAAACTGACTAATTAGTCATTAATAATTGTATTTCCCCGAGATATTTTTAACCAACATGAGAAATTAAGCAAAAAACCGAATAAAAAACAATTGCCGTATTTGCAAAGCCTTATAATGCAACCGAGTGATTAACGCATGATTTCGCTTTCTTTTGGCAAACTGATATCCCACAAAAACCGATTAAATATTCAAAATAAAAGAATATTCAATTACTTGATCTATGTTAAGTTTTGTATGATGAATCTAATATAGAGTAATTACATCAATCACATGGATGAATTGACAAGTGAAGTGCCTTGAAAATTATAAGGTGCTTTTAATCATAGGTACTCACAATAAGGATATTCATGGAACATTTAACGAATGATCTTACTCAAGTTCTCGAACAGTGTAAGCAAACTATCGATCTTCAAGATAAGTCACATTCGAATCCCTATCTGATACCGAACCCTGAACTCGCCGAATACTCAAAATTACAGTATTCACAACTCGAGTGTGCAAAGCATCATGTTGATGCGATAGAGCAGCTTTTAACTAATGCATTAAGTGCCCTAGACCAACATGACACACTACATGCCGAAGAAGTTATCCAAACAGCCCTTCAACATGTTAATGCTCAAACAACCAAATCAGCCCCAATGGATATGATTCTTTGTGAACCTGTTCTTGCAGGTTAACGCTTGAGCAAATAGATAAACTTGCACTACTGACACTATTTTTACGGCTTTGCCGATTTTTCGAATTCTAATAATAAGAAACACTATCTACAACATGGAATCTCTCACCACTCGCGCTTGTCCTGTCTAATGCTTGTGGTGAGAATTTTTTTGCCAATGCTCCCAACTCTCTCCCACACAAGCACCCGTATTTCTACATTCGCCATGTAATTACAAGGCTTCTTTACTCACCTTTATCTGTTAATTATCCTCTGAAATCTCACCATCAATACACCTTTATAATTATGCTGTTAGTGCAGAATAGCTATATGCTTTAAGAAGTGTTTTAGCATAAAGAGCATACGTGTGAACGAGGATGTAAAACCTATCGCCGATCCACCACTAAAGCCTATCAAGCGATTTCGCTTTATACGTAAGCTGCTATTTGTTTTGTGCTGTGCCATTTTGATCCTTGCCGTAGGGATCCCAATGTGGCTTGCCAGTAAAGGGATCGTCATCAATGCCATTTCTGGCATTAGCTTATACCCGCAGATCAATATCGATCATGTATCAATTGATATCAGCGGCACTAAGATCAACGCACACCAATTACGCATTGATAAATATTTTGATGATCAGAGTGCGATCTCTTCAGCTTCATGGCGCATTTCAGCAACAACAACGGAAGTATTCTTACCTAGCGAGCTACAAGCCTATTTGAAGCAGATTGGTTACGATTTCCCGTACTTCTTACTCCGTAATACTGCACTTAACTTTACCGATCTTTCTAATCCCTACGTATTCAGTGCAAGCTCAGATTCACTCAGCGTGCAAATAAACCTCCCTTTGGCACAGCCTCGCATTCAACACCAAGAACTGAATGACATACACTTAGTGATAGCCACTAAGCCTTATGTGGCGATTTCAGGTATTGTAGAAAGCGGACAACTTAATCTGTTTATTCCTGCCATTTTGAATAAGCTCGCGACAGAAAATAAAAAGCAGAAAAACAACATAAATAAACCCAGTCATAGCATGACTCGTTCAACACCCGTTCCCACTCATCTACATCAAGAACAAGGACAAGGACAAGGACAAGCGCAACAAAACACGCTGATTTACCCAACTCAGCTTTCTAAAGGAAACTTTTCGATATCTTGGCAGGATAGCGCTACGCCGCTTTCTATCAGCATTAATAAGTTGATCCCACAATGGGATATGTTGCCGCCAGAAGTGCCACAGCAGCTCACTGAGCTACATTTCGAGATGGATATCCAACAACCCGCGCAATCTATCAAGCTACAAGCAGAGAACATTCATCTCGGTCACCCTAAAGTCTTGCCTAATTTCATTCGACGCAGTGATCCAGACCATCAAGGCCTGCATCTGGGTGAAACCATCGCAAGCCTTGCAACGCTTCCACTCAATGTGCTGAAAGTAAACCACCTAACTTATGGCGAACTCATTGTTGATGCCAAAGTCGTACTCAAAACACCACAGGAACGAGAAAAGCGCGAAGACAGGCAAGCACGATTTAGAATTGAAGGCAAAGTGCTTGGGCCAGACCCCTATGATTTGAAAGTATTGCTCAAACACAAGAATGATAAAGCAGCGAACTTTAGCGGACTAATTAAAGGTCCAAAAGGCAACACGCTTGATTGTAAGGCTGAAATAGAATTTATCGATCCTTTACCGCAACAGCTGGTTTGCCAAGCCAACTTTAAAAACACCAAGGATATAATGAGTCGTTTTGCGCTGACTCATCTCCCCAGCGCAGAGCTAAATGCCCCAATCACTGTCACTGCATCAAGAGTGGCGAACACCAAATATAATCAAGTTGTTGATAGGCGGCTAATCGATGCTTATTACAAACTGGCCATCCAGCTACCTTCCACACTGGATGTGCAGCTCAACCAATTTGCGTTACCTGGCAAGCACCTTAGCAATCAAGCTTCATCAACCAAGGTTGAAACCATTACACTAAACACAGATGGTGAGCTCAATCTTAAAGCGCATTACCGCAATCAAGCGTTAAAAATCAGCCTAGAAGATGACACAGAAAAGATTGAGTTTTCTACACAATGGAAGGACAAAATATCTTTATTAATTGATGACTTAACTTGCCAGAGACCCGAGTTACAATGTCACTTAAGTGGATTTATTAATGCAAATATTGCCCAAGTATTTCCAATCAAAGATATCAAGCTAGCAAGCATTGTTGCACAGAGCGACTACCAATTTTCATGGTCTACGCAGGCTTTCGGTTTAATTCTGAGCAAGCTCGCTCTCAATGTCGATAATATTACGCTTGATGAGAGCCTGCTTGGCAACCATCTCAATTTGCTAAATGCTCAGCAAACTGCATTGCAAATTGATAGTCTGACCATAAGTAAAACAGATGAAATGGCTCATATTCGGCTATTGCTACCCGAGAGCTCGCGTGCCACCGTTAACACTAACCTCTATGGCGAACAAACCATTCAAGATCAAGACGGTCAGCCTGTTCACCAAGCTCATCAAGTCAAGCGGGCTTTATTGCCCGTTCAAAAATACGAAGCAAAAACAGAGTTAGTTTTACACAGGACCGATCTATCCTTGGGTCAGCCCTATACGATCTCTACCCACTACGACTTAGCGACTCACTTAAAGCAAAACAACCAACGTTTTCCTAAGTTTTCAACGAAAGGGCAACTCGCTTTAACCCCTGATAATTGGCGCTTTAACGGCGAGTTGGATAATTGGAAAAAAGCGACGCTCGTGAAATACACCCTTTCACATCGGCCTTATCGTGATCGTACCACTATAAGATTACACCGTAACGAAATAATATTTAACAGCAAGAAAACATTGAAGAAATACTACTTCCCCCAATTTCCTCTCGACTACGATTTTACCCAAGGCAGTATTAGCTACGATGCTCAATTTACGTTACAAGGTAACGAGTTACATGGCCGAATGGGGCTATTTAGCCACCAGCTTAATGGTGAAGTGCATGGCTTTAGATTTGGTAACCTTAATACGTCCATCACCACTGACATCACTCCGACGGGTATCAAGTCTCGTCACCCTATCAGTATCCATGCTGGGCTATTTCATGCTGGTGCATTATTTGAAGATATTGTCGCTAGCATTGAATTTGATACCCACCAGCAGCGTTACCACCTACAACGCGCTCATGCAGACGTGCTAGGCGGTAAGATCAGCCTGCACAATGCGACCAGTACAAGTTTGGTTAATGTCCCGCCTCAAGACATTCGAGTTCATGGTCTCGATCTTGCAGCACTTATTCAATTACTGGAACAAGAAGACATAGCGCTAACAGGTATTGTTGATGGTGTGATCCCACTTTCAATTGAAGATGGCGCACCTTCTATTAAGTCAGGTCACTTACACTCTCGCTACCCTGGTGGGATCTTGCGGTATTTAGAAGGATCGACTATCGATCAGAATGTCGAGGCTGCGGGTGAAAATAGCGTACTGGTCGTTGGTAAGATTCTCAAAAATTATAACTACCACTCACTGGCGATTGATCTAGACTATTCTAAAGATGGACAATTAAATGCAAGTTCACGATTTAAGGGCTTTAATCCTGATTTTCAAAATGGACGCCCAGTACATTTAAATCTGAACGTGCAAGATGACATTCCAGCATTGATCAAAACTATAAACGCGATTAACTCGTCGCAACTGGAAAGTCTTTTTTTAAAGCAGCTTGGTTTGAATGAGTAGATCTCTTTGATTAATTTATGCGCACGTATAGTTAAAGGTCGTAACCAATGGATATCATACAGCTTAAATTTTCATTCTCGCTCACACTCCTCGCCGTACTCTTTATCGGTACCACGCTTGGAATGATGGGATGCACACCAACCGTACAGGTTGCAGCATCAGACAAACCGATAGAAGTTAACCTGAATGTCAAAATTGAACATGAGATTAGGATCAAAGTCGACAAGGAAATAGATGACTTATTCAGCGATGACGATGTATTCTAATTCGGCAGGGAGAATGCCATGAAAAAATACCTAATCTTTCTATTCGCCTTTTTGATATCCGCTCAGGCCTTTGCGCTCGAGTTACAGGATGCCAAAGATCAAGGTCTCGTAGGTGAAACCAATAGCGGTTTTGTTGCGCCTATTACCTCATCCCCTTCTTCTGAAGTCAAAAAACTTGTTGCGACCGTTAACCAGCAACGTAAAGCCAGTTACAAACGTATCTCTATCTCACATGGCCTTAGCCCCTCTGAAGTGGGTCGACTCGCCTATAAAAAAGCAGTAGATAAAACACGTCCAGGCCACTACTACCAAAACAGCGCGGGTAAATGGGTAAAAAAGTAATCGCCAGTTAATCTCGATCTGCTACCCATTTGTTCTTTCACTGCTATCTGCTTTTCTTCACCTAATAATGACTTAAATAAACCAATATTGCTAAAAGGGTTTTATAGAACGTCGATTTTGCTGTATAAACCCTGCTTCTTTACTTTGTTACAGGTGACTGCAATGTCTAAATTCTTCTATAAAGGCCGTATCGAGAAAAAGCCTAAACACGAAAGCTACGGATTCAATACAAAGCGTAGTGCTAAATTAGGTACCGAGGAGCAGCCGCTTTCTTTGATCGTAAACAGCGATGAGAAAAAAGAAGAAATCATGGCGATTTTGGCTGATAACGCGCTTGTAGCAAACATTGAAGTATCAGCAGATAAAGAAGAAAATCTGGTTGAACTAAATGGCCTATTGAACAAGCCAACAACGACTACGTTTGAAAAAACGCCTAACCGTAACGATCCATGTTCTTGTGGTAGCGGCAAAAAATACAAGAAGTGTTGTGCATAGCACGAGACTTAGAACGAGCCAATTTACCGAGATAAAGCGTTCATCGTTCATCAAGAAAGCTGCACTATCAATGTGCAGCTTTTTTTATGTCTGGGATCTATGTACAGTATTGTATCTTTATCAAGCAGAGCTGTTAGCGCGAGTGTAACGCATCATCTTGGTTGTTTTACACTATGCTATTCCCGCTCTCAATTCATAAATCTTTCTTAACGAAACAATCTCATAAAAAAATGCAATATATACGCATGGGAAGATTGCACACATGACTAAAACATAACTCACCTTATATCTAAAAGGCATAAATCCTTTTTCTTGACCTTCGAATACTGTAACCCCAGTAAGAATAAAAAATACAACCACATATAAGGTAGCTAAGATGCCAATATAGGCATAAGTAATCAGCGTATCATTAATTAGTTCTAACATATTAACTCCTTGAAATATTCTAAACTAATATACTAAATTTACTTATTAACTGGACGTGACATTGCATATTCTTCGAGGTAGTTGGAAATTTATTGCAACTTGATGAAATGTAAACATAAATAAAGGAGCCTGCAGTCAAGAACACCTAAAACCTTAGTCTTAATAAGCACAGAAAATTCTTTTTATGAATGAAGTTAGTCTGTTAAGTGTAAAAATATAACCTGCTCGCAAAATAAAACTAAAACCATATCATTTGAATAAAACTTCAAAGTGTAATGGTATGATCATTGTAGATATCAAATATGACTCAACTTAAATAACTAAGTTATTTAATACAATTTAAAAAAAGAGGAAAAAATGAAACCAGCCCTACACTATAACTGCCCAATATGTACTGGTGATAGTGAAGTAAAACTGAAAGAAATGAATAAATTAAGTAAAAACAATCAATTATCTTGCTCCATCTGCGGTGCAGATTTACAACTAAATACTGAAGGAATAAAAACCCTTAATTGCAGAGTGAATGATTTTAAAGCATTAGCGCCATATCACCTACTTGTTAACGGTATCATTTTTTTATCTATGCTATTGCATTTCATTGGTTCGATTTCGACTTCGGAATTGATCATAGGGGTTGTTATTGGTATCGGCATACTCATAAAAGTACAATCAACTCAATTTGATGATGCTCTTTTAACGTTTCAGGAATAGTTTTGATACTAGCTGACTAGCCAATTCTTTAAACATCAGAGCAAAGCGTTGTAGTTCGTAGCACATTATTTATATAAACGATCTACAACAATTTGCTCAGACATAACCTTTTTAAATCGCTCGTTTTACACTGATAACTTAATCTCGTGATTAATCTAATGTCTCTGTAAACTTCTGGCACTTAACAAAAATGAAATTCGGATTTTTCGAAAGATGCTCATAGGTTTTTTCATCTATTACTTTGGCTTTTTCATCAACCTTGCCTTCCGTCATCTCAGTCACAGCTAAACCATTCGATGTTATCGCTGTCATCATTTCTGTTAGAGAACGGCGATAGAAAGTTACCTCAACAGGCTCGCCTACAGTATTCCATGTTTCAGTGATGCGTTCGCGGTCAAAATAATTACCCGATAAACTGCATTCAAAATCAGCAAATGGATGATGCGTTGAAAACACCATATAACCGCCGACTTTTAATACACGATGGATCTCTTCAAATACAAACGACAGATCTTCAATATAATGCAGTACCAACGGGCAAATAATGACATCAAAACTGTTAGCAGCTTCATTCGGTAGCCCCTTAGTAAGATCATGGGCATACGCTGTGATACGGCTGCCAAATGTTGAACTTAACTTATTCGTCACCAAGTTGATCATATCTTGCGAGTAATCGATACACGTCACTGTTGATGCACCTTGTTTGAACAAGTATTCGGTATATATGCCAGTACCGCAGCCTAAATCAAGAATATTACAGTCTGTTAGTTCGCCCAGCATAGCTTGCAGCGATGGGCGCTCTAAATGCGCGTTATAGATATTATTTTGAACAGCAGCATCGTACTTTTCAGCATGCTTTGAATACAGATCAGATTTCATACATAGCCTAAGATAGAATCAAATAAATGGTTGAGCTCAGCAGATAGAGGCAAAAAGCTTACTTTGTATTTTGCAGCTAAATGAACAAGGCAAATTAGCAATGCAAGACAGAATGAGTATTATCACCTGTTATTATTGAACCTATGCTGATAGAAAGTCACTGATTGCTCAGATAAATCAAGTGAATGATTTTCTTGAGTCATAAAGCCAAGTCGCTCTAACACGTGGGCTGAGGCTGGATTGTCTTTTTCAACCCCACCAATCAGCCCTAAAATCGCAGGCTGTGTTTCACACCAAGCCATAAAACCTTGTAAGCACTCTTTGGCAAAGCCCTTTCCCCATTCGGCTTCATCGAATAAATAACCGATGTGCGCCATGCTGGCTGATTCGCAATGATCCGCCGATGCTTGGTGCAAAAAAATGAAACCAATTACCCGAGAACGAACAGCTTGCGCTTGTTCAGTGACTGATACAACAAATAGCCGACTGTCAGCCACCATTTTTTCAAACCACTGTTGCGCTAATGGCTCAGTGTTAATACCTGAAAAATACGGTGGAAGTGATTTAACCACCTCAGGTGAGAGGATGCGGGTAATTTGATGAAGAAAGTCATCGTGATTGGCGACATAAGATGAAAGGTTATCTTCACAACACTCGTCGACACGTAGCCGCGAAGTAACAAATACAGGTATATGGCCTTCTTTATGATGCGTCATCTTTTACTCCTTAATCACACGCTATTAGCAGCATATATCAAGAAGGTAGAAGTTAGAATAAGAAGTGGGGATATTGCCCCTCAGGTTGATGAGGGGCAGAATGTACTAATGCAGTCGCGATACTAACAGCAAGACCTAAGACTCAGAGCAGATCCCTGGTTCAGCGCTAGCGACTATGACGCTAATTACAGGCCTTTTCGGTATTGTGCGTTGCTGGTTTGCGTTACAGCGTCACTCAATTCGGCAATTGCAGTCTCGTCTTTGTTGATTGCACGTGTGAACAAACCTATCAGTGTCGCTTTATCAACCGAGACTTGCGTGTCCGTTTTGATATCACGTAAATCCACAAAGTAATGCGAAAACTTGTCTGGCATATCCGTAATGATGTCAGTATTCATGAAGTTAAACTGACTATACATGGCATTATGATCGCCCTTTTGCTTATCAATGATAAAGGATGACTCACGCATATTGATGATCGATGCCGTTTTCTTACAGCCTTTTAGACATTTCGAATCAAATGCTTTCACCTTACAACCAACCGTTTGATGGAACAGGCACTGACGGCTCATTAAGATCATGATTGGGTGATAAATACTGTGGTGAAGTTCAAAACCACTTGGGCGAATAATTGGCTTAATTTGCTTCTTATTCAGTTCATTCGAAATGAATGCACCACGACAGCCAAACTCTTGCTTCAAGCACTCAAGGCTAAATGAGTTAGATAGATTCAGGTATGGACCAGCAATCCATTCGATACCCAGCTCAATCGCTAAATGAGCAACACCTGTATTGTTGGTGACGATACGCTTAGGCTTCACCGTTTCAAGTAACGCTTTTGCGGCTTCAAAATGGTCGCCAATCAAGATAGCAGGGAACCAAGGAACCAGATCTTGGTGCTCAGTAAATAAGCTCACCATTTTCTTCACTTCGGTATGCAGTGAGTCAGGTAACTGAAAATACACTTGTGCACCCGCAGCCTGGCAAGGCTCGATATCTTTCTTATTCGAGATAAGTACGGTTAGCTGTGGCGTCTCATCAACTACAGCCACTCGCGGTAAACGCGGTGTGTCTACAGGCTCGATCAATGGCTTAGAACCATTTAGCCAAAAACTGATGCGATCACGCAGTACATTAAGCTCTTTAAACGCAATAAATACGTTATTAGCCAACTTACTGATGTCGATAGTTGTTAGCTGGTGATCATTATCACTGATACTTTTAAACGATGATGCAAGCAGTTCTTCATCGATACTACGACCATTCTCACTCGCCGCAGCCAATGCACCTTCCGTTTCTAAACTGTATTCAGCATCGCCTGCAGTGACATGCACACTCAGTGGTTGTCCTGCACTGCCTGAGAAATATAAGTTCAGTGGTAACTTATCAATATTCAGGTTTTGAATTTTCTCAGCAACCGTTTCAATAATCACCGTTTTATCGTCGTACACCTTTTGGCGAACCTGCTGTACGCTTTCATCGGTTTTACAGCTATAAATTTTAGTAAAGTGCTGAATTGAATTATCACGCGGATTATCAATAAACATATTTTTATTGATATCGCCTTGTAAATACGAATTCGAGAAATCACGGTTGAACACCGTATAAAGTGAAGACTTATCAGTCAGTAGCGCTTGGTTATCACAATAGCGTTGGATTTGTTGATTCCATTGATCAACTACTGTGTACACATAGTGAGATTTCTTAATACGCCCTTCGACTTTCAATGAATACACGCCTGCATCAGCCAATGCTTGCATGTCTAAAAATGCCGAATTATCTTTCATGTTTAGCGGATAATCTTTACCGACATTGGTTGTTTTATACTGATCACGACAAGGTTGACTACAGCGACCACGGTTGCCTGAGTTACCATTTTTCACTGAACTGATATAACACAAACCAGAGAAGCCAATACAGTAAGAACCGTGTACGAACACTTCCATCAGCATGTTATGGTCACGACCTACCGAGGCAAGGTGCTTAATCTCATGAATATTTAACTCACGCGATAAGTTCACACGGCTAGCTGTTAACTTGCTTAGAAAGGCAATTTGGCCTTCGTTGTGGGTATTGATCTGAGTCGATGCGTGAACATCCAGCGTCGGGAAGTGTTTCTTTAGAATATAAAACAGACCGAGATCTTGTACGATCACGCCATCAATCTTGGTATTTACCAGCTTATTGATCAAACGAACCAATGCTGGGATTTCACTCTCTAAAATAATGATATTTAAAGTAAGGAAGATCTTACAATCGTATTCATGCGCTAATCGAACGATGCCATTTAAGTTATCAAACGTTAGATTGGTTGCCCTATTGCGGGCATTAAAATTATCTAGTCCACAATAAATGGCATCTGCGCCAGCGATGATAGCCGCCTTGATTGACTCAATATCACCACCTGGTGCCAATAACTCAAATTTGTTTCTCATAGTGACAGAACTCACGTAATACACTCTCAACCTTACTTTTGTGCGGAGTATTTTACGTGGTTCACACTTTTTGTCTAATCGTAGATTATTTGTGACTGAATTAGGTGTTTTTTACCGCAATTCCAATCGCATCTGCCAGTGCTTGCAGCTGGTTTTCATCATCTAAACGCACCGACCACTGGATGCCACTCCCTGTTGCTGTGACCACATTGGCGCCACGCCCAATTAATGTCACCTCATCAACCTGCGCTTGCATAGTAACGCGTGCTTCACCATCAATACGTACAACCAGTTCATGTTGATTGGCAATGATCTTACCTGTTGCGAAATTAATAACCATTTATGTTCCTGTTTACTCGTTTCATCACTTATTGTTTTTATAATGGCTAATCTGCTTTTTTACCTAAGACCGCCATGGTGATACGGCTGGTGCAAATTAAACGGCCGCGTTCATCCTTCAATTCGATTTGCCAAACTTGGGTTGTCATTCCAATATGAAGTGGCGTTGTTGTGCCTGTTACAGTACCTGTGCGCATCGGACGAATGTGGTTAGCATTGATATCTAACCCTACACAGTAGAGCCCTTCATCGACACACATGTTCGCGGCTACTGAGCCCAAGGTTTCAGCTAACACGACAGAGGCACCGCCATGCAACATACCAAAAGGCTGATGGGTTCTGGCATCGACAGGCATGGTTGCAGACAAGCTATCATCGTCAAATTCGGTATAACGAATGCCTAAATGCTCAACCAAGGTGTTTTTTGAACTCGCATTGAGTTCGTCTATATCAATTTTTTTATGCCAAATCGCCATGGTTGCTCCTTATATTTTGAGACAAATCTTAATCGCTCTCGCAGTTATATAAAAATGCTTTTTCAATAACTTTCAATTTCATACATTCTTGCTTCATACTTAGAAGTAATTAAATGGCATGAAATGTGAGGCCGTGAAGATCATATTGTATGAACAACGGCCTCTACACACTATCAAGGAGCGAATGGAGTCTCGCTATGCGTCAATATACTCATTTATTACTGGGTGGTTTAATTGCCAGCAGTATACTGTTAAGTGGTTGTTCTAGCTCTCCAACGGGCAGGCAGCAAATGCTATTGTTTTCTGAAAATGACATGTCTCAAATGGGTGCTCAGTCGTTTGAGCAGCTCAAGCAACAAGAAAAAATCAGCACAGATGCAAAAAAACAACGATATGTTCAGTGTGTCACAGATGCAATAACAGCCAAGGTAGGCCCACTACAAGGTTTTGATAAATGGGAAGTGGTGGTCTTTGATAGCGATCAGGTCAACGCCTTCGCCCTACCAGGCGGTAAAATTGGTGTTTATACTGGCTTACTTAAAGTGGCAACCAATCAAGACCAACTCGCAACCGTGATAGGTCACGAAATTGGCCATGTATTAGCGCAGCACAGTAATGAGCGTTTATCGCGTTCTCAGCTGGCCGATGCAGGCTTGCAAATTACTGGTGCGGCCATTAGCGGCTCACAATACAGTGGCGCAGCCATGGCAGGCCTTGGCTTAGGCGTACAGTACGGGATCTTAATGCCTTATGGTCGCGCACAAGAATCAGAATCTGACATCATTGGCCTTCAGTTAATGGCTGAAGCAGGTTTCGATCCCAACCAAAGCGTTTCACTGTGGCAAAACATGGCGAAAGCCTCAGGTGGCAACCAACCGCCAGAATTGTTATCAACCCACCCTTCGCACGATACCCGTATTGATGATTTGAAAGAAGGTATCGCTTCACTGCCCGCGTATAATCAGGCGAAACCAAACTGTGATGCGATCTAATCAATAATTATTGATTATTTCCTACACCAAGGCGCAACATAGCGCCTTGGTATAGAGCTAATCATTAAATTTCAGTACGTGTTAGCTTTACAGGTAACGACCGTGACGCCACAAAAATTCAATTTTGTAGCCATCAGGGTCTTGTACGAAGAAGAACTTGGCGAGTAGCTCACCATCACGGAAAAATTCTTTAATTTCCGCAGGTTCGTAACCTAACTCTGTGAGCTTCTTATGCTCAGTTTCAAGATCGTCTACAGCAACCGCAATATGACCATAGCCAGAGCCGTGCGTATAAGGCTCTTCGGTGCCTTCATTCCAGGTTAATTCTAGCTCCATGTCATTTTCTTCGTTACGAAGATAAACCAGTGAGAAACCATCGAAATCCAGTTGTTCCGCAATATCAAGATCTAACGCTTGCTTGTAAAAGCTTAGCGAAGGTTCAAGATCTTTAACTCGGATCATACTGTGAATAATTTTAGCCATCTGACACTCCAGTCTGTTATCAGTTTTTATCTTGTTATTGCGAGGGATAATAACAACACCACGATCAAGGCTCAATACATTCTCATCTAAGCCATTGAGATTACATTAAGTTTTCTATTTGTGACATTCACGTCCATATTTCGTGTCGCAGTGATGTAATCTTATTTTATCAGGGGGTGTTATGCATTTAGAGCGTATTGAGATTTCAGGGTTCCGTGGCATCAAACGCATGTCGTTATCGTTTGATGAGTTAACCGTATTGATCGGTGAAAACGCATGGGGTAAGTCTTCGCTACTTGATGCGCTGAGTATTGCGTTACCTACAGATGCCAACTTTTATACCTTCAAATTTTCTGACTTTCATGTCGATTACGCCATTGGCCATGAAAAAATGTCTCAACTGCATATTGTCCTTCACTGGCATGAAGACTACCCATCTGAATCGAAAGCACGCCGCTACCGAAGCTTTGGCCCTCTTTGGGTCAGAAAAGATGGCATCAAACACCTTTATTATGAGATATCGAGCACAATTGAAGGTGACAAAGTTAATACAACGCGATCTTTCTTAAACAGCAAAGGTCAGCACATTGCTTGCGACAACAATGATAAGCTCGTGAAGCAATTGATGGTGCTACACCCTGTCGTACGCATTCGTGATGCACGCCGCTTACATGAACAACCTAAAAGCAGCCATTCAACAGACAAGCAAACCGTTCAAAATGGGCAAAACGGTAATGGCCATACATCAGTAAGTAATGCTGAATCAGAGCTGTTGGCTAAGAACAATCGGATCGAACGTCGGTTAGATAATACTTGTCGCCGTTTGATGACAAGCCCAGGTCATGTCAACTCAGGGGAACTCAAAAGCAGCGTGAATGCTCTACGCTCGTTAGTCGACCACTATTTTGCTTTTACACCACATAATCGCAGCGATAAATTTAATCGCGCCCATTTTCCTAGTTACATACAAACCAACACCAACCCATTAGAACAACTTAGCCAGCCACAAATGACCAAGCAAGGTCGATTAGTGTTAATGGGGCTGCTTAATGCCTATATTCGTGCGCGTGGGCCTGTAGAGTTAAAACGGATCTCTCGCCCTATTATGGTATTGGAGGATCCAGAAGGTCGACTACATCCAACTATTTTGCATCAAGCATGGGCATTCATCGACAGTATGCCAATGCAAAAGATCTTAACCACCAACAGCCCTGATCTTATTTCTACTGTGCCGATCCACAGTATTAAAAAACTGATCCGCGAGCCTGATAAAACGCAGCCTCACTCGCTCACCCCAACGACCTTGTCAAAAGACGAAGAGCGACGCGTTTCTTTTCATATTCGCTTGCACCGCCCTAGCGCGATGTTTGCGCGAGCTTGGTTGCTGGTGGAAGGTGAAACGGAAGTCTGGCTGTTTAATGAATTGGCGATGCTATGTGGCTACCACTTTGCTGCGGAAGGCGTTCATATTATTGAATTTGCCCAAAGTGGCCTCCGACCGCTAATAAAAGTCGCCCGTAGCATGGGTATAGAATGGCATTTAGTGTCTGATGGTGACATGGCAGGACGCCGCTACGGCGATACTGTTAGGAGTATGTTAGGGAATGATGCTGAGCGACACCGCTTAACGGTTTTACCCGACAGGGATATTGAGCATTTCCTTTACAATAATGGTTATGAACCTTTATTTAGAGAACTAGCCAACATTACCAGTGATGCGCCCATGCCACCACGTAAGATCATTCGACGGGCATTAAAGCGGTATGCTAAACCTGATGTTGCGCTGGCAATGGTTGCTTACTCAGATGAACACGGGCAAGAAAAGATCCCACTGCTGATTCGCTGGATCTTAAAGCGTATCGTGGCGATGTCTCGAGGGCTTGGTTAGCTAATACCATACGATCCGCACTATTGCGGATCTAACTTCTAACTTCTAGGGTTATGGCTTCTAAGATTATTGCTTTTCAAAAAACAGGGTGACTTTACCCACTGTAAAACCAAACTTAGTCATGTTTGCAACATTGAACATTCGCACCTGATCTTGTCGATACATCCAATCATCAAAGGCAATATCGTAAGTGGTATCATCCACAGGTACACGCAGGGTGTATTGCCAATTTAAGGCGTTACCTGCCACTATACCTATTGCTTCACCTATCACATCGTCTGCTTCACCTATGTAGGTGCCATCTGCGTTTTTGGTAATCGTCCAGATACGCTGTTGCTTTTCACCGTCGTCAAACACAAAGTCTTCCGTTAGCGTTAGGATATTACCTGCCACCACCCCACGGATTTTAACGTCAAATCGGCGAGTTTGTACCCCACTGCGATCTTGTAACATGCCCCAAGCCAGAACATCCCCTTCAAAGTATTCAAACAGCTCAAATGCCGGTGTTGTGGCATGGTATTCGTCAATCGCGTTAGAACAGGCTGATAAATGTAAAACAAAAATTAAAGTCACTAACCAGCGCAAAAACGCAAAGTGAGAAAAATAGCGCGATAACATGATAGCTCCCTTTTCAATCTTATTATTAGATGGGTCTAGATCCAATTATGATGACTGGCCAATAAGTTGCTGTCTTAGTTTTGGATAAGCGGTTTTAGGTGATAGCCAAATGTTAATAAAAGCAGATGAGACTTTTGGGCTAGATAACTGACCGAGTTGAATAATGCCTTGCTTGTTCGTTGCATGTTTAGCGTTTGCATCGAAATAAAAAGTACCGCCTTGTGCGTTTAACTCGAAAATAAGACGATCACCCTTTTTCACATCAGGCCACAACACGGCAAGTTCTGATAACCATTGTTGACGTTGACTGGCACTGAAACCTAAATGTTTCCACTGCTCATCGGTCGCTTCAAGAAGATCATCTTTATCTATATCTCTCTGATACCGAATCACCAAGGCCATATTCTGCTCACCACTGGCTGTATTGCCACGGTATGAACCTGATGGTGTGCGTAATTCAGAATGGTAGATGTCCCAAGGACCCCAGGTTAATTTTGCATAGCCCACGGATTGCCAAGTCAACCACTTCGGAGTGGTATTCCCCGCATTCGCAGAGGCTGTTGCAGAAAATAAAAACGTTGTTAGCGCAAGGCTGGTAATAATAAAGGCTGTTGTTAATGATTTCATGATGACCTCTGAGATGCTGAAAACATACTCAGAAGCGTTAGTAAAATGTAAGAAAGAGCCAACCAACATAAAGCTACCATCAAGGCGGTATTCACCCAGCCTAACGGCCATTCAACGGCTTCTAGTCGGTTTCCTCCAATGTAGCTCAACATACCACCAACGCTTCCTAATACTATAAGTACGTTGGAGGAATAAGATTGGATTACTTTTCTGCTGATCCAGATAAAAGAAGTGAAGCCGAGCCACATCAAAATGAGCCACAATGGAAAACCACCATCAGGAAAGACATAAAATCCGGTGTAATGTAATGTTGCGTCCATGATGATCCCCATCAAGCTGGCGGATACCACAAAACGCCAATTGACAGAAAAGAACCACCAACTCACTACAAGTATGAGAACTAGCAGATAAATAAAGCGATACTGCCCCCATACCGCCAATATCCAGTACAGATTGAATCCGCAGGTGACCATTAAAAATTGCAGTTTGTCTTTTCGATCACTATTTGGTTTTTCTGAACCTGTATTCTTGATCAAAGACATATACCGCTCTCCATTAACCACTTACTTGATGACCGACTAAATGATCGGCTGGCAATACTCCAGCTAACTACGCCATTGCGGACGGCTCGCCACTAGCTGAATGGTGCTAATACTGCGCTCTAAAAATCCACCTTCGCAATAACAAAAATAGTAGCGCCACATGCGAATAAACCGTTCATCATAGCCAAGATCGTGCAACCTCGAGGTTTGCTGATTAAACGCCTGATGCCAGTCAGATAAAGTTTGAGCATAGTCCAAACCTATGTCTTTCAAATCTCGGATCACAAAATCAGAGTGCTTGGTCATTTGCTCAGCCAACACAGTAACAGACGGTAAAAATCCCCCAGGGAAAATATGTTTTTGTATAAAATCAACGCCACGGCTATAGCTCTCATAACGCTGATCAACAATGGTGATGGCCTGGATAGCCAATAATCCATTGGGTTTCAGTAATGACTGGCATTTCTTTATATAGGTAGTGAGGTATTCTTTTCCCACAGCTTCGACCATTTCAACCGACACCACTTTATCGTATTCACCGGTTAAATCGCGGTAGTCATCAAGCAGTAAGGTCACCTTAGCACTTAACCCTTCTTGTTCAATTCGCGCTTTCGCCCATAAGTGCTGCTCTTTAGAAATGGTGGTTGTAGTGACTTGGCAACCGTAATGTTTCGCGGCATGAATAGCTAATGCCCCCCAACCCGTACCAATTTCTAATAAATGATCATCTTTGGTCAGTTTGAGTTGTTGGCACAAACGATCCATTTTATTGAACTGCGCCTCGGCTAAGCAATCTTGCTCAGAATGATAAATCCCACTTGAGTACAGCATTTCTTTGTCGAGAAATGTTTCATACAAGGCATTGCCTAAATCATAATGGGCTGAAATATTATCGCGAGCATTGTCTTTATTGTTACGTCGTAACTTATGAGTCAGCACTTCGCCTATCCGTGTCATCCAGCCAGTCTTGGCTTCTAGCTTGTCTAAGGTGGGCAAGTTTCGCGCTAACACTTGCACCACTTTAGTAATGTCTGGTGAATCCCACCATGCGTCAATATAGGCTTCACCCGCGGCAATACTGCCGCCAGATAGCAGACGTTTATAAAAGCCGCTGTGATTGACGCTCAACTGGGCTTGTAGTTCGGCGTGTTTATCCCCGAAGAAATGTGTTTCACCTTCACGCTCTATAACGGTTAATCCCACGTTGTTGAGCTGCGCTAAGACTTTAAAAATGACTTTCCTTGCAACATTTTGCATCGGAGTTACTTTTGCTGATTGTTGATTAATATCACTTCTTAACATGGGTAATTCCTTACTTTTTCAATTCTGATGCTGCACTTTCAGGATGGTCATGGAACCTCACCCCTTTAATCCACAATTTGAGCGCTTGCCAGTAAATCCCTATCACGACTTTGACTGTCATTATCGGTGTCACCATCATTTGTTTTCGCAACGATGAAGAGGTAAATGGCTCGTGTTTCATCATCATACTGGCATCAAATATCTTGGTGATGGCCTTTGCTACTTTTATATTCGTATCAGGTGTTGCTAAACTATCACAAGCAGGATCTTCACCGTGCACTTCAAGGTGAACACGTAATTGATCGCTCGGTTGTTTAATTTGCCAATGATATTGCTGATCCATTGGGTTAAACGGTGACACATGAAAGGCCTTAGGTGCTTGCCATAAACGACTTCCCCACCGTGATTTAGCGGGGATTGCATAGTAATGGCGTTCATTCCAAGGTGTATTACTCACCTCAGCAAGCATGTATTGCCATTCCCCTTGTTCATTAAACAAGTAGTACAAATTAATAGGACTAAAGTAGATGCCAAAGTATCTCAGTTGGCACAATAGGAAGACTTTCCCTGTTAATCGCTCACCGGTTAATTCCGCAATTTTGTCTTGAGCGCCGAGTTTCAACTCAGCAGTATTATTGGCTCGCCCTCCAAGATAATCTGTGACCAAAAATCGTGCGGGATACCACTTGGAAAAGCCAAAACCTTTCACTTTTCTGGCTAATTCTTCTACCTCATCTAAATCAATAAATGGCATAAAGAGTGGGTACTCAAAGCTATGATCTACAGGCGTAAAGCGACGGTGGCGTACCGTCCCCACATAAATACCGCTGCGCGACTGTACCGCAGACTCGTATTGAGATAAGTCCGAAGCTAAGGTTTCACCCTCTGCGGTAGTTTTTCTGATCACGCTGTCCATTAGTACTGACCTGAGTGATTATTTGAGGCGATAAAAGCTGCAGCATGCGAACTGGACACTCCTTGCGCATCATTAACATGACTTTTACTCATCAGGCTTTCATTGACGAGGTTAATATTATTAACGACATCCAGTGCACTGCGTACGCCATCTTCATGGAAACCGTTATACCAATACGCACCGCAGAACCAAGTATTTGCTAGCCCATTAATACGAGGACGTTGCTGTTGCGCGGCAATGGACTGAGTTGTAAATACCGGGTGCGCATAGGTAAAAGTACGCAAGATTTTATCTGGATTAATACGGTCAGTTTGGTTGAGTGTCACACAGAAAGTTTCAGGTGACTCAATCCCTTGCAGTATGTTCATGTTGTACGTTAATGCAGCTAAACGCTGGCTTCGCTCGTCTATGCCTTGGGGATCTTCAGATAGTGACACGGTAACATCATCACTTTTCGGCAGGTGATAATTCCATGCTGCCCATGCAGCACGCGACTTAGGCAGTAGATTGGTGTCGGTATGCAGTACCACCTCATTATCTTGATAAGTCATGGCAGACAACACGTCGATTTCATCTTGGGTTTTATCACCCAGCAAGGCTAAGGCTTGATCGCTATGACAAGCGAAAATAACCTGATCAAACTGTTCCTTTCCGCGCGCACTCATGACTGTCACGCCATGTGCTTGGCGTGTCACTTGCTGAACTGGGGTGTTTAAAGCAATAGATTGTTCAAAGGCGGGCGTCATTTTCCGAATGTATTCACGAGAACCACCGGGAATGACAGCCCACTGCGGTCGATTGGTGACATCCAGTAAGCCGTGATTTAAAAAGAAACGCAGGAAAAAACCTAAGGGGAAACCACGCATGTCCGACAGGGTTGACGACCAAATTGCCGCCCCCATCGGCAAAATATAATTAACCGCAAAATAGTCACTAAAGTCATGCTGTGCTAAAAAAGCCCCTAGTGTTTGAGACTCACTCACATCACCGTCGCTGGCTGCCGCTTTCGCCAGTTTGTTAAAGCGTAAAATCTCGTTCAAAAAACGGTAAAAAGAAGGCCGGAATAAATTGCGCTTTTGAGCAAACAAGGTTGAAATTGTATGACCGTTATACTCAAGTCCAGTGTCTTCATTACGGACACTGAAGCTCATTTCGGTTGGCTGACCCACAATACCCACTTCTGCCATTAACTTTTCAAAGTTCGGATACGTGCTATCATTGAATACAATAAAACCCGTATCAATCGCATACTCACCACTATCAACGGCCACATCTACAGTGGCGGTATGTCCACCAATGTAATCATTCGCTTCGAACAACGTGATGTCGTGATCTTGGTGCAGATACCAGGCTGAAGTCAGCCCAGAAATCCCTGAACCTATAATTGCTATTTTCATGCTGTCTTCCCTGTCATACGTTTAATGACTGACTGCTGTAACCCCATAGGTAACAACGCAATTGTTTTTAAGATAAAACTGAATTTTTTCGGAAAATGAATTTCTTTGTTACCCCCTTGGATGCCTCGACGAATATAAGAAGACGCAACTTCAGGCGTTACCAACATTGGCATAGGGAAATCATTTTTATCAGTGAGTGGCGTTTTAACAAAACCAGGACTAACCAAAGTAACTTTGATGCCTTTATGTTCTAAATCTAGCGCCAAAGTTTGTGCGATATAACTAAGTGCTGCTTTTGATGCACCGTAAGCTTCTGCTCGCGGCAAAGGAATATAACTTGCAGTTGAACCAACAAAGACCAACTGACTTTGGCTATCAAGGCGTGCCTGTATCGCTTCCAAGCAATGAAGGAGCCCAAACACATTGACATCAAACACCCGTTTAAATAACGCAGTATCTACGTGTCCATTGTCGATATATTCACAGGTGCCAGCGTTTAAAATAATCAGCTTAGGGATGACTGCTAAGCTATCGAATGCAATCTGAGTCGCAGCCAAATCGGTCACATTAAACGCCAAGGTTTGTATATTGTTGCTCTGGACTGACAATGCCGCTAGACGCTCTTGGTTCTGCCCACACGCAATAACCTGTAGGCCTTGATTGGCATAATCTAAAGCGAGCTGCAAACCGATACCCGAACTCGCACCTGTAATTAAAATATCAGCCACGGGTTTAACACTCATTGACCTAACCTCGTTTTAATATGGCGAATTACTTTGCCCAGTAGCGGCACGCCTTCATAAATCATTTCACCTAAATCGAAGTAATCTCGGTGAAAGACCACCTTATTGCCATCAAGCTCTAACCGAGAACAACCTTCCACTGTGCGTGATTTTCCCTTCTCAATATCAGGGTGCGAAAATGTCATGGTCCACTGCACAAAGGCCTGCTTTTCATCCACTAGCGAATGGTGGATCTGAAAATCACAACTCGTGATGTTGCTGTATAGCTGGGCAAAATACTCATGGAGCGCATCCCAGCCTTCAATACGATGCGCTGGGTCTTCAAATACAATATCGGGATGATAAATAGCCTCTAAGTCGACTAAGTTATCCTTTCCTAACTGACTGTATACCGTAATAAAATTTGCTAATACTTGGTTAGAACTATCTATAAAACCTTGAGTCATCGTCTTATCCTCTGCACGGCTAGCTATCTTGGTGCTCTATACCAAACACCTCTCTAAACGCTACCCTGTAACTTCCCTTGCTCATTGGCTCGTTTAAAGGTTTCAATTGCTAGCAATCTTGCTTGTTTATGATCCACTATTGGCTTGGGATAACTCAGCGTATGGGCACCTAGCCAAAGGTGTGGGCTGTGAATGAATTTATCTGGAACATCTTTCAGTTCCTTTATCCACTTACGAACAAATTCACCTTTTGGATCAAAACGTTGACCTTGTGTGGTTGGATTAAATACACGAAAGTAAGGTTGCGCATCTGTACCCGTTGATGCCGCCCATTGCCACCCGCCGTTATTGGAAGCCATATCGCCGTCAATCAGGTGCGACATAAACCACTGCTCGCCTGCTTGCCAATGAATTAACAAATCTTTGGTCAGAAAACTCGCAACTATCATACGAAGACGGTTGTGCATCCAACCTGTCGCTTTTAGCTGCCGCATTGCAGCATCAATAATTGGAAAACCAGTCTTACCCTGCTGCCAAGCATGAAGCAGAGTTTCATCATTTTTCCATACCACATAGTTTGTCCATGCATGGAAAGGTTGTTCTCGGCACAATTTTGGATTCGCATCCATCAGATGGCGGTAGAACTCACGCCACACTAACTCGTTAAACCAGGTAAACGCTCCTGACTCTGGGTTTTCTAAACACTCAGGATATTCTGTCATTAGCGTATGAAAACATTGACGAAGAGACAGCGCGCCTATTGCAAGATAAGGCGATAAACAGCTCGTACCATCAACGGCGGGATAATCACGGTTAGCGTGATAGTCCATGGCTTTCTCATAGCAAAATGTCAGTAAACGTTGGCGAATCGCTTCATCATCCACAGCCCAGTCAATGCTTGTTGTTACGGGGTAACTAAAAGAAGGATGAGTAATAGAATGCGTTGACTCTAAATCGGGATCTTCTTTATTAAGCTCATCAAGATCGCCTAAAATACTTGGGGCTGGCTGAACAAGTGCCCTTCCCGTTGACCGAATTTGCTCCCGATACACTTGAATCCAGCTTTTGCGAAAAGGCGTAAAGACTTTAAATGGTTCACCTTGTTTATTGAGCACTCGTCCTGGTTCAATAATGCAATCATCATCAAACACACTCAGCTTGATAGCTCGCGACGCAAGTTGCTCACCAAGGTGTAAATCTCGCTGGTTTTCGTTGATCAAATACTGTTTATTGCAAAATACATGATCCACCTGATACTGCTGAGTAAGCGCTAAGATACAAGCTGGCACAGCAGCAAAGTCAGCCACTTCTTTTACAATTAGCGGAATATTCAATGCTGCAAGAGACTGTTTCAGCTCAACTAAGCGGCGCTGAATAAAATCAATTTTTATTGGCGCTTCATGGTGCTCATGCCATTGCATAGGTGTTGCAATATAAAGGGCAATCACTGGCTCTGAAGCTTGGCGATATTGGCATGCTTTTAGTAATGCCGTGTTATCAACAACACGGAGATCATTGCGCAACCAGACGAGTTTACTCATGGTTTCACCTCTGGCTCTTGCTTCGACGCTTTTCTTTCGAATAGCGTTTCATTTGAACAAAACTGCAATAAATCAGGGTGAATTTGCGTAATCATGCCCGTTATCCGAATAGGTATACTCATCTTTGCTAACCAAGCTTTAAGGTCGTTAAGTACCTTGCTCGATAACGAATTTGCCCCGCCAATAACAAGCGACGATGCCTTTATCTGAGTCACCATTTTGTCTACTCCAAGTACACTGCCTGTGTAGTTTTCCAGCAACAAAGTTTGTTGCCCTTGCTGCTTTGCTCGTAATAATTCAAGCGGTAATTGATAACCGCACTCGCTATCAAAGCTCATGACAACCACAAGCTGTTTAGCGTTTGATTTAATTTGCGCTTCGGTCGAAATAAAGCACTTACGACAAAGGCTTACCCAAAATGCCCGCTGAGCATCTGAAAGTGGCGTATCCATTCCATCTAAGTGCTGCTGTATGGGTAAAAAAAACTGCTTTTCCAGTACAGACAATGGGTACTCTTTTAAGAGTTGGTGTACTGTTTTTTCAAGCGATTCTTTACTAAAGGCATCGATGCTTTCTATCACCTCAGAAGTAATATCGAGCGCTTCTGCACTCACCATATTTGCTGGTGAGTACTCTAATAGCGGTTTCACTTTGCCGATAGAAACCCCTTTATCAAGCCAACTTAAAATCAATTGAATCCGCTCAATATCGCTTTGTGAATATAAACGGTGGCCTTTTTCTGTTCGCGTTGGATTCAATAAGCCGTAGCGCCTTTGCCACGCCCTTAATGTCACCGAATTCACACCCGTTTTTTCAGACACATCACTGATAGCATACAAATGCTTTTGGGGATGACAGTCATTCAGTTGTTGAGTATCCGCTTTTGTATTACATCGCATAACGAAGTTTCAGCTCTTGTGGGTATGGGTTTAGAAATACTTGGGTTCGCAAGTAAGCATCAGGGTTTAGCTGTAAGTGGTGATTAATTAAGGTCAACGGAGCAAGTATTGGCATGTTACCAATGCGGTAATCCATGATCAGATCCGCTAATTCTTTTTTCTGCTGCTTATCGAGGTTGCGTTTGAAATACCCTTGAAGGTGCATTAATACATTGGTGTTATTACGACGATTGGCACGGTTCTTAATGGCTTCCATGAATTGCAAACGATAGCTGTGATAGAACTCATCCAAATCCCAGTTTGCAATTTCAGCCACCATTCGACCAAGTGATTTGTAGGCGACAGGGCTATGTGCCATCAAGACTAATTTATACCGTGAGTGGAATTTGACTAGCTTGGCACGAGTGGGCTCATTCCCCATACAGTTGTAAAAATCGTTTAAGGTAAACACACGAAATACAAAATTTTCACGTAAGTATGGATCTTGTAGACGGCCATCTTCTTCAACCGGCAACCACGGCATGGCTTCCATTAATTTACGGGTAAATACACCCGCTGTACCACCTGGAATCGTGTTGCCGTTTTCCATATACAGTTTTACCCGCTCCATGCCACAGGTTGGTGATTTTGCACATACCACATAACCACGTAGCTGATTAAGGCTCGGAATTTTCTTATCGCTAAAAATCAACATTTCATCGGTAAAGTCTTTAGTGGCATCTTTGGTACCGACCAAGCGTTCTTCACCGTCTTCTGTTTTCATTAAACGTATAGTCGGACGCGGTACAGGTAAACCAATCCCTACCTCAGGACAAATTGGCTGAAAGTCGAAGTAGTCAACAAGCTGCTCTTCAACAAAAATATTTCGTTTGTGTCCGCCATCAAAGCGAACTTTCTGGCCAATCACACATGCGCTTACACCTACTGGAATACCCATGAGCTTTTATCCTTTTAGTTATACAAGATTTACCATTTGTACAACTAAGATTAGGAAACGGATCACTCTTGTACAAAAAAAATATCTGTACATACCTTCTCCTCTCCATACGCATTTAAATTAATATCGTTTAACAGTTGAAATTTCCCTCTCAAGCACATATTTTCTCTTTATGATTTTGATTTGATGCTAAATTATGAACCCAGAAGAGAAGCAATTTGCAGTGATCGGTCTTGGCCGCTTTGGTATGGCGCTTTGCGAAGAATTATCGAGCCATGGTGCACAAGTGCTTGCCATCGACATTAACGAAGCGAGCGTGAAAAAAGTCGCTGATATTGTTACCCAAGCAGTTGTTGCTGACTGCTCGGATGAACAAACTGTCGCAGAATTAGAGTTGCAAGATTACGACATGGCAATGGTATCGATAGGCGAAGATGTTAATGCCAGTATCCTCACCACCTTGGTGCTAAAAGAAGCTGGCGTAAAAACAGTATGGGTGAAAGCGAAAGACAAACATCACGCGAAGATTTTGCAAAAAATAGGCGCAGATAAAGTCATCATGCCTGAACGCGAAATGGGGATCCGCATTGCTTGTAATATGCTCGATAACCGTATTTTTGATGTGCTGGATTTAGGTAGTGGGCTTGCCATCGCTGAAGTGATTGTATCGCATAGCCATTTAGGTAAAGAAATTCAACAGCATCCTTGCTGCCAAGGTAAGGACATGATGTTACTAGCCGTGAAACGAGGCCCTAAAATTTATAAAGACTTACCTAGTACTGCATGCCTAGAAACTGGCGATATTTTGGTTATTGCGGGCCCAGAAAAACAACTGATTAAACAACTTAAACGTTTATGAAGCGCTTACCTAATCATGGGCTATACGTCCCACTTAAAACACCCAAACGCGGCGATCGTTGGTCTGAGCCTAAGATCATTTTGGTTAGTTTTTTGTGTATTTTATTACCTGCTGCGGCCTTAATGACCATGCCTATATTCTCAATCAGTGGGCTGAGCTTTATTGATGCCCTCTTCACAGCAACCTCAGCTATTAGTGTTACTGGGTTAGGTGTGGTTGATACAGGCAGTCATTTCACCTTATCAGGCCAAATTTTATTACTTGTTCTAATGCAAATTGGTGGTCTTGGCCAAATGACATTATCTGCCGTGTTGCTCTATATGTTTGGGCTACGTATGAGCTTAAGGCAACAATCATTAACGCAAGAGGCTTTAGGACAAAACAAAGTCGTTAACCTGCACCAACTCATCAAGCATATTGTTATTTTCGCTGTTACTATTGAGTTCATCGGTACGCTTGTATTGGCCTATCGTTGGATCCCTGAGATGGGTTTGAAAACGGGCTTATTCTCGGCATTATTTCACTCGGTATCTGCCTTTAATAACGCAGGCTTCTCTCTATTTTCAGACAGCTTAAGTCAATTTAACACTGAGCCTTTAGTACTTCTGACCATCGCTAGCCTATTTATCCTTGGCGGACTGGGCTTTACTGTGATTTCAGATATACATAGAAATAGTCACCGTGGTTTTCAGCACCTGCAACTTCATAGCAAGATTATGCTCATTGCAACACCTTGCCTGCTGCTATTTGGTACCCTGATGTTTTGGCTACTCGAAAGCAGCAATCCAGCAACCATTGCTAACCTAAGTACAGGCCAACAATGGCTCGCGGCTTTCTTTCAGTCTGCCACCATGCGAACCGCTGGCTTTAATAGTGTCGATTTATCACAACTCACTCACCCGACCATATTAATCATGATCTTGTTAATGCTAATTGGTGCGGGATCGACCTCTACAGGCGGCGGTATTAAGGTATCCACCTTTGTTGTTGCCATGGCTGCCACCTGGTCTTTTTTACGTCAGCGTAACCATGTGTCTTTGTTCAAACGCACTATCACCACCAATACCGTCACTAAATGTTTAGCCATTATTGTGGTCAGTGGCTTAATGCTGACATGTGCTATGTTTCTTCTTATGATCACAGAGAAAGCTAGCTTCGTTTCTATCATGTTTGAAACCATCTCGGCATTTGCTACTGTTGGTGTCTCTGGGGGGTTAACGGCAGAGTTATCTGAACTAGGAAAGCTCATCATGGTAGTGGTCATGATTACAGGCCGTATCGGTCCTTTAACGCTTGCATACATGCTGGCGCGCCCCAAACCCTCTAAACTCAAATACCCTGAAGGCAATGTGTTTGCGGGCTAACTTTTGATGAGTTTACCTGTACAGCCTAATCAAAAACTAACTCAAACAAAAAGCGACCCATGAAGATGCGTCGCTTTTTGTTTGCCTATTTGTGCGTTGACTAGTGTTTGATAATCAATGAGAACGCTATAAATCCATGGTGATCACGGAAAAAGGACAAGCTTGTTTACAGCGAGAACAACCGTCACACTTTGCTTGTTCCAATTTAGGTAAGCTAAATGTTGCAATAGAAATTGCTTGATGTGGACATTGCTCTGCACACAGCTCACACTCACCAAATAAGCGGTTTTGGCAGTTAGTGCTGAAGTTAGGCCTAAGTTCAGTATCGTTTTGTTCATCGTGTGGCTTCTTAGCGTGCAAAGCCCCTGTCGGGCAAGTTTTTTGACACTCGCCACACATAGTGCAATAACCATAATCAACATCTAATTGCGCTAAATCGTCTGCTACATGAATTATTTTTTCTGGGCAGACGGATTCACACTCTGAACACCCTGTACATATTTTCTGAAAAAGCACTTCATCAAGGGCACCCGGTGGACGCGCCACCACTCTAACAACCTGGCTTGCAGCGACAAGTTCGGTGACTAGATCTTGTTCAGCGGGCACTGCTTCACCCGACTTTGGTAACGAACGAGATGAGGAAGTGGCTGATGAAACGTCAGCCGATGCCTTTTGGGTACCTGATGTGAAAGCACGAAACAAACCACGCCGACTAATGGTTTTATGTTCCATATAGGCTTTGTAATAACGCTCGTCCTTTTCTGCCATCTTAGCGATAAACCTTTAATGATAGCGGCTTCAATTGCCATGCATCTTGTATCGACAAACACCAATCTTTAACTAAAGCAGCTAAATGTTGATAAGTGCTGGCTGCAGCATGCTTTTCAACCAGCTCAAGATAACGCAAGCACCAGGGTAAAAGGTGGTCGGTCAGTAAAGTCTCAACAAGCTGTTGATCTTGAGACTGCTCAATCAATTGACTTACAGCAAACAGCATTAAGCCAAACTGATCTTCAGGTTCACGCATTCCTGTGTCTAACTCAATATTGTTTGCTCTTAAAAACTGGCGAAAGCGAACGGTAGAATCACCAAAAACAACTTGTTCTTTATCTAAATAAACCGATCCCCACGGCGGTGCAACCATGGTTTCTCCGCCTTCAAACAACAAGAAAAAGTCATCGTTAAGTGCTTCGCTTGTTTCAGATGCAAAGGCGTAAACAAAGTTAGCAAAGCCATTGTGCTCTAAATCATCACTCGCTTTAATCAGCGCAATAATGGCGTGGTTATTCTCATGAGTCAGTGGGAAGTAAAATAATGAGCCAAAAATTTTGCTCATTGCATTCACATCTTCAAGGCTTAATTCAGTTGATGCATTATTTAGATTCTGCATAAGATCACTCGGTAATTCACTTAAAAGTGAGGGGGAAGTACTTCCCCCCTCGGTATTACATGTTTAATGCTCTACACAAAGTGCAGCAATTACATACCCACTGTCATGTGAAGGTTAAAGAAGATATTACGACCAAGTAATTCAGCCACAAGCACAAGTGCTAGACCAACCACAGGCAAGGCAATATTACCTTTGATACGGTTAATCCCAAACAGTGCAATCGCAGCGCCTACAACAAGCAGTACAATTCGGCTACCTTGCAGCATTGCCATATTGGGTACTAAATCACTTGCTGCCACAATAGAAGATTGGATATCAGCTAACGCCACCATTTGTGACAGTGTCACTACAATCATGGCAATAATCGCTACTACCACCAAGCCTTGGATGCCACGCGTATATTTCGCATCATCAAACTGCGCACTGTGCATCAAGGTTGACGCAAAAATAGCACCCGCAACAACCATGGTAAGTAGGAAAGACCAACCTGTGAACGGCGTATTCCACGTTGGAACAGTATCAATCAAATACACATTCACCATTGAATACATAAAGGCAACACCTGCCACCATACCGGCTATTTTCAAGCCTTTACGTACACCTTCTGTGCCTTTATCTAATACTTCTAATAACCAGTAAAGGCCACCAAAAG
Source organism: Photobacterium kagoshimensis (assembly GCF_050337045.1). Taxonomy (NCBI): domain Bacteria; kingdom Pseudomonadati; phylum Pseudomonadota; class Gammaproteobacteria; order Vibrionales; family Vibrionaceae; genus Photobacterium; species Photobacterium kagoshimensis. The sequence goes on along the minus strand of NZ_JAKJSO010000015.1, from coordinate 270,990 downwards.
CAAAGAACATTGAGCCAGTCAGGATCTCGTTTGACAGCCAGCTTGTACCTACTTGGTTTAATGCATTCATTGCGCGCATTGGGCTACCAAGGTGTGTCGAAGAAGCAACAAAGCCTAAGCCCATTACGACCCACACAAAAAACATATTACGGGTAATTCTGCTTTTCACATCAACACGTGAATTTGTCACCAAGTTGGCAATACTCATGATTAAATACGCGCCAACCGCCGTCTGTGCCAGCACTGTAAATAGCACCAAAGACAATTCATGATAACTCATCTTAAACCTCCTTAGGATTCGCTAGGTGACCTGTGGTGTCATTTGTTGGACGCGCATGACGGTTCGGTTTGATCACGATATTAGGCTTGGTAATTAATGAAGATGGAAGCGGTGCAACATCGGCATTGGTTCCGTACTTTTTGCGCAAGTCAGCAATTGGGCCAAACTCAAGCGCACGCAATGGGCATGAACCCACACAAATAGGGTCTAAACCTTCCGCAACACGTTCATAACAACCATCACATTTAGTCATGTGACCTTGCTCGGCATCAAACTGTGGCGCACCGTAAGGACAGGCATTGGCACAGTGTTTACAGCCAATACAAACATCTTCATCAACTATGACGAATCCGTCTTCTTTGCGTTTGTGCATCGCACCCGATGGGCACACTTTGGCACACGCAGGTTCATCACAGTGGTTACAAGCAATAGAGGTATAGTAAGCAAAAACGTCCTGGCGGTATGTGCCGTTTTCTTCTACCCAGTTACCGCCAGCATATTCATATACACGGCGAAAGCTTCTGTCGACACCTAAGTCTTTCACGTCTTTACAGGAAAGCTGGCAAGTTTTACAACCTGTGCATTTGCTCGAGTCGATATAAAAACCATATTGTTTCATGATTCAGTCCTTACGCCTTTTTCACTAGTTGAACTTCAACTAGATTGGTATGTTGAGGGTTACCTTTAGCCAGTGGGCTTGGTTTTTGCGAGGTTAAAACGTTGATTGAACCGTTATGGTCAACCTTTTTACCGTCTGGCGCATACCATGCACCCTCACCTAACGCGACCACACCAGGCATCATACGAGGCGTTACTTTAGCGTTAATACGCACTTCACCACGGTCATTGAAAATACGAATACGGTCGCCATTTTTAATCCCACGACGATCAGCATCCATCGGATTAATCCACATTTCTTGCTGTGCTGCTTGCTTCAAGATATCGACATTGCCGTAAGTTGAGTGACAACGCGCTTTATAGTGGAAACCGGTTAACTGCAACGGGAACTCTGCTCGTTTTGGTGAATCCCAACCTTCAGAGGTACTCACGTAAATCGGCAATGGGTGAATCACATCACCTTCAGGTAATTCCCACTCTGCTGCGATTTCTGCCAAAGCTTCCGAGTAAATTTCCACTTTGCCCGATGGCGTATTTAGTGGGTTATTAACGGGATCTGCACGGAAGGCTTGGTAAGCCACGTAGTGACCATTAGGATCGCTACGTTTCACTATCCCTTGCTTACGCACGGTTTCGAAATCGGGCAGTGTTGGATCCAGCTTTAAGGTTTCGGCATACAGGTGACGTAACCAACCTTCTTGGTCTCGGCCTTCTGTAAAGGCTTCACCCACGCCTAAACGCTCGGCTAAATCGGCACAGATTTGGTAGATACCACGCGACTCAAACTGAGGTTCAATCGCTTTATCTGCAAAGATGAAATATGGCATGTTGGCTGCTTTGCCATCCATGCAGAAGTCAGCTTGCTCAGATGTAGTTAAGTCTGGCAATACAATATCGGCATATTTAGCAGAAGAGGTCATGTGGTTATCAATCACCACAATCATTTCACACGCTTTTTCATCTTGAAGAATGTCGTGGGTGCGGTTGATGTCTGAGTGCTGATTGATCAAGCAGTTACCAGCATAGTTCCAAATAAACTTGATTGGCACATCCAGCTTATGTTTACCGCGAACACCATCGCGGGTTGCCGTCATTTCTGGGCCACGCACAATCGCATCGGTCCAAAGGAACATAGAGATCGAGGTTTCGATAGGGTTTTTCAGGGTTGGGAAACGGACAAATGGGATATTGTAATCCGATTCACGCGCACCAGAGCCACCACCGTGAATACCTAAGTTACCTGTCAATAACGCTAACATTGCGATAGCACGAGAGGCAATTTCTCCATTTTGGGTACGTTGTAAGCCCCAGCCTTGATAGATAGCACAAGGTTTAGTCGAACCAATCTCGCGGGCAGTTTTGATAATGATATCGGCAGGAATACCGGTAATCGGTGCAGCCCATTCAGGTGTTTTTTCTACACCGTCTTCACCTAAGCCTAGAATGTAAGATTTATAATCACTGTTTGCTGGTGCAGAAGCTGGTAAGGTTTTTTCATCATAGCCAACACAGTATTTATCCAAGAACGGCTGATCGACCAAATCTTCTTTGATCATCACATGCGCCATGGCGGAAATGAATGCGGCATCGGTACCCGGCTTAATTGGGATCCACTGATCTTCACGCCCTGCTGCCGTATCATTGTAGCGTGGGTCTATCATGATCATTTTGGCATTCGATTTCGCTTTGCTTTCGATCAAATGATGAATCAAGCCACCACCAGACATACGCGTTTCGGCAGGGTTATTACCAAATTGAACAATCAGCTTGCTGTTTTCAGTGTCAGAGAAAGAATTACCATTCGCCCAGCCCCCGTAAGTGTAGCTTAAGCCTTTGGCGATTTGTGCCGTCGAGTAATCACCATAATGATTTAGATAACCACCTGTTAGGTTCATTAAGCGAGCAATAAGCGTTGCACCTGGAGGCCACGATTTAGTGACTGTACCACCGAGCGTACCTGTACCATAGTTCAGGTAGAAAGCCTCGTTACCGTACTCTTTTTTAATGCTGTTAATACTATTGGTAATTTCGTTGTAAGCTTCATCCCACGAAATGCGCTTAAATTTACCTTCACCACGCTTACCCACACGCTTCATTGGGTATTTAAGGCGATCTGGATTATAGACACGACGACGCATAGAGCGACCACGTAAACAGGCGCGCACTTGAACGTCTTTATTTGCGTAGTCATCGCTGCCTGTATTATCAGCATCGACCCATTTGATCTCGCCATCAGCAACATGCATACGCAAAGGACAACGGCTACCACAGTTTACGGTACACGCACTCCAGACGACTTTTTCGTCAACTGGTGTTTTGTCACTTGCTTGAACACTGCTCGATTTAAATGGCAAAGTAATTGCGCTAGTAACTGCGGCTAAACCACCAACGACAGATGAGGACTTTATAAATCCCCTCCGCGTAAGTGTTGGAATGAGTATTTCTTTTAATTTGTTGGTCATGACACATCGCTCATTAATTATTATTTATAATTATGTCAATTCTGTCATCTACCCCTTTAGGCTTATTGATAAGCGTCAACAAACAAATCGGAAATGCATAAATTTACAAAGACACGTGATAAAAATCATGTTTTCATGCTGGTAAAAAACAGCCATTAATCGCAGCAAAACGCTGCCTGATAACCCTTATCATATTGGAGTGAATCGCATTATCAGGCTGTTATCCTTATTGTTTCACATAAAAAAACAGCTACCGTTATGATAGCTGTTTTTTTATTTATTATGTTTTCACTTTTCCGAAAGCTACGATGAGTATTAATCCAGCTTTAGTGCATACTTAACTCAGAACAGTACCGATACTCAGTAATACCATCACCATCGCAGTTAAAAAGACCAACAGCGGGCCAATGAAGCGAAGCCATGACGAATAAGCGACACGTCCAATTGCCAAACCACCCATGACAACGCCCGATGTTGGTGTAACTAAGTTAGGTAAACCTGAAGCTGACTGGAAAGCCGTGACAACTAGCTCACGCCCTACACCAGCAAAGTCTGCAAGTGGTGCTAATACAGGCATAGAAAGTACGGCTAAACCAGATGATGATGGCACAACCAAACACAGTACCGCTTCTACCCAGTAAATCGCATTCACAAATGCTACTTGGTGCAAACCACCCAGTAAGCCTTCGGCGTAGTTCAAAATGGTGTGCGTGATGTTACCGTTGTCCATCACCACAACCAAACCACGTGCAATCGCAATAATAAGCGCGACACCAAGCAAGTCACGTGCACCATCAACAAAGCTGTTGGTCAATTCAGTTTCAGACAATTTACCCACTAACCCTGCCACAATACTGGCACCAATAAAGAGGGCTGAAAGCTCAGCCATCCACCAGCCAGCTACAGATACGCCCCACATCATGACAGCGAAGGTTGCACCGAAAATGGCTAATACAGCTTTGCGAGTACCCGTCAGTTCTGGCGCCTCTTGCTCTTTACTGTGTAAGAAGTGACGTTCGTTGTCTTCTTTTTGGTGCGCAACAAGTGATTGTGAAGGATCGCGCTTTACTTTCTCGGCATAGCGCATGACATAGAACACACAGGCTAACCAACCAATCACCAAAATTGCCACGCGTAGCCATAAACCTTCCATGAAGTTAATTTCAGCTGCGTTCGATGCAATCACGGTCGCAAATGGATTAATGGTTGATCCCAAACAACCAATACCTGCACCCACCATGATGATGGCAACACCAACGATACTGTCGTAGCCCGCCGCAATCATGACAGGGATAAGTAAGGCATAAAACGGGATTGTTTCTTCAGCCATGCCATACACAGTCCCGCCCATTGCAAATAATCCCATTAAGATCGGAATCATCCACTTTTCTTTACCATTCAGGCGTTTCATTGTGCCAGCGATACCCGCATCAATCGCACCAGTACGGGTTACAACCGCAAGGAAGCCACCAATAACCAGTACAAACAAAGCGACATCGACTGCGCGAGCCGCGTAGTTAGTCGGATCATAAAACCCTTGAATCGGCGCCATCAATACATCAATCACACCTTGGGGATTCGCTTCAACGGTTTGGTATGACCCGACCAGTGGCACCATACGACCGAGTGTTTCATTCTCCGCCATCTGATATTGGCCCGCAGGGATCATCCACGTCAGTACCGCCATCAAAACAGTTAGGATCATTAAAATTGTGTAGGCAGAAGGAAATTTTAGCTTTTTCATTATGATGTCCTTATTTATGTGGGGTCAACGACCCCACTTTGGGTGGTTATCCACCTTCTTTTTATGCAACGAAATCCATAATTTCTTGAACTGACATACCCGATAGCCCCATTTTGTCTAAGGTCCGCCCTTGCTCAAAATAGTTAGTATCGTTGTAGGCATTATCAATGTGTAAACAAGACGTCACCATGGTCGTCGCTACGCCAGCTAGCTGACCAAACTCAAAGCAAGGTACAAGCAAGAAAGCTGCGTCTTCTGTTATGTAGCGGTTACCGGCAGAGTTTGGTGCGCTGTTTAGCTTGCCATGCGTTTCAGAGGTACGGTTAACCTCATACACGTTCTCACACTCCATTGCGTATAATGCGTTCATTGCTTCAAGTTCTGGCGTCAGCGTTAAGCCTAACGCTTTGCCCACTGCCTGGCGTTCTTGCTCCATGACAGCTGCTGCTTTTGCGGTAGAAATAGAGCAACAATCTTTGTAGTAATTAAACTGCCCATCGAAGTTTTCAAGCAGTCCCATATTTAGTGTGGTTAACAATGGGTGGCCGCCAAAGTTAATATTCTCTAAACCAGCACTAATTACGTTATCAAGCGCCGTCAAAGGCAATGGCATCACAGGTTGTAAACGCGCAATCGCCTCTTTCGTTTTACTCGCAGGGAAAGCGGCTACAGGTAAGAACTCTTTCATACCCAAAATAGCAAGCTCCGCAGGGCCAACTATACGTGTCGCCCAAGGAATAGAAATTGCGTCTACAAACGTAATATCAAGATCGCCATAACCTTGTTCTTGTTTGATACGATTAAGTACCAATGAGCCATAGTTACCTGGCATCAGCATGATGATTTGGCCATCACGCAAGTGCGGTAACATCTCAATAAACAGTGGTTCTTGAGCGAAAGATGGTACAGGTAAAATCAGTAAATCTGAGTACGCAATGGCTTGCTCTAACTCACGCGTAACCTTATCTATTGGTTGAAAACCTGCATAGGTAAGAGGTACATCGTTAAATGAAGATAACGCTTCTATACCACCACGCGCTTCAATATCAGCCAACGGCTGATCAAAGCCTTTCGCACCAAATAAACAGACGTTCGCGCCTTGAAGAGAAAAGTGATAGGCCGCGGTTAGTCCTGCGTTACCAGAGCCGATAATAGAGACTTTATTAGCCATGATTTGTGTCCTTAATCTGGTTGTTTTTCCTAAAACCAGATTAAGGCGTTTCGCGTGCTTCTCGCCAATGCATCCCTTTACTACTGGTATGCAAAAAAGTAATAGCTACTTCACCAACTAGCGATAAGATTTTGATAAATAACACATTAAAAACACCCTCTCGCTATCAAGCAAACCCAAGCGGAATGTGACGTTACACATTATCGACAATATCCAGATCGCGCATCGGCCCTATTTTCAAATAAATATTCATCTCATCGGCTTGCAAGAGAAACTGCTCAATAAAATGCTCCGCATGACGATGAATAGGTTTTAAAGCCGGGTATAAAATATCGAATTCAAACGGTAAGCCAAACACAAGTGGCCGCATTACCACCGCTGGATGTTCACTTGCCATATGTGCCGTAAAAGGATCTGTTATTGCGATACCTATCCCCTCACGAACAAGCGCTGCAGCCGTACTGGCAAGAGAGACTTCAATATGCTCGATCGTAGACAAGCCATAGCGTCTTAATAAAGCATCTATACGTCGCTGAGTTATATCTTTCTCATGGCGGATCACCACCTGATCGGCAATGTCATAAATATCAATACTGCTTCTTTTGGCTAACGGAGAGTCACTTGGCAATAAACACACACATTCACACTCAACCCGCTGGGCTTTTACTCCCGCTAACGGCTCATCGATAAATGCAAAGCCAATATCTGTTGTTTGGCTTTGCACTCTGCGCATGACATCTTCAGAGCGGTAGGTTTTAAAGCCTACTTTTAACTGCTGCGATTGTTTTAAAAAGCTGGCAAGGATGCGAGGGAGAAAGGCATTCGATAATAAGGGCATAGCAGCAATATTAAGTGTGCCAAAATGATGAGACCGAATTGAATCAGCTGCGTTATCTAAGCCAGAAACAGCCTCAAAAACTTTTGCTACTTCAAGGTAAAAGGCTTGTCCTTCGTCACTTAACACCAAGCGGTTTCGTTGCCGTGTGAATAGCTTAAAACCCAATCGGTCTTCTAAAGCAGCCAGCACTCGACTTACCGCTGGCTGACTCAAATTCAGTCGTTCGGCAGCGGCGGTCACCGTCTGACATTCGACAACGGCACGGAAAGCATTTAATTGAGAAAGCTTCATAATTATTTTTAATAAGCACGGTTTAGAATGAGCGGCAGATTAGCAAACCTGTCAAGTAAGCGCTTTTACACAATGTGTAATCTGTGACTACTATTCCGTTCGTACTGATGAAATAAAGCTTCCCTGTGTTTTAGCCCTCAGCTTTGGACCTTGGCTTAGACTAAAAAAACAAAAAGAGCTCCAAGGAGCTCTTTGTATGGTTCATCGCAAATTAGCGGAAACTGAAAACAAAACTATTTCGACTTAGGTTGAACAAATTTACGATTTGCATCAATCACTGCAACATCTTGAATAAAATTCTCACCAAGAACAACACCGTTGCCTTTTACTAACATAAACTCTGTTCGCTCATTCAAATCAGCTAAGCGAGTACGCACTTTAACAATGGGTAAACGCTCTTTGTTACTTTTCACCCAGCGTTCAACAGGCAACTCGACCTCTTCTTTGCCCGCTTTAATTTTCACCCAGTCTTTGCCATCACGCTCAAACTCTTGAATATCAGACACGCCAATCGTCGACATTTTTACCTTGCTGTCGACCTTTACCTTCACATGTGTTTTCGCTGCGCCTAACCAAACAATCTCTTGGCTGCCTAAAATCAACTTTCCATCTTTTGTGGTGGTAACGGGTTTAGGCTTGGGTTTGGGCTTAATTTCAGGCGTGGGTTTCACCTCTGGCTTAACTTCGGGTTTTATTTCAGGTGCCACCTCGGGTTGAACTGGATCTGTGGGTTTAACTTCTGCCGGCTTCTCTGTTTCAGGAACAGGCTTAACGGGTTCTTGTATCGCTTGTTGTTGTGCACACCCTGCGAGTAAAAGAGCAAAAAGACCTACCGCGACTTTTTTCATTCACCTACACCTATTTTTATTTTGGTATTAATTCAATACTATGCGTGATGAGCGTTCAACACCAACCAACATGTAACAGAATGTCGGATTAAGCACATTCTTGATCATAACGTTTAAATTTATGGCTTATCCACGCATCATCATACCAACCGATATTCCGACTATGCTTGGCATCATCCCATAAACTTAAAAACCACCGCCTTAATTGATAGCCGTCAGCAAGCGACGCTTTCTTCATATAACGATCAGCTAAATTAAGATCAGGGCGTACATCGTATAAGTGGAAAACATCAAACTCACGATGTTTAAAACCGACATCACAAGGGTCGATTAACGCTGTCACTTTATAGGTTTTCGGATCAAACAAAACATTACCGATATGACAATCATCATGTACTAAAGACGATCCGTGATTAATAGGAGCTAAAACTTGCTGACGTGAATCCCACAGTTTTTCAAAATCACCTTTAAGCTGGCTCGAAAATGGAGACGCTGAACTCATAAGATAACGATAAACAGGAAACATCCAGTGTTCAAAGGCCTCGATTAACGTTGGAGAAAATGATTGTTCGTCGAGTTCAAAGCCTTGTTCGTGGCTGCATTCATGTAAAGCTAATAAGATATCTGTGTAATGTTCGCCAAACGTTTCAATGGCTTTTTTCTCAGGGGGTAATTCATGAGCAGATTGACCATCTAACCATTCCAACACTAAATAGTCATAGCCTTCATCACGCCCATAAAAGTAAATAGCAGGTACGGGACAATCAAGGATCTTAGTTAAGCGTTCAACACCTTTAATTTCTTTTGCCAATCGGCCTATTTCTTTTGAAAACTTAATCACCGCTTTTTGTTTACCTGCGGCAAGGAAGACAACACACCCATAAAATGTCTGCTCGGTTTGAACAAATGTCGCCCGTAAACCAAACAACTTTTTAAACGTAGATGACGCAATGCGTTCTAATTGTTGTTGATTCATAATATTCCTTTTAAGCGATTGCAATTGGTGTCATACCGACAAAACAACACCACATTCCGATTTAGAATAACCCACTGAAAAATAGCGACTTTCTCTGTAACCTATAAAAACAATGCAATAAAAAAACACTAATTGCTAGTTTTTTGAGTCAAAATCGTGATTTCCCATTTGTCGAACAAAACACAAATTAAGCGATAGATCACGAGAACTAAGAACGGCCCCTCCTCCCTTATTAAAGGAGGTAGCATCACGCCAATAACACGGAATATCGTTAGGTTAAGTTTTTTTTAACCCTAGCATCAATTTATTTAACTCAATGAAACTTAACCTCTCCCGTATACTTACCGCTATTCTCATCTCACATAACTTCACTCATGCAATTTGCTAAAAAACCTTTTGCTTTTCATAAAGCCGATCTTCCTTTTTATTTAATAGCCCTTGTATGCTTTTTCCCTATTATTAGTTCACCTGTTGCGCTTATTCTCGGCTTTACGCTTGCAAGCCTTGGCTTAATTCCCGAGAAACTTAATTTGGCAGGTTTTACTAAAAAGCTCTTAGCCTACTCGATTGTAGGCTTAGGCTTTGGTATCAACTTAAATGAAGCCATTGCAGCCAGCCAGCAGGGGTTAGGGATTATTGTTTCTTCCATATTCTGTACCTTAATTCTAGGTACTATACTAACCCGCTTGTTCAAACTGGATGTTAAAACTGGCCACCTGATAGCCTCTGGCACTGCAATTTGTGGTGGTAGTGCTATTGCTGCTGTAGCGCCCGCGATTAATGCAAAAGACGAACAAATTTCGTTAGCACTTGCGACTGTGTTTGTACTTAACTCCGTCGCGCTTTTTATCTTCCCTGCGATTGGCCATTTATTTGAAATGAGCCAGCACGCATTTGGTACTTGGGCTGCTATCGCAATTCACGATACATCGTCTGTAGTCGGTGCGGCAGGGGCATACGGGGATGAAGCATTAAAAACAGCGACAACCTTAAAGCTGGCTCGCGCACTTTGGATCATTCCTATTGCCTTTTTAAGTGGGCTAATGTTCAAAGGCGACAGTAAGAAAATTGCCGTTCCTTATTTCATCGTCTTTTATTGTGTCGCTATTGCTGTTGCCCATTTCCTTCCTCAGCTAAGCGATCTCTATAGTTTAATCTTTAGCGCATCAAAACGCTTACTTGTGGTATGTTTGTTCCTAATAGGTTCAGGCATTACGGTGCAAAAACTACGAGCATCAGGTGCTAAACCACTCGTATTAGGTATCTTACTCTGGATTGCGATTGGCGGTTCGTCTCTGACTTACCTGCTAATGAGCTAAGTGCCAGCCTTATTTAAAACGAGACAAATCCATAATAATAACGAGAGCACTTGCTCTCGTTTTTTATCAATTAAGCCTTATTTCACAACACCTGTTCACCTTACTACATTGGTTACTGAGTGCGTTATTACGTTAATTTCTTTGTTCATTTCTCTTCGCTTTAACCATTAGCCGCTCTCCATCGAAATCACTTGTCGTCACGACAAAAAATATACACTTCGCAAAGGGGCGCTTTTTACCTAGTATGCGCCTCCCTATTACCTATCAAAAGCGCGAACTGCGACAATGCAATCAGTCACTACGTCATCGAATGCTCTATACACCGACTTATCTTCTTACTACGATTTAATGTGTGCAGACATAGGTTATGAAGCGCAGAGTCATTATGTTCGTCGACTCCACCAATTATTTGGTAATGAGGGAAACACACACCTTGATCTTGCCTGTGGCACGGGCCCACATGTGCGTTACTTTATCGATTCTGGCTATCAAAGCTGTGGGCTTGATATCAATCAGCCTATGTTAGATATGGCACAAGTTCGTTGCCCTGAAGCAAGTTTCACTCTGGGCAATATGTGCGATTTCACGGTCGAGCAGCCGGTTGATTTAATTACCTGCTTTTTATATTCCATTCACTACAGCGATGGCATTGAAAACTTAAAAGGCTGTATTGAAAGTGCGCATAAAGCGTTAGCTGACGGGGGTGTTTTTTGTTTTAATTCAGTCGAAAAAAACAAAATTAATAATGCATCATTTGTGCGTCACTCTGCACAATTCGACGATAGCGAATTTGTCTTCAGTTCTGGTTGGCATTACAGCGGCGACGGTGAAAGACAGTCACTTAAATTGAGCATTGAAAAGACCACAGAACAAGTCACTCAATCTTGGCAAGATGAGCACGCTATGGTTGCTGTTGGCTTTGAAGAATTACAAGCTCTGCTAACGCCTTACTTCGATGTTCACGTGTTTGAGCATGACTATGACAAGATCATTCCATTAGGCAATAATGCGGGTAACGCTATTTTTGTTTGTGTGAAGCGCTAAAGATTTTATGTACGCCCCTTACCGAGACCAATGATGTTTGAAACATTCACTAAGGGGTTAGTATCACTTTTCAAAATGAATAAAGCATGTTTCTGCAATGATATGCGCGTTAGTTAGCAACACTAAGGTGTAATATCGAGTTTATTTTTATCGTTTTTTTTAAGATTAAACGCAAAACGTGCGTCCTGCGCCTTAGTTTGTTTTACTTGATTAAATTGCGGATGATTGTTCACCATATACACCAGTACAACAAAAGCGCTTAGATCTAATAATGCACTTACAAAACCCGTTGTCAGTAACGATCCCCCAACTAACGCAATAACTAAGCCTATCCCTTTATACATGTACTTTTCCCTACTTCTTTTTCAAGCTTGTGCTTTATTATTGAAAAAGAATCAGGAAGTAAAAAATACCGTTTATCTCTAACTAAGTCAGAATTAATCTAACTAGCTTTGTTGCCCCCTTGCTACTGAGTAATACGGTAGCAAGGGAATCACCAAGCAAATTAACTAACAGGTACTTCATCACTCACTAGCTTACCATCACGAATAGTGATAATTCGCTTAGTTCGTTGAGCTAGCTCTAAGTCGTGAGTGACGACAATAATAGTTCGCCCCTCTTGATGAAGCTGATTAAATAGCAACTCAATTTCAGCGCCTGATTTGGTATCGAGCGCTCCTGTTGGCTCATCGGCTAAGATAATTTGAGGCTCATTAACAAGCGCACGCGCAATGGCAACTCGTTGTTTTTGACCACCAGATAATTGGTTAGGTTTATGATCCATCCGATTACCTAAGCCAACTTTTTCAAGCAGTACCGCTGCACGTTTACGCCTTTCACGTAAAGACACACCACCATAAACTAGAGGCAAAGCAACATTGTCGAGTGCACTGGCATATTCCAATAAATTGAAGCTCTGAAATACAAAGCCAATTTTTTGATTTCGGATAGCGGCTAATTGATTACTGGTTAAGCCTTCAATCGACTCACCTTCCAGTAAATATTCGCCGCTACTTGCTTTATCTAAACACCCTAACATATTCATTAAGGTCGACTTACCCGAACCAGAAGGCCCTAGAATTGAAAGGAACTCGCCTCGGTTTATGGTTAGACTGACTTCATCAAGCGCTTTAACCACTTCTGCACCGCTTTGATATATCTTACTGATAGCTTGTAATTCTACTAATGACATAACTAAATTAATCTCTACTCGCCTTGCAGCGCTTCTAATGGTGTCACACTGGCAGCTTGCCTTGCTGGAAACCATGCAGCCAATAAACCAACAAGTGCTAACGCGCCAATCACGATCATAACAACAGCCAATGAAAGCTCAGGGACAGGCCGGCCGAGTTGTTCATACAAATAATTGCCTTCAATGGGGATTGCAGATAATGCCTCCACCGCAGATTGTGAAATCACTAAACCAATTACGCCTCCAAGGCCCATGGTTAGAAACGCCTGCACCAAATAATGCAGCGTAATATCCGTTGGCGTTGCGCCAATGGCCATACGTACACCAATATCACGGGTCGCTCGCTTCACAGAGGCATACATCACATTAGCAATACCAACGCCCGCCACTAGCAAAGTCACTAAGCCAATAATGCCAAGGAAGCTTTGAAGTCCGATTAAAAACGTCTTCATGGTTTTCTGGCGTTCTAGCATATCTTCCAATTGCACAATTTCAGTGTCTTGCAGACTCGCCCCATATTTACGACTAATCACTTGGCGAATAGTCTTCGCGAGTAGCGCACGATCACTCCCCTGTGCAGGAGAAACCTCTAACGCAGAAACTGGGGCATTGGTGTTGAAACGTTGCCAAGTGGTAAAGGGAATAAACACCGCATAATTAGCGGGTACACCTTCTCCAACACGCATCGCTGACGGTTTAAGAATGCCTACTATGGTAAAAGACTCTTCCCCTATTTTAACTGCCTTACCAACAGGTGATTCTTCAAGTTCAGGTAAGTTATCCCAGTCGGTGATCTCGCCTTGATAGAAAAGCTCAACTGCAACACTCTCACCCAACACGATGACTTTACGCTGCTCTTTCAAATCCAAAGGATTGAGCCAACGTCCACCATCAGCAATCGAAAAACCCATCATGGATTGGTAATTCGCCGAGACAGCCATTGGTGCTTGCCAACTCACTTGCTTGTTATAAATAACCTCTTTGTCCCATGTCACGACGGGTTCTGCGGCTTTAACAGCAGGCAAAGCACGAATAAGGTCGATATCTTCAGGGTAGAGTTTTAGCATCTTTCCTTGGCTAAACTGACCATAATTCATGGTCGCCATACCGCCCATAACACGGATCAATTTACCGTTACCACTTTCTGCATGACGCGTTAACCCTTGGCGCAGACCTTCACCAATCGAAAGCATTAACGCAATACAAATGGTCGCCCAAGCAATCGCAAGGATCATCAAACCAAGACGCAGTTTTTCTGCTGCCATTTCTTGGAATATCTGTCGAAATGGAATCATGCTACCCCCTTGCACTTAACGCGATAACCGGCGTTAATCGCGCGGCGCGACGAGCAGGAAACCAAGCAGCCAGTAGAGCAAGAATAATGGTGACACCTACCGTTAGCCACAATGACCAAGTGGTAATTTCAGGCTTACCCAGCCAACCGGGTAAACCAATGGCAAGCAGGCCTTCAACTGCGCCATAAGCCAGTAACACACCAACAAGACAGCCTAATCCCACCAGCAAACAACCTTCCGCAATAAAGTGATTTAAAATATCACGCTGTCTAGCGCCAATTGCCAAACGCACGCCAATTTCACGCGTTCGCTCCGTCACCGATAAGAACATGATATTCGCGACACCTAACGCGCCAACCGCTAATGTCATTACGCCACTGGCGCCAAGGAAGCTTTGGATCCCACGTAATAATGCATCAAAAAACTTCGCATCTTCGCCAAAGTTTGGCAGCCAGATAGCATTCGGATCAGCAGGGTTAAAATGTTCAATTTTTGCGAAGTAATGTTGCAAGCTTTTACGTAACAAAGCACCAGATACACCCTGGTGCGGTTTTACCCAAAGTTGTGACGGCTTGGCATACCATAAGTCTAAATAGGTTTTAGATGGGATGATCACTTGATTATCTTCACGGCGACCAAAGGCGCTCCCGCCTTCTGCTTGCTGAGTTAAGCCAACAACAGTAAAAGGCACGCCATTAATTTTCAGCTCACCACCGACCTGTAAATTAGCCTGCTTTGCCAACTGCCAACCAATAACAGCGACACGGGAGTGATTCGCCATGTCGCTTGGGTTAATGCCCCGCGAGCCAGGTTGTAAACGCACATTGCGTAATTCGGTGTAATACTGATCGGCGCCACGCACATAACCTGGAATCGTTCTTCCTGTTACGTCTGTAACACTCGCATCCCATTTAAAATAAAGGACAGAGACAGCATCTACTTCCTTATGTTCTACCAATTTACGAGCCGTTTCCTCACGAAAGGTAATAGAACGCCCTGCGGGAAGCCCTTGCCACGGTTGCGTTGTTTGACCATTCATCGCAAGCTGGGTATCACTCATCAATACTGCAAACGATTTAACGTTCACTTGATAAAAGCCCTCACCCAGCGCCACAAGAACAAGTACAGCCAAGATCCCCCAACTCACTGCAATCACGGCCAAGGCTGCCCGCAACTTATGTGCAAACAGCGTTTGGTATATTTGCTGAAGTAGCATCATGAATGTAGGGCCTTACTCACCATAGAAATCGCATTATCGTCTAACTGGCCCACCGCTTTTAGCAAGGCCGCTCGATTTTTCCAATACTGATAAAGTAAAACTTGCAGCGCATTTTTGCTGTCGAATAAACGATTATGAGCACGGATGACTTCAAGAGAATCGATTAAGCCTGCGCCATAAACAGATTGTTTGCTCGAGAGCACTTGCTGTCTAGAATTGACCTGCTGCTGCGCCATTTCAACGCGCTGCCAATCAAGCGCGAGTTTACGATAGCGAATTTGTACATCTTGTTTTAACTGAATCTCAACAGCGCGTACATCTTGTTTCGCTTGTAAAATCTGCAAAGAAGCTTTTTCTACATTGGCACTTGTTGATCCATTTAAATCAATGGGAACACTAAGGTTTAAACCTGCATACAAATCGTTATTATTCGATTTACTCTCATTGCGGTAGCCAACGTTGCCTTTGACGGTCGGGTAATACCCTGCTTTCGCAGTATCTTTATCAATTTGTGCGGCTTTTAGGTTTTGCAGAGCGACCAGTAATTCAGGGCTGTTATCCTTTGCCATTTTTAACCAATGTTGCTCACCGTTATATTTAAGCGGTGGCGCAAACAGGTGTTCTGCATTTACTTCATCAACCTGATCAGGCATAACATTAATCAAATTCGCCAAGGCTGCTTGATTATCGAGTAGTTGAGCTTTGGCCGTTAAGATAGAAGCTTGATCATCAACATGGCTGGCACGCGTATCCTCCAGATCCGTCGCCATTATTTTACCCGCTTTAAATCGCTGCTCAGTCAAGGCTAATAATTTGGTACTTTCATTGTATTTCTGCTCAGCGAGTTTCAAAGCGGCCTGTGACGATGCAACGTTCAAGTAAGCCGATATCACCTTTTCTGCTAATGCATTCTTTTGCGCTGAAGTTTGTAATGTTTTGCTCATTAAACGCACTTCACTCGCATCTAATGTTCGCCACTTTGTGCTATCCCATATCGTTTGTTCTAAACGAATCCCGTATTGCCCTGTGACTTCATCGCTATTCGAGTCACTCCAATTGGCCCCTGCGCTTGCAGCAACCTCAGGCAGTAATCCAGATCGAGAGCTATCGACATCGGCTTCACCAATTTGAACATCAATTTGTGATTTTAAATATTGTGGCTCATTGGCTTTAGCCGCGATCCAAGCTTCAGATAAAGTAAGGGCGCTAGCTGTAGGGCTAAACGCAGTCGCAGCCATGACAGAACAAGTTAACGCGACACCTGCCATCACCCGATTGAAGCGAACCGACTTTACCGCCAAAGTCCGCACATTACGATTAGGCATTCGGGGCTCCCATCATACTGGCATCCAATATCGCTTCACCTTCAGCAATACCTTCAATAACTTCAACATTAATGCCATCTGACAGACCAAGTTTAACGGGCTGAACACGGAAACCTAATTCACTATCATCAGGGATAAGTACAGACGGCGATTCACCCTCAAACTGCAATGCTCGCTCAGGAATTGTAGGAACATCCGTAACAGACTTTAAGGTGATCTTTGCCGTTGCGGAAAAACCAGAACGCACACGCAATGATTCAGGGAATAAGATCTTA
Source organism: Photobacterium kagoshimensis (assembly GCF_050337045.1). Taxonomy (NCBI): domain Bacteria; kingdom Pseudomonadati; phylum Pseudomonadota; class Gammaproteobacteria; order Vibrionales; family Vibrionaceae; genus Photobacterium; species Photobacterium kagoshimensis. Next base: position 254,093 of record NZ_JAKJSO010000015.1, on the reverse strand, counting down.
TCTATTTCGATCTGGAAACCATTATCAAAATTGCCGTTGGTCGCTTGACCATTCACAGCATTAAGCTTTTCAGATTGAACCGCGACTTTGTTTAAATTCGCTTCAACACTTACTTCAGGATAAGGCGCAAGCGTTAGGTTCGCCGCCATACCCGGTGATAACTGTGCGGCATCATGTTCACTCACACTGCCTTTAAAAATGATGTTATCCATGTTTGCCATCGACATCATTACCGTCGCTGCTTGATTGGACTCGGTCGAAATAATAGGCTCTCCCACTTCAACTAATACATTCAAGACAGTGCCAGTAATAGGCGCATAAATGGTTGAAGATAGCTTTGCCTTACCAACCGTCGATTCACCACTTTGAATAAGATCGAGGTTTTGTTTTTTCTGACGTAAATCAGCTTCTGCCTGACGCACCTCGGCTTTAGCGCCAATAAAGTCACCATAATTTTTAGGGATGACATTATTTTTAACAAGACCAGCTAAGTTGTCGTATTTCTGCTGCGCTGAATCCAGTCTTGCTTGGCTCGTCATAACGTCGGTTACGGCTTGCGTTAGCTTTTGTGGCGTTGGATTCGGTCTAATCTTAAACAGCGCTGTACCCGCCTCAACTTGCTCACCCGTTTGGTGATAGATCTCTTCGACGATCCCTTCTAATTGAGATTTGATTTGTACCGAATGTGCGGGAACAATTTTACCCACTGCAATCGCTGTCTTTTCAATATGACCTTGCTCAACAGTCAAGGTAGGTTGTGTCGCAGAAGAATCTTCTGCCGGTGTTTGCAAATAAAAATATCCACCAGTCGCTAATGCAATTGCGATAGCGCCTGAAATCCAACGTTTTTTCATAGTTATATTCGTAATGGCTTGGGTATATAAGGTTTATTGACCAAAAGGTCTGCGTGAAGTTCAAAAAAATAATACATCGTACAATTCGATATAGCTAGCCATTATATAAAAGCCTCCATACAAATGTTGAGGCTTTACATTAATTACATAATTTCGCTAGTAAAGATGCTTTTTAAGAATGGTTAACTTGCAGAAAGGAGGTGCTCTGAGAAACCAACATCAACCAAAGATTCGAATGCCTGCCAAACATCATCTGGGATAGGTTGTTCAATCGCGTAGTCTAGATCAGGATAAACACGGATACGTTGTAGATCGCCAAGCATAACGTTGATCAGATCACTGTAACTGATCACATCGTTTGGGTAATCATCAAAAGAGAGTTGTGGCGAAGCTAAGATACATTGTTTGTTCGGCCATTGGCGCATAAATGTCGCATAGGTACGACGCTCCATAAATGGCTTTTGCACAAGAATGAAATGATGAGGATCTAGCCCTTCATTTTCAAGTAAGGCTTGAGTAAATTGAATGTTCTCACCAGTGTTTGTCGACTGAGGCTCAACGAGAATTTTATCTTCTGGTACACCAAGGTCTGCCGCAATCTGAGCAAAATGTTCAGCTTCCGATCCTTCAAACATACCTTGAGTAAGCTCACCGACTCCACCCGAGAAAATAATAAAGGGCGCATAACCGTCTAAATACAGCTGCGCCGCATATTCAGCAACTCGAACATCATTGCTACATAACACAAAAATACAATCACTTTTGGTAAGTGCATGGCCTAATTGATGGTAATCCCATACCTTTTGCGCGAGTGCATGAAGTTGTTTTGCCATGTGATTTCCCTTTCCAAAAATTCATCTATTCTCACTTAATGTGAAAACTAAAAATGAAATTAAGATGACGTTGCCGATATTATTCGAACATTACAGATTATGTAAGTAAGGCTGTTAGCTTGCGCGTTTTAACCAAACAGGGGTAATTGCACAGCTACCTTTGCCAGCACTTAACCATGCTTGCTCACTTTCAATGGTTAACTGAAGTTGCATCGAGCGTTCTAGCAGAGCTTCCATTTCAGCTAAAGATTCATCTGCAATTTGCATGATCTCTAGATTTTTGTATACCGCTAGCTTTTGCTGATGCTGCTGCCACCATTGCGCTGTCGCATTATCACCATAAACAACAAGCAAGACTTGCTTGGCTTTATTACAGGATTTTTTAATACGCTTTTCATCTGGAAGACCGAGATCTACCCAAAGTTCGATTTCGTCACTGTAATTTTTATTCCACAACTCTGGCTCATCAACATCACTCAGACCTTTGGTAAAAACAAGATCTTCCGATGCTTTCAGACCCCAAGTCAGTAAACGTAACATCAAACGCTGTTCTGTTTCTGAAGGATGCTGAGCAATAGTGTGATTTACGTCTAAATATACGTGACGGTCAAGATCGGCAACATTGAATTGTGCCTTGTAGATAGTGGCTTTTAGCGCCATGAGAAAGTACACCTGAGAAGTTAATATCAGGAGTGTAGCCAGAATGGAAGGGTTAAGCAATTTCCATCTTATTCAGATAGATAAGCACGCACTTTATCAGCAAGGATCGAGCAAATATCCAGCAGATCACATACTATTTATTCATTCGTGACTAAGGTTAGTACATCCCACTGCCCTTGAATTAAGGCTTCTTTTTTGGCTTTTGTTAACCGTTTAATTCGATATTCTAACTGCATAGCAAGGCGCTTATCACCCACCTCTTGCGACCAGGCTAGCAAAAGTGGGCCCTTACCTTTTAAGGCTTTTGCCCCTTGCTTACCCGTTTGGTGCTGCGCAAATCGCCGTGAGACATCAACCGTGACGCCACAATACAAACTATTGTTACGCATCCGAATTAAATACACCGACCAGGGCTTTACCAGTGAACTCGCCACCACCTCTAACGGCGGGTTTTGGCTATCGAGCTCAGTTGCTATTGGGGGAATTAGCGATTTGGACACTTTCATTGCTCTATTGGGATTCTACTGTCGCTGTATGGACTATATGCAAGTAAAAAAACAAAAAGCTCAGCCAATTGCTGAGCTTTTAATGTAACAGGTCTGACTGTAAAGCTATGGTGCACGTCAGTAAATAAGTTAACTTGTTAGACTTTCAAGCATCTCTCGTAACTCGGCAACATCTTGTTTTAATGAAGCAACTTGCTCTTCCAGTTCAACAATACGCTCTTCTGAAACGGTTGGTTTTGTGCTTGCCGTTACAGGGGCGGCAACGACAAAATTGTCGACATCCACCTCTCCGCTAAACAAATGCATATAGCGGCAATCACGTTTCCCATTTTCACGCGGTAATTTAACCACAAATGGCCCTTTCGGATGTTCTGCTAAATGATCAAGTACCGCTTCGGCTTCTTTCACATCGGCAAATTTACATAACCGATTTGTACGCGTTCGAATTTCACCAGCAGATTGAGCGCCGCGAAGTAACATAACGCACACAGCCCCTTTCTCTTGTTCGCTAAACTGAAACGTACTGAATTCTGTATTACAAAAACGGTGCTGAAATTTAGCAACTCGGCTACCAAAGCCTGTGACTTCCTGAATGAAGTGACGCGATTTTAGTAACTCAATGGTATCAAGCACTTCGGCTTCTGTTAGCGCCATCACGGGTTCACGGCTGCTTTTTTGGTTGCAGGCTGTAGTGATAGCATTCAAGGTTAAGGGGTACTGATCGGGGGTAGTGACTTCCTTCTCGAGCAAACAACCAATCACACGTGCTTCATTTGGTGAAAAGTTAATATCCATCATCTATTCCTCTACCCTTTAATTTTCTAATTTCCATAAATTTTATGGAGATACCTCTAGACACATTAGCACGACGCTAGAACACAGCAAGCGCCAATTATTTTAACTGCTGAAAATTTCAGCGCAGATTGAATAAAAGTGAGAGCAAAATCGCACTTAGCCTAGCTCTTAACATGATTTTAGCCAGCAAGCATGATCTGATAAATATCAGAAACAAAAAAAGCGCCTTGCGGCGCTTTAATCAGGATGAACCAATAAACTTACTGCTGAACTTCAAAACCAGGTGTGTAAACTTCTACACGGCGGTTTTGAGCGCGACCATCTTCATTATCATTTGTTGCGATTGGTTGCGTTTCCCCACGTCCTTCAGTTTTAATGCGATTTGCATCAATATTGAAGTGGCCCGCTAGGTAACCGGCTACAACATCAGCACGCTGTTCCGATAGTTTTTGGTTGTACGCTTCAGCACCACGGCTATCAGTATGACCAATCACAAACAATTCAGTTTCTGGGTAGTCCACTAAACGTTGGGCAATAGGCTGCAAGCGATCAATATCAGCTTGTGATAATGCATTACTGTCAAACCCAAATGGTAACAATTGCGTTAATGGCTCGACTTGCACGACAACAGGCTCTACGACGACAGGTTCAGCTAAGACAGGCTCTGGCTCAACAACAGCTACGGGAGCTGGTGCGCCCCAACCATACACTAAGCTAATACCGTAAAATTGAGCATCTATACGGCCTGTTTTATCTTTATCGCCAAGGTTGAAGTAGTATTGATACTCAAGTCGAGTGGATAAGTTATCGGTAAAGAAGTATTCAGCACCAACACCCGCTGTAGGCGCAAAGCCATTTTTTTTCTCGCTATCGACTTTTACTTTGTAGCCGTAACCACCTGCTTTTGCGAACAGATCAAAAGAATCCATCGCTTGCCAAGTAAATTTACCCACAAGATCGATACCTTGTGTTTCAAAAGAGCCACCACCGTCAACTTTACTTTTTAGTTTACCAAGATGGGTATAACCCCCTTCTAAAGCAAACCAAGGAACAAAGTTATAACCAACGAAAACACCGCCCCCGAAATCATCTTTATCTAGCTGATCATCAGCCCCTTTAATGATTCCTTCAAAATTATTGTAATGCGTACCACCAATACGGGCACCTGCATACCAAGGGTTGTCGCTTACTGCGTGTGCTGCTCCTGAAATCAAGAGAGCTAGCGGTAAAACATAGGTGAACTTAGACATATTGAATATCCTTATTATTTTGAGCCACTACGATCTTGTGTTTAGTTCGAGTATTCATTAAATACAAAATTTAACAGTCAAAAATTGTAGATATATCAAATTTTTGGAAAATTCATGACACAAAAGGAAGCCATTTTACGAATTGGCAAGAAAAAACAACTTCACTTTCTGTGCTACCAATAGCGGAAAATTACTCACGAGTAGTAACAATCAAAGCGGATAGGAATAAAAAAGAGGGACTTTGTATATATTAAGAGGAAATACTGGCTATTAGTATTTTCTAAGCCATATTTAATAACCAGTATTTTCAACACTCAGCACATGCTTAATTGTTAGCGGTAGCACCTTCAGCAATCGCTTCTGCTGTTGCATCTTCAACAGCAAGAAATAAGTAGTCTACAGTGCCTTTTGGTGAGGTCATTGGGTTCAGCGTCACGTTCTGATACATAAACGAAGCTTGCTGCGTAATTGGTCTGACGTTACGGCACTTAAATAAATAAGGGCGCTGGCGCCAGATCAAGAAGCTACGGCACCCTAGGTTAAATACTGGGCGTGATTTAGCAATAAACCATTCCTTTGGAATTTCTGGAAAAACCTCAAACAGGGTTTTACCAATCACTTCGTGCGATTGCTTGCCACTATGGTGGACCATAAAGCCATTCCAAACATGGATGGTGTATTCACGATCAAGCACAACCAAGCCAAGATCAACATGCTGAACCATGTCGACCATCCAGTGAAACTGCTCGAATTCAGCGGGTAGCGACAGCATTCTTTAATCCTCGTCCAATAAGTAAGACAGCTTGTTATCAAGCAGTGGCAGTGATTCATCAACAAACATCAGCAACATGTCACATTTGATATTTGTGTTTTCAATACAGTAACTCACTTCGAACGTCATCGTTCGTCGCCAGTTTCCTGATGTTTGATCGATAAAAGAATCGACTGGCTGATGCTTACCAAGCAGTACAGGGTGGCTTTGGAAGAACTTCACTTCAGCCTGCTGCCCTAGCCCTTTCAAGAATGAGCCTACTAGGATATTACTGACATCCATTAGAAGCTCTAACTCAAAATCTTGCCCGCTATCTTCTGGATATTGCATCAACTGCATGACTTCGCTAACACTAGAGTCACTGAGTAGAACCAGCGCTTCACCTGCAATCCCTTCCCCACTAAACCCTTGGCATACTCCAGACATATTGCTGTTACTAGCCAGATGACGCATGGTCATATGGAGTTCGCTCACTTCAAACACGTTCACGTTTGGTAGTGGTAAATTTACAAACACATCGAAGTGGCGTGCTAACGAATCAGCGGCACGGCCAATAGCCACGTTGGCGACTTCAAGATAAATATCACGACGACGCAGTGCTGGAATAGCGGTACGCGAGATGGGTGCATCAAAATCAAATTCAGCAGGTGGCGGTAGTAGCTCCTGCATTAATGTTTTTATGTGGGCTTTATCAACAGGTTTTTTTAAGAAGTCGATAGCACCTAGTGCTTTCACACGAGATTGCGCTTGCGGCTGGATGTCACCAGAAACCACAATCACTTTGATATCGATGCCTTGTTCTTGGATCGCTTGCAGCGTTTGATACCCGTCCATTTCTGGCATGGTAAGATCAAGGAACATCAACGAAAATTGTTTTTGTTGCAGCTGTTTTAGGGCATCAAGGCCATTCACAGCAAAGGTAACTTCGGCATTCAACGAACTTGGTAAAGCGCGCGCCATTTGCTTTCTGGCTAATGCGGAGTCATCACATATTAATACTGACGGTGTCATACTCACTCCGTGCGCTTCTTGTTACCTACGTACACTATTATGCAGTGTAATACGACGCTGATTTAACCTCGTTAGGGCTTACAGATTTATGAAATGTAAACATTACCCATCATTGTAGGTTCGATGTCATGCAATTCTTAGCTATAAATCTGTCTATAGGTACGCATTTGGCTTATGGAGCGCTTTTTAAACTTATTTTAGTGTGGCAATACTATCAGTAGATTGTTACTTGGTCTCGCTAAATTCCCTTCAAGTGGGTACTTTTCTTACGTTTTCATACAAAGCTACCCTTTATTCACGTTAACCTTCGTCATAAGCTGCACAATAAGGTCATCGAAGCGCGTATTGTGACGCTTAACACCTGCTTAAAATGCACCTTATTTCGTCAACTGTTTAACTAAAAGGCAAACGTTCACACTCTAACTGTTTCAATACCTGTTTTGGCTAAGTAGAATAGCCTCTCGATTTTTCGGATTGATTGTTATTACCCAATGATTATGAACAATACAAATAACAGCAAAGCACCTACAAAAGTTGGCATTGTTGGCGGTGGCGTTGCAGGGGCAACTATCGCATTACGTCTCGCTGAAATTGGTATCGACGTTGTGTTATTTGAAGAAGGTACTTCACTTGTTAATGGTCCTCCAATTTGTCACTTACACGCGGGTGGTAATCTATACCGTGAAATCTCCGACCAACAATGCTTAGATTTGTTGAAGCAATCAATCGATACACTCAGAGTCTTTTCGCACACAGCCAATGTTCGACCTACTGTCATCGCGGTACCAACACGTGACGATGGCGAACCCGATGCACTCATACCGCGGCTTAAGCTGCTTCAGCAGAGATACCAATGCTTAGTTAAAGACGATGTGAGAAATAAAGTACTCGGTGAACCATGCGATTACTTCAAGCTTTATGATCAAGCGACCTTAACCATGCTGGCATCTAAAGCATTACCAACTGTACCTTCAACGCTTGACGACTGGATGATCCCAGTAGCAAAAAACCTCAATCTTGATGAATTTAAGTACCCACTGGTATTAGTCCAAGAGTATGGATTGAGTGTATTTCGTATCGCCGCTACAGCGTCACTGGCACTATCTAAACTGCCTACCTGTCACGTGTTGACTGGCGCAAAAGTGAATCACCTAGAGCAGAATACCTCTACTCAACAGTGGGATATTCACTACCAGCGGTTTAATACCAAGTTAAAAGACTGGGTTGCAGACATTGAACAAGTTGATTACCTGATCAATGCCTGCGGTTACCGGACGGGTACATTAGATAATATTGCTCAGTTGCCTCGTGAGCGTATGGTGGAATTCAAAGCGGCTTATGTCACTCACTGGGAAAATAGCCAAGGCACATGGCCTGAGGTCATTTTCCATGGTGAACGCGGCACCCCAAATGGCATGGCGCAGTTAACCCCCTACCCTGATGGTTACTTTCAACTGCATGGGATGACAGAAGACATCACCTTATTTAACAAGGGGTTAGTACATTCCACGTCAACCAATGCACAGCCAGAATTGGGAGCTCCTTTTATTAAAAAGCTCACCCAAACATGGCAACAAGAAGAAGTTGAACTAAGAAGCTCACGGGCAATTAACCACATGTCACAGTTTGTACCTGCGTTTTCAACGGCAACCGTCGGTGGTAAACCGCTATTTGGCGCACAACAAATACCAGGGCAAGATGCTTCATTACGCGCTGCTGATATTAGTTTTGATGGCATTAATTATGCGAGAACTGAAATAGTGAAAGCCTCTTCGGCCCTTTCTGCTGCGGATGCTGTTGTCGAAAAGCTGCAATCGCTTGAACTTATTGCCAAAAGGGAGTCGTGTTCACTTGAGGCTGATTTTCCTGTTACACAGAACCTCACATTGACGCAGGTCGAAGGCTTTGCCGAGGCATTAGCAGAACAGCGCCAGTACCCTTCAGCACTAGCACGTCGCGTTGCTTTTTAAAGCCGTAAATAGCAATGCTCAGGGCTTTATCACTGAGCTTGCTTCGCTTCATTGGCATCATTTGTATCCTTTGCCCTGCACCCAAATCGATTCAATCACTCCCCAGCGAAAATAAAACCATAAAAAGCGAAGATATATTCAGCAAACCATCATCTTGAAATTGATGTTTATACGACAATCCTCTATCGTTACTGCCAATTTACTCTATCGCTATAGTTAATAGATAGACATCTTGGTGCAATCTTCTTTCTTCACCTTTACCACCAGTATGAATAACTACACGTTACTCTGATGTTTACTACTAGGCTTAATAGCATCTATTAAAAAGCTAAAACTCATAATGAATAATAAATTAGGACTGGGCGCTCTCACCGCACTAGTCTTGAGCACTATGGTCGGTGCTGGTATTTTCAGTTTGCCGCAAAACATGGCTGCAGGCGCTGGGCCTGGTGCTGTCATGATCGGCTGGCTTATTACTGGTATTGGTATGCTAGGTTTAGTGCGCGTTTTTTACAGCCTTTCTATTCGAAAACCCGACCTAGACGGCGGTGTCATTGCATATGCCCAAGCTGGTTTTGGGGATTTTCTCGGTTTTAATTCTGCTTGGGGCTTCTGGCTAAATACGCTATTAGCAAATACGTCTTACGCAGTTGTTGTATTCAGTGCAATTGGCTACTTTACTGATTCTCCGGGTAATGTTTTATTTGGCTCAGGAAATACGTGGCAAGCCATGCTGGGTGCAACAGTGCTAATTTGGTTAATGCACTACCTTGTGACACGAGGCGTAAAAGAAGCCGCATTAGTTAATATTGTGGTTACTTTTGCGAAATTAGTCCCGCTTTGTGCTTTTTTAGCCTTTGCTGTACTTGCCGCTAATGTTGATAAATTCAGCATGGATATTTGGGCGCAAAATAACAATGGTTTAGGCAATGTTGTGGACCAAGTCCGCTATACCATGTCAATCACGCTATGGGTATTCATTGGTATTGAAGGTGCAGTGGTATTATCAGGCCGAGCACAAAGTCGTAAAGCCATTGGTCAAGCGACCATTATTGCTCTGCTTGTTGCGCTAGTTTTATATGTTGCGGTGACACTGTTTGCTTTTGGCGTAATGACGCAACAAGAGCTTGCTGAACTGAATAACCCATCGATGGCATTAATATTGGAGCACATTGTCGGACCATGGGGTGCATGGCTGATCAATATTGGCCTTATTGTCTCCGTGTGTGGCGCTTTACTCAGCTGGACTGTTGTAACGGCTGAAGCGCCCATGGTCGCTGCCAAACAAGGTTTATTTCCTCAATGGTTTGCTCGCGAAAATAGCCATGGCGCACCAATTGCTGCGTTAACTGCCTCTACAATCGGGGTGCAAGCCTTCTTAATCATGACGTTATTTAGTGAAAGTACGTATCTAACCTTGGTTAATATCGCAACATCATCAATCTTAATCCCTTATGGTCTTTCGGCGGCTTACGGCCTACAAGTGGCTTTAAAGAACAATTGCTACCAAGGTAACCGCAGCGCACAGCGTTGGGATCTACTTGCCAGCGCAATTGCGACCATTTATGGCACTTGGCTAATTTATGCGGCGGGTTTGGATTATTTGCTACTGGTTGCCCTGCTTTACTTCCCAGGATTATTAGTCCTATTTTGGACACGTAAAGAGCGTAAGCAAGCGTTACTAAATGGTAAAGGGGAATGGTTAGGCGCGATAACTCTCACCCTCATGGCGGGTTCCGCTATTGTTTTACTGACCACTGGCACATTGAACATTTAACCGCTAACAGAGGCTTACTCGATTATCGTCATGGATAATGAGTAAGCCTTTTATTTATCAGCACTAGATGATTAATAAAAGACAGCAAGCCAGACCGTTTCTTGTGTTGGATCAGTCCAAGATACACGATGGTGCTGATGGGCTTTTATATTAATGTGATCACCTTCCTGTAAATTAACTTCTACCATACCTTCCTTAAAAAGCAGCTTCGCCTGCCCTTTTACGACCATTACCCACTCATTCTGTTCTTGATCATACCAATCACCATCTGGCGTAGTATGGCCTTTTGACACAATGCGCTCGATCCGTACGTTAGGGGCTTTAACTAAATCATCGAAAACCTCGTGGGGTAACGCGCTAGGTATTTGGGCAAATAGATTCTCTTTCACATGCAATCCTTGTTATACAGTTACAAAAAAGGCGGGATTAACCCACCTTTCTCATCAAAAATTCAATACGCGCGTAAACGTGACACCTATTTGGGTAACGCTATTTCGATCTTACGGTTTAGCACATCTAACTCTGCCTCTAACGCGCTGAGCTTAGCTTGTTCACCTTCTACAATGTCCAATTTAGCTTCGTATTTTGTGCAATCCGCTTCTGATACCCAGTCCCAGCTTGTTCCGCTTTTAAATTCGTCACACGCTTTCTTTGCTTCTTTAGCAACAGCTTGGGCCTTTTTCACATCAAGCTTCGCATCATCGACTTGTTTTTGTAGCTTCAACTGTTGCTGATAAAGCGCTTTTGAGTTATCCAGAACAACTTTCTGCTTTTCTGCTGTTGTTTTTAAAGCAACAACTTTTGTATCTAGCTTTTTCTGAGTAACCGTCATTTTTTTTTGTTGTTTTTTCAGCGTTACAAGCTGTGCATCAAATTCTTTTTTCTGTTGCTCTAATTCTGCATTCGCCATTTCAAGCTTGGTATTGTACTGCTCTTTATCGAGCGAGGACTGTGTTTCAAGCTCACTATAACGCGCTTTAAGCTCTGTGAGTTTACTTTCTAACTGCTGATTTTTATCAACCGCTCGTTGATATTGTTCCGTTGTTGGACGTTGTTCACGTTGCCAAACTGCGGTTGCTAAAATAAAGCCAACCACAGAGCCAACAAGTGCCGCTATTACCAATGATGACGTCGTACTTCCATTTTGCATTTCTGAGGGCATAGTTACCTTCTTCACATTCCAGCCTGCTCTATGACTAATCATATCAGTTAGATTGTGTGATATGTCAGTACATTATCAATTTTATCACTGCACTTTCCGTAATTTTACCTGTCCAATTATTAAGACGATATCTCAGGCTAACGTAATCCAGTCTGTAAGACATCTTTCTCAGCTAAAGCTCACTACATTCAAGTCATGAAGACACATTTCGCACTGCGATATTATTAATGCTCAAGGAGGCAAGTAATGGTTACTCCACTTTTATTCTTAACCGTATCAGCATTCTCAACACCATTACTTGAAAATTCGAGTTACCACCAGCAAGGTAACACCTGTTTTTTAACGGTGAATGAAGAACGTAACCAACAAGACATTGTGCTGCTATTAAGTCTATCAGCCAATGAAGAAGCATCGGTAACCGTATTTCACCGTCATGCTTTTGCAGAAGAGACTCAAGGTTTTCTTCGCCAATCTGCAACCAAATTAAATAATTGGTATGCCAATCAAGACTACCCCGTTAGCCATCGCCTTTATAAAGACCTTGGTAATGCCCCGATTTATGCAACAACGCTAGCTGCGCCTTCGAGTAATGCCGTTACATTTATTGATGTATTTAAAACCAGAGGAAACAAGACACGTTTAAGCATGGATGGAATGGATTCACACTTATCTTTTGTGGCTGATAAGGTTCAAGCGGATGCATTTTATCAATGTGGGCTATCAGTGAGGCACTTAGCTGCCATCCGATGACAGCAGCTAAATAGTTTGGTCAGAATTATTTACTAGAGAGATTTAAAGTTAAGTCGCCAGGCTTAATCCAGCCTATTTTGCGCATCATTTCTGCAATCACGAGTGTAATAACCGCAGGAGCGACAATATGCATCATTAGGATTGCTTTATAAATCTCACCATCCGCTAAGCCAGTCCCTTCCATCGCAATGTAGGTTTGAATTTGACCAACAAAGCCCGATGTCCCCATACCTGCACCTAATGGTGTATTTTCCATGGTAAAGATTAGCGTTGCTACTGGGCCCAAAATTGCTGACGTAATAATAGGCGGCCACCAAATTTTAGGGTTGCGGATGATATTAGGCATTTGAAGCATAGATGTTCCTATACCTTGAGCCGCAAGCCCTGCCCAACGGTTTTCTCTAAAGCTCATTACGGCAAAACCCACCATTTGTGCACAACACCCGACAGTCGCCGCACCCGCAGCCAAGCCATTCAAACTCAGCATGATCGCAATAGCCGCACTACTAATCGGTAAAGTTAATGCCATCCCCATTAATACGGCGACAACAGCGCCCATTAGCAGCGGCTGTAACTGAGTAGCAGATATGATGATATTGCCCAGACCATCCATTAATTCGCCGACATGTGGTCCTACCCAGCTACCAACAAGCACCCCAACAGTTACAGTTACGGCAGGTGTGACCAATATATCGACTTTAGTTTCATTTGCTACTAGCTTACCGCACTCCGTTGCCACCACTGCCGCAATATAAGCACCAACAGGCCCCCCCATTGCAGCACCCGCAGCACCTGCTGTTGTTGCCGAAAAAAGCACTAATGGTGGCGCTTTTAGTGCGTACGCTATCGCAACACCAATTGCAGGGCCTGTCATTTGTTTTGCAATTGGCCACAGTGTGTCAGATAAAATGGGAACGCCAAACTTAATACCAATCGTATTTAAAATTGACCCAATAAGAAGTGATGAAAATAACCCCAACGCCATGAAGCTCATGACATGAATAAAATAATTACGAAAGGTAAACTCAATATTTTTCTTGTTTAGAAACGCTTGAATACCTAGCTTTGTTACTTGCATAGTCAACCTGTATTTTCTAACACTGTTACTGTTAGCTTTTCTTTTTGTATGATCCCCAATTGGCATGGGATTCTAACGCAGCTCAGCATGAATACCAATTTCCTTCTATTTTGCTCCAATTTATACTCATTTTTATATGAGACTAAATTAAAAAAGCAGCCCATATACCACTATGAGCATAAAAACCAATATCTACGCTAATTTCCACTAGCATAGGTAACATCTATTGGCTTTTACTGCTTGAGATCTGGTATGAAAATAACCCCTATTGCTCTCGCGTTAACCTTGTCTTTTCCTTTATTGGCGCATGATCCCGCACCTGCCATTATGCAAGCCAAAGATTTACTCTTAACAAGTGTACAAAATAAGCACCAGTTAGAAGACTCTATCAATGAGTACTTGATCAGCGAAAAATTAGACGGTATTCGCGCATTTTGGAATGGAAAAGGCTTCGTCACCCGCTCTGGTAACAAGCTCAATGCTCCTGATTGGTTTACAGACCAATTCCCAACCATTCCACTAGACGGTGAGCTATGGGCTGGTCGCGGCGGTTTCCAGCATGTCGCTAGAACAGTTCTCGATACCACGCCTAATGAAGAGTCATGGCTCAGAGTCAGCTTTATGGTGTACGACACACCCACTCCAGACATGACATTTTCCCAACGCTACACCATGCTAAACGAATCCATCACAGCGCTAAATCACCCCCACCTTCAAGTGATCGAACAATTTGAAGTCGGCGATCTAAATGAATTAGAAAAAATATTGGATACGACATCAAATTCTGGAGGCGAAGGTTTGATGATCCATCATAAAGATAACTTGTACCAGTTCGGCCGAAGCGAGCAACTTTTAAAGTTGAAACGCTACCAAGATGCTGAAGCTAAAGTTATTGGCTATGAAGAAGGTAAAGGAAAATATAGCGGCATGATGGGGGCAATTTGGGTTATGACTCCCGACAATATCAAGTTCAAAATTGGCAGTGGTTTTAAAGATACAGAACGCCAGTCACCACCAAAGATCGGGACGACAGTGAACTATCGTTATAACGGCCTCACAGAAAACGGGATTCCACGCTTTGCTCGCTATGTCAGGATCCGTAATAATCCAGATATTTAGCTGCCTTTCACAAAATAAAAATACAAAAAAAGCGCCCTTCGGCGCTTTTTGCTTAGCAACAACAATTACTGCGCTTTAAATATCTGCGCAGCTTCCATTTGCGTCATACTGCGAATTTGGCGCCACACAAAATAGAAGATCCCCATCATCATGATCATCGATGGTATGGCAATCATTGGGTAGCTTAACAGTGTCATGCGGCCAAGCTCTTCATTAAAAGCTGTAGTCCCCGCCGGACTTGTTACTATCCAAGTAGCTAATACGTAATTCATGATAGATGAAAATACAAATGTGCTAGCAAACAAGTAGTTAGAATTTGTTAAGCAACGTTCGAAATCAGCTTGCTGCCCATTTTGCATCAAGCGCTGGTTGATTTCAGTTAAGTTCAGTACCGTGTCGTTGAAAATCATCTTCTTCACAACAGGGAACTTAGTAAATGTTGAGATAAATACACCTACACCAATCAAACCTGGAATAAGTGCCTCTTTTACTGCCAGCCATTTCGTGTCTAGCTCGAGTAAACCAATGCCACCCGTTA
Source organism: Photobacterium kagoshimensis (assembly GCF_050337045.1). NCBI lineage: Bacteria > Pseudomonadati > Pseudomonadota > Gammaproteobacteria > Vibrionales > Vibrionaceae > Photobacterium > Photobacterium kagoshimensis. Next base: position 239,018 of record NZ_JAKJSO010000015.1, on the reverse strand, counting down.
ATAATACGCTCACAAAGCCTAATAAGGAGATGAAATTGAACTTACGGAAACGTACAAGCTCATAGCCGCCGAATGCTATCGGAAAAGCCAGAGCAATCACTAGCGCCCCAACAGAGCCAAGGTACTCGTCACCACTGAGCTTCATGAGGATCCCTGATGGAATCACAACATTAAACACAATCTCTAGCAATGGATTTGATTTTTTCTCAGTCATAGTGCCTTACAAACGTTATTTAATATCAATGCACGCCTATTGTTCCGCGATTTGAACACACTGTAAAGCCTGAGTGCGTTACAAAGCGTTAAGCTGCGTATTCCTACTACTTATAAACATAGCAGATACGCGCTAAGTGCTTAATTTCCATTCACAGCCTGTGAATATTGTGACCCACCCGACACTTTCCAAACAAAACATACAAACTCGCTCAATTTTCAAATGGCAGTTTATGCATTCCTGACGAATCAAAAGTATATAATGAGCTTACTGTTAATTACATTTACTCAATTACGTGGATAATTACTCGTTGCTTATCATTCTTGATTATTCAATGGCATTTGCTAGTACTATGATAGTTAGAGTTTTATCACATTTCACCGTGCTTTTTTTTCTTATTCTACCCCCACATTAAGGCGGTAAACATTTCAGCCACTTAATGATTATTCTACGACCCGATATAAATAACCTGGTTACCTCCAGAGTTAATTTAATCAAAAATATATAATAATTAAATAATCAGAGAGATATGATCATATGCGTATAGTATTAGCTTTAGGCGGTAATGCCTTATTAGCTCGTGGCCAAGCACTCACCGCTGAAAACCAACGTGAGAATATTAAAAAAGCAGCCGCAAGCATTGCTGCAATTGCTAAAGAGCATGAAATTGTTGTTGTTCACGGTAACGGCCCACAAGTTGGCCTATTAATGGAACAAAACTCAGCGTACCAAGAGTATTCACCTGAAACTACACCATACCCAATGGATGTATTAGGTTCACAAACTTGTGGCATGGTTGGCTACATGCTTCAACAAGAGCTTCGTAACGTTGACCGTGACCTTGCTATTGCTACACTTGTCACGCAAACAGAGGTAAGCAAAGAAGATCCTGCTTTTGCTAATCCAACTAAATTTGTTGGCCCTGTTTACACAGAAGAACGCGCAAAAGAAATCATGGCTTCATCTGACATGATGTTTAAAGCAGATGGTGACTACTTCCGCCGCGTTGTTCCATCACCAAAACCTAAAGATATCGTTGAACTTCAACAAGTTGAAACACTGCTTAAAGCAAGCAACCTAGTTATTGCTTGTGGCGGCGGCGGTGTTCCAGTTTGCTTCGATGACAACCGTGTTGGTACAGGCGTAGAGTGTGTTATCGATAAAGATTTAACGGCTGAATTACTAGCAGAAAAAATCAATGCTGACCTATTTATCATTCTAACTGACGGCTCAGTTTACCGTAACTTCGGTAAAGAAGACCAAGCTGAAATGAAACAAGCAACGCCAGCTGGCCTAGCTGAGTTTAACTTCCCAGCGGGTTCTATGGGTCCTAAGATTGATGCGGTATGTCAATTTGTAAACTCAGGTCGTGGTAATGCCGCTATCGGTTCTCTATTCGATTTAGATCGTATTACACGTAACGAAGCTGGTACGTTAATTACTCAAGGTGAAGGTATTGTTTACTACTAAGGTTGATTAAATCACCTTTAATTAAACAGAACTACCAATTCCTATCCAAGTGCAACTTCTCTTGAAGTTGCACTTTTTTATGCCCTATTCTTTAGAAGTAACAAATCTTATTATGCTAATAAATGTTTAATTCAAATTAAATAGAAACGGATCTTATTCCGTCAGATTATTTACGTGTATCTCGATAAATAAAACTTAATATACATTCTGATAAGTTATCAGCCATCAACGATGCCGACCAAAAATGAAATCATTCTTTTAGATTTTACTCATCATTCAAACATGCTGCCAACGCCGTCAAAAAAGCCACCATTAGCTACTAAAACACACAAAATCCGTAACCATTTCCATTTTCTAACTCACACAACAAAAACAGACATTTAAAATACCCCTTTAAGGGTTTATGATGTGGCATTGCTTTGTTTATCAACTCATTAAGCACTGATAAACACCTGATAATACGGAATGTAAGATGGCTATTTCTCGACGTAACTTTTTAAAAACCTCCATTGCTACGGCCGTTGCCGCAGGGGGTGGCTTAATGGTTTACCCTGCCTCAAAATTCTTTGATGATGAAGATATCGAAGTCATCCCACATGCCAGCCACTGGGGACCTTTTAACGCAATCGTCAAAGCGGGAGTGCTTGTCGGCATTCAGCCACGAAAAGAAATAGATGCAATGCCGACTGAAATGTTGACTGAAGGTTTGATAGGCCGCGTTTACGATAAGACACGCGTTAAATACCCTATGGTAAGAGCCTCTTATCTCGCAGATCCTAAAGGTGACAATAAGCCACACTTGCGCGGTAAAGAACCTTTTGTTCGCGTTAGCTGGGAAACCGCACTTTCTCTTGTTGCAGATGCCATTCAAACTACAGCCACAAATCATGGCAATGAAGCGATTTTCAGTAGCTCTTATGGTGGTTGGTCACACGCAGGATTAATGCGACCTCAAGTTTTACAAGGCCGTTTCTTCAATTTGATCGGTGGCCAAAGTACAACAACAGGCGATTACTCTGGCGGTGCGTCACAAGTGATCCTGCCCCACGTCATTGGTGATATGGAAGTCTATTCGCCACAAACGGCATGGCCAGTTATTGAGGAGCATACCGAAACATTTGTCCTGATTGGTTGTGACCCTTGGAAAAATAACCGTATTGAATTCCGCGTTGCCGATCACCAAATGTATACACATTGGAAGCAGTTTGCAGACAAAGGCATAAAGTTTATTTCTATTAACCCACAGCGCACGCGCACAGATGACGAACTCAATGCCGAGTGGGTAAAGATAGTTCCAAACACAGATACCGCGCTATTTTTAGCCATGGCACAACACATTTACGTTAGTGGCCTGCACGATACTGCTTACCTCGAACGCTACACAGTGGGCGCTGACAAATACATCGATCACCTCATGGGAAAAGATGATGGGGTTATTAAGTCACCAGAGTGGGCGGCGAATATCACGGGTGTATCTGCAGAAAACATAAAAGCAATGGCTGAAAGATTTGCGACAAGTAAGACTCAGTTTGCTGCGGGCTGGTCATTACAACGAGCAAATCACGGTGAGATGACCCACTGGGCAATCATTAACTTTGCAGCCATGTTAGGTAAAATTGGCAAACCGGGTGAAGGGGTCGGTTTTAGTTGGCACTACGGTAATGGCGGTATGCCACAATCAGGCAAAGCGCTTCCGATGGGGTTATCGCAAGGAAAAAACCCTGTTAGTGCCACCTGCCCTGCTTCTCGCATTTCCGAAATGCTCATGAACCCTGGTAAAAAATTTACCCGAGACGGTATTGAATATAGCTACCCTGACATCAAAATGGTGTACAACGCAGGTAATAATTTATTATCGCACCAACAAGATACTAACGAGTTAATCGCAGCGCTTAACCATAAAGTTGAAATTTTCGTCTGCCAAGACCCATGGTGGTGTGCCTCATCGCGTTATGCCGATATCGTACTGCCAGCAACCAGCACCTTAGAGCGAGATGATCTTTCCTCTGGTGGCACTTACAGCAACGATAAAATTTATGCTATGCGCCAAGTAATTCAGCCTTACGGGGAAAGCCTTGATGACTTTGAAATATTCCGCAAACTCGCTGAAATATTTAATGTTGCAGAGAAATTTACCGACGGATTATCATTCGATGCCATTTTAAAGCGTGCATACAAAGCCTCGTCCGCTACACTTCCCTTTGATGAGTTCTGGCAGACTGGCGTAGCCATGTTACCTGTCCCACCACAAGCAAATCACTGGGTAAGACATGGCGATTTTTATCAAGATCCTGATGGCTTCCCGCTTCATACCACCTCAGGAAAAATCGAGCTTTATTGCCAAGACATTGCTAACTTTGAAGTCGAAGATTGCCCTCCAATGCCAACGTTTTTAGAACCGTTCGAGTATTTAGGTAATGCAAAACCAAATCAAGTACATGTCGTTAGCCCGCACCCTTATATGCGCGTACACTCACAATTAGCGAACTCGGATGTTCGTAAGTATGAAAATGTACAAGGTCGTCAATATGTTCTCATTAACGATATGGATGCTCAAAGACACGGTATTCGATCAGGCCAGTTAGTTGAGATCTTTAATAAACGCGGACGAGTGATTGCAGGCGCCAAAGTGTCAGATAAAGTCATGCCTGGTGTGATCAGTTTAGAAGAAGGGGCATGGCTACAGTTCGATAGCCAGGGACGTTGTAACGGTGGTTCAATCAATGTATTAACCTCAAGTCAGGCATCGAGTGATTTGAGCCAGGCCACCAGTGCCAATACTTGCTTAGCCTATATTCAACGCTGCCGTGACCCTGAATCATCAAACTTAGCATTTGAACCACCAAAAATTGTGACGCTTGATACCGACGTCCGTATTGATACAGTCGCGACGACCTTAGCAAATCAACACACAACAGGAGCGGATACTAAGCAAAGTATTGGTGAAGAATTGTTCTATCAGCGCTGTACTATGTGTCACTCGGCCAAAGACCCAAAACAATATACAAAAACACAATGGCACGGCATTACCAAAAGTATGTTCCCTCGGGCAGGTTTAAACCCGATAGAACGCGAAGAAGTCATGGCGTTTCTTGAAGCTAACGCAAAAGATGCCAAATAATAGAAGTATCTTGCGCCGTTAGGATCAAAAAAAGCAGCCGAGGCTGCTTTTTTTATTCATCAATATCTTCACCAACTCAATGGCGATTACCTATTTATGCGTCAGGGTAACCATTCGGATTGGTTGACTGCCAGCGCCATGTATCGGCTGTCATATCTTCTACTGTGTGTTTTGCTTCCCAGTGCAATTCAGCTTTCGCTTTTGCAGGATCGGCCCAACACTCAGCAATATCACCAGGACGACGGTCAGCAATATGGTATTTCACTTCAACACCCGATGCATTGGCAAAAGCATCGACCATTTCTAATACGCTACTACCATTACCCGTGCCTAGGTTGTAGATATGCAAACCCGCATCTTTACCTTTGTAGTTTAACGCTGCAAGGTGACCGTCAGCTAAATCGACAACGTGAATATAATCACGTACACCCGTGCCATCAACTGTTGGGTAATCATTACCAAATACCGCTAAAGACTCACGACGACCAACCGCCACTTGAGAAATAAACGGCATCAAGTTATTTGGAATACCTTGTGGATCTTCGCCCATGGTGCCCGACTTATGAGAACCTACTGGGTTAAAGTAACGTAGCAAGGTAATGCTCATTTCAGGGTAAGCATGCTGAATATCAGTCAAACACTCTTCTACCATTAACTTACTACGGCCATAAGGGTTCGTCGCGCTAGTAGGGAAATCTTCAGTGATAGGCACAGACGCAGGATCGCCATATACCGTTGCTGACGATGAGAAAATCAAGCTATTTACACCAGCAGCACGCATCGCTTCAACCAGCACTAACGTGCCATGAACATTGTTATCGTAGTATTCAAGTGGTTTCTCAACCGACTCACCAACAGCTTTTAAGCCAGCGAAGTGAATAACGGCTTCAACATCATTTTCTTTAAAAACAGCATCAAGAAAAGCACGATCTCGAATATCGCCTTGATAAAAAGCAGGGCGAACATCAGTCAATGCTTCAATACGATCAAGTACTGATGATTTGCTGTTGTATAAGTTATCTAAGATGATTGGGGTCATCCCTGCTTCAATCATCTGTACGCAAGTATGGCTACCTATGTAACCCATACCACCAGTAACTAATACGCGCATGGCGTTCTCCTTGATTACGCTGTTTGTTCTTTAGATTCAAACAAAAAAATACTGTCACTATTGTACGCTATTTCTGAATACTTATAAAAATGTAAGTGACTTTAAGCTGATAATATAACCATGAGTCGCAAGTTTCATACTGTGGCATTGTAACGTCAAAATACGAGTCATTTCGTAGAGCAGCCTGCCCCAACCAATACCCCTAAAGTATTAATGGTTTACGTAGTAACCATACAAGCCGTAATTGATAAATTAGCATTGACTCAATAGTGGATAAAATCCATTCTTATGCCAAATCAATTTAGTCCACTTATTTCATATAACTATTGGACATCGCACAATTTGCTGCTTATTCTAGTGACGTTCTTCACATGATGAGAAGATTTTCATTCACGTAGTTACATGGAAGTTAGAGATATATGTCAGTTTCTATCAAGAGCAATCAGCTTAAATCCCCCAATTTTGCGTACATAGAATTAAGTAAGCAGACCCTACAGAAGCAACTCACCGTTCTTTTCCCCGCTTCAGGGATCATCTGCACCATTATTGCTTTTAGCTACTTTGTGTCTGATGTGAATAGTGCTTTCACCTTATCAGCACTAACAGGTGCGTTACTCTGCTACGTATTAATGTGCGTTAATCGAAAAAATATTAACCCTTATTTACTGGTATGGGTGCTTATATTTTTCACCACGACAGCATGTGCACTTGGCTTTATAATCCAAGGTAAAAATGACATTTGTCATACTATCGGGCTGACTATTCCGCTACTTTGCTTTTTTTCCTTAAGCACCAAAACAGCTTGGTGGTATAGCTCTCTGTTTGGCATTCTTTATATGGTGCTAAGTGTCGAGTCGATGGCCGAGAAACATATTCAAATACCTGAAGCACTTCAGAATATAAGTGCTTACTCTATCGTTCTGATCCTTTCATACTTACTGGCGCGTCACCGAAATGAAGCGATTGAACTGGTGAAAAAAACCGCGTCAACTGACTTCTTAACAGGTTTACATAATCGCCAAGGTCTAATACCTATTTATCAGAGTGAAGCGGCACGAAGTAAGCGTTATTTACGTGACTTTTCACTGGCCCTGATCGACATCGACAACCTAAAAGAAATTAATGACCGCTTTGGTTTAAAAGCAGGTGATAAAGTCTTGATGATGATAGCTAAATGCTTGCAAGAACATTGCCGCCAAAGTGATCATATCGCACGTATTGGAGGGGAAGAGTTTTGCTTATTACTCCCTGAAACTGATATTAAGCAAGCAGAAGAGCTGGCCTCTCGGTTAAACGAGGTACTATCTAGTTGGTCTTTAGAACTCGATTCAGGTGAAAAGTTACAGGTCACCATCAGCATAGGCTTAACACAGGTCGAATACCAAGAGTTCTGCTATGACTATATAAAAGCAGACAGCGCCCTACTTCGCGCCAAAAGCTGGGGCAAAAACCAAATTGCAGTGAGCGAGTAAAGTTACCGAGGTACGCATTGATATGATGCGTACCTCGCTTTATGGCATCACAATGACTAGCGCCACCTGCAAACAGCAATAGCCTAATACCAATCTGGTAAGTAAGCGTTCGGGGGATTTTAACCAACAAGAACGAACAGTCACTTAGTTAGATTGGCATAAGATTTATCTTCAGGATAATTTCCACAAAACACCCTCCTAAATGCGACATTACCGTCAGTTTTTAATTATTGTACAAACATTACTTCACTGAACTGGATGTCGTTACATAACCCCGCTACGATAATTTGATAGGCAACAACTAACATATTGTTTGCAAACTGGATATCAGCTTTCAGGAGGTGAAATGAACTATATCGACGGTGTACTCCACATCGAATCATTTTTGGCTGTCACATTGGGTATTATTGTGTTGTTCATTGGACGACGATTAACCCAGGCCAGTTACTGGCTACGCGAGTTCAGTATTCCCGAACCTGTATCTGGTGGCATTTTGATTTCAATTGCTTTTGCTATCTTACACTACGCTACCAATATCGATGTACAGTTTGAACTGGCAGCACGTGACTTATTATTGGTGTATTTCTTCACCACTATCGGTATTAATGCCAGCCTTGCTGATTTATTCAAAGGCGGTAAGCCGCTCATCATTCTGCTCTCCATTACTATCGGCTACATGTTAATTCAAAACATCACGGGTATTGGTATCGCGACTTTACTCGGCCAACCTGCAGCATTTGGGTTGCTGAGTGGGACGGTATCTTTGATTGGTGGACACGGCACAGCTATCGCTTGGGCGCCTAAAATTGGCGAAGCGTTTGATTTAGATACCGCAATGGAAATTGGTATTGCCAGCGCAACATTCGGCTTGATCCTAGCCAGTATTATGGGGGGGCCAATTGCAAAATTTTTGATTAATAAGCATAACCTCACCCCAGCTAAAGACGAAGAAATGGATATAGGTATGAAGCAGTCCGAGCCGCAACCTCGGATCAACGCCTATGATTTTCTTGATGCTGTGTTAGCTATCCACATTTGTATTATCTTAGGCGCAATCCTAAACAAAGCAGTTGCATCAGCAGGCTTAGAGCTACCGTTATTTGTTACCTGCTTATTTGCCGGTATTCTCATTTCAAATCTAGTGCCCGCATCCTATCCTCGCCTAACAGGTACGCGCTGGCCATCACGCCAACCTGCGGTAGCACTCATCGCAGATATCGCCCTAGGGGCATTCCTCGCCATGTCTTTGATGAGCATGCAGCTATGGGCGCTCATTGATTTAGCGGGACCGATATTTGTTATTCTTGGCGTACAGTTCATTGTCGCCGTTTGTATCGCTATTTTTGTTATCTTCCCATTAATGGGGAAAACCTATGATGCCGCTGTTGTTTGCGCTGGTTTTGGTGGTATATCACTGGGATCGACCCCAACCGCAATGGCAAATATGTCGGCGGTCGCTCAAAAATACGGTAACTCGCACCAAGCTTTTATTATCGTACCTTTAGTTTGTGCGTTCTTCATCGATCTGGCTAATGCCTTAATCATCCCTTATTTCATTGGCTTTATCTCTTAACTTCCAACCAATACATTGCTACTGATGAAAAGGTTGACGCGGATAATAATGAAGCGTCAATCCTTCCCTTTCTGCCCATCATTCTTACTGGTTAATTCATACATAGCCTTGATATAATTCGCTACATTTTCATGAAGGGGTGCACGATGAAAACAACAACACTTTGCCAATGGAAGTGTTTTTCTGTTGAAGAAGAAAGTCAAATATTACCCGATGGTAAGACAATTCAATTTACGACAGTTAAACACCCAGGTGCTGTTATCATTATTCCCGTGACAGAAAGTGGTGACTTAGTACTCGTCAATCAATACCGCCCTGCGATAAAGCAATGGATTATAGAGTTTCCTGCAGGCACGCTTGAAGATAGCGAGAAAATAGAAGCCTGTGCTAAACGCGAATTAGCAGAAGAAGCACAGTTAGCTGCAAAAAATTGGATTAGTTTAGGTCAACTATTACCTGTTCCTGGATTCTGTGATGAAGTTCAGCACATTTTTCTGGCTAAAGAATTACAAAAAGCGACGGGCGAACTTGACGATGATGAGATCATCGAAGTCATTACCATGAGTATTGAAAAGTTTGAATCACTAATCGCCAACAATACCATTCAAGATGCCAAAACGATTGCGACTTATATGAAAGCTAAGCTGGCGGGCTTGTTATAAATCTAAAAAAACGGCCACAACATCTTCATGTCATGGCCGTTTAAAACGTATATTCAAATACGCGACTTATCTAGAATCAACAATTACAAATGTTTTGAAATCTCATCAACACTTGCTTTCGCATCACCAAATAGCATTTGCGTGTTCTCTTTAAAGAACAATGGGTTTTGAACACCCGCATAACCTGTATTCATCGAACGCTTAAACACGATTACGTGTTTCGCATTCCAAACTTCCAGTACAGGCATACCTGCGATTGGGCTGTTTGGATCTTCCATTGCAGCAGGGTTAACTGTGTCGTTCGCGCCAATAACCAAAACTACATCGGTTTCAGACAGATCATCATTAATCTCATCCATCTCTAATACGATGTCGTATGGTACTTTTGCTTCCGCTAACAGTACGTTCATGTGGCCAGGTAGACGACCCGCAACAGGGTGAATACCAAAGCGAACATTCACACCTTGAGAGCGCAGTTTGTCAGTAATTTCATGCACAGGGTATTGCGCTTGTGCGACTGCCATACCGTATCCAGGAGTAATAACTACTGATTTCGCATCTTTCAGCATTTCAGCAACTTCTTCTGCTGATGCTTCACGGTGTTCGCCTTGCTCTTCATCTGATGAAGACACTTGAACATCAGTACCGAAGCCACCAGCAATTACACTGATGAATGAACGGTTCATTGCTTTACACATGATGTAAGACAGAATTGCACCAGAAGAACCAACCAATGCACCTGTTACGATCAACAAGTCATTCGCTAGCATGAAGCCCGCTGCTGCTGCTGCCCAACCTGAGTATGAGTTAAGCATAGAAACAACCACTGGCATATCCGCACCACCGATTGAAGCAACCAAGTGGTAACCGAATGCAAATGCGATAAGCGTTACAACAACCAGCGCAAAAGTCGAACCTTCTACGTTTACGAAGTAAAGCATAAGAAGGAAAGAAACAACCAAGGCCGCAAGGTTTAGCTTATGACGGTGAGGTAGCATTAAAGACTTAGAATCAATAATGCCGCGTAGCTTACCAAATGCAACAATAGAACCTGTGAAGGTTACAGCACCGATGAACACACCAAGGAAAACTTCCACAAGGTGAATATTCAGTAGTGCACCTGTTAGCTCACCATGATCAATGTAAGTATTGAAACCTACTAGCACTGCTGCTAAACCAACAAAGCTGTGAAGAATTGCCACTAGTTCAGGCATTTCTGTCATTTCAACTTTCTTAGCAAGGTGCATACCGATACCGCCACCGATAACCATCGCAAGGATGATCCAGCCAGTACCTTGCGCATCAGGGCCGAAGATTGTTGCGAGAAGCGCAATCCCCATACCCGCGATGCCGTAGTAGTTACCTGCGCGTGCTGTTTCTTGCTTGGAAAGCCCAGCAAGAGACATGATAAATAGTACCGCAGCAACAAGGTATGCCGCTTGTACGATTCCTGCAGACATGTGTTACTCCTTATTTATCTTTACGGAACATTTCAAGCATGCGTTTGGTCACCATAAAGCCACCAAATATATTGATACTTGCAATTAAGACAGCAATAAACGCCAGGAAGGTAACAATCCCAATCCCCTGACCTATCTGCAATACCGCACCAATGATGATGATGCCTGAAATAGCGTTAGTTACTGACATTAATGGTGTATGCAACGCATGCGTTACATTCCATACCACGTAGTAACCGACAACACACGCCAAAACGAATACCGTAAAGTGAGCAAGGAATTCCGCTGGTGCGTAATTAGCAATCCAACCAAATGCCGCTAAACCGGCAGCCATAAAACCGTATTTCTTCACAGGTGAAGTTGGTTCTTTTTCGATCTTAACTCTAGGTTTAACTTCTGGTGCTGGTTTTTGAGGCGCAGCAGACACTTTGATCGGTGGCGCAGGCCAGGTGATCTCACCTTCTTTGATCACAGTTAGGCCACGTAACACTTCATCGTCGAAATCGATGTTAATGTTACCGTCTTTCTCTTTGCAAAGGAGTTTCAGTAGGTTAACAAGGTTAGTACCGTATAGTTGAGATGATTGCGTCGGTAGACGACCTACCATATCGGTATAACCAATTACTTTAACACCGTTCGGTGTAGTCACGACTTTGTCAGCTTCAGTGTACGCACAGTTACCGCCATTAGCAGCCGCCAGATCGACAATCACACTGCCCGCTTTCATTGAATCAACCATTTCTTTGGTGATCAATTTAGGCGCAGGGCGACCAGGGATCAGCGCAGTTGTAATGATGATATCAACATCTTTTGCTTGCTCTGCGTATAAACGCTCAGCCGCTTTGTTGAATTCATCTGACATTTCTTTTGCGTAACCGTCACCAGTGCTGGTGTCTTCTTTGAAATCAACTTCAAGGAATTCAGCACCCATACTTTCGACTTGTTCCTTAACTTCAGGACGCACATCAAAAGAACGAACAATTGCACCTAGGCTACCCGCAGCACCAATAGCCGCAAGGCCAGCAACACCCGCACCAGCAACCAATACTTTAGCAGGTGGAACTTTACCAGCAGCAGTGATTTGACCAGTGAAGAAGCGACCAAATTCATGAGCCGCTTCAACAACCGCACGGTAACCTGCGATATTAGCCATAGAACTCAACGCATCAAGCGCTTGTGCACGTGAAATACGCGGCACAGAGTCCATCGCCATAATATTGATGTTTTTCGTTGATAGTTTTTCTAGCAGCTCTTTATTTTGAGCAGGCCAAATAAAGCTAACAAGGCTTGCACCTTCTTTAATCAATTCAAACTCATCAACGCCAGTTTCATCGTTAACCTGTGGTGCATTCACTTTCAGAATAAGATCTGATTGCCATACATCTTCGGTAGAAACGATAGTAGCGCCCGCAGCTTCAAAAGCCGCATCGTCAAAACTAGCCAAGACACCAGCATTACTTTCAATGGCAACGCTGAACCCCATTTTTAATAACTGCTCAACCGTTTTAGGCGTAGCAGCCACTCGCGTTTCGTGCGCGAGTATTTCTTTTGGCACACCAATCTGCATTATTATTCCCTGAACATTGGCATTAATGTAATGATTTTGTATCCAACCAACAACGTAATATCAAGTACTTTGTAAGAAAAACACAAAAAAACCCAACAATAGCCGATAATTTACATCAAATGCCGCTGACTATTGAAATTAAATAACACTTTTAACATCAGGACAGAGGTCAAACCACGTTATAAAACGGGCATTTAGCTATAACTAATTACATAAATGACTAATAAGTGCATCATAATTCAGTTATTAGACTAAAAAGACATCACTTCAGATTAAAAGCGCCTGTTTAAAGCAGTGGTTAACTAATAAACCACTTTCTTACAATTGATGATCTTGCAATGCCCTCAGCGAGTAAAAGCACTCCATTATCCTCAACACGTAAAAATCGTCATAGTTGTAGAACTTGTACTTAGTTCAAGCAAAAAGAGCATCACACCCTTTTTACTTAAACATACGGTCGCCATTTTGATCGATGAACATTCTCGCTTTATCGAGCATAAAGGTTTCGGCATCTTGCTTTGAACCTAATAAGTCAGAGCGAATAAAGGTATGCGTCTTAATTTCTCCGTCGATGGTTTTACAGATTCGGCCTGCGATACGGAACTGCCCACCCTCAGCGATCGGCTCGGGATAGATTAAATACCCGTTGTGTTCAATCGGCTCTACAGCCACAGGCGTTTTTGCTTCTTTGTTTAAACCAAATAATTTTGACAGGAAACCCACGTCATTCATCTCCCAATAAGCATGTGTATTGATAATGCCACAGAGTAGAGAAGAAAAATTAAACCAAGGTTAAAATATAGGGAAAAAACCTTGATAAGCATTGCCTTGTGTTCATTTTGAGCAATTAAGAACAATGTAAAATAACGGGAGGTAGATAAATGCAGCTAATAGAAATGAAAAACGCCAGCTAATGAGCTGGCGTTTAGAAATCAGAAAGATCGTGTTATCTATTAACGATAGATACCGATGTCTTTTTGCAGGTGTACTGGAAGATCCGATACATTGTATTGTTTAGGTGATTTAGAACCACCAAAAAGAACGTCTACTGCGTGTGCAATCAATCCTTTGATATCTAACGCATAGGCTTTCTTAGTTTCAGTGCTTGATGGAGCAATGGTATCAAAGTTAAGTGCCTGTGCCATGATTGCCTCTACTTATGGTTTAATTTTGAACTGCGGTAATCATAGCTGCTTATTTTCCATTCCAAAAATGACAATATTTTTACATTGGAATAAGAAAAACTAATCTGTTAAACAATTGTAATCATTACTTTTAAAGGGAGGCATATAACCACAAAAAGAATGAATAAAACCACATCTTTTAGCTACCCGATGAATAACTTAGAATAAGTTTGTTTTTACCCCTTTGTTGTAGTAACAATGGAGTAACAATTTCGCGAGTATCTTTTTATGTTGTCATTCATTTCAAAACATTCATCATTACTTTTAATGCTTGCGGCAGTTTTGGGCTTTTTAGTGCCAGAGGCATCAAAGGCTCTGTTCCCCTATCTCCCTTTTATTTTATTTTTCCTAATGCTCTTTACCTTGCTTGGCATACAGCAATATGTACTGCTAAAAAAGCTCGCTGAACGACAAATCTGGGGCTACGCTATCTTCCATGCCATTGGTTTATCAATCATCAGCTGTTCAGTCGCGGCCTTACTGGGTGCTCACAGCGCATTATTACTTGCAATATCAGCAGTTACTGCCACTGGCTCACTATTTGCGACACCAGCAATTGCACGCTCAATAGGTCTAGATGCGCTTGAAGCGATGGCCATGACAATTGCTACAACTTTACTCATGCCTGCCGTACTGTATTTTAATTTAATGGTTTTTCAAGACGCGGCTTTTAGCCTAGATATGAAAAGCTACTTCATACGATTAGTCATTTTTATCGCTGGCCCGATGTTAATTTCAGCTTGCTGCCACCACTTAGTACCTACCGAAACCCTGCATCGAATTCATACCAAGCTTGCTCAATTTACCATTCTACTGGTCTTTAGTTTCCCTTTTGGTCTGGTTGGTGAATTTAGAGAAATGTTCGATCTATCGTTCTGGCTTGGTATGCAATACCTTGTTATTGGTATCGCTCTATGCGCACTCTTTTTTATTGTCGGTTTTCTCTGCTACTACCGCCAAGGTGTTGACCAAGGATTAGTTGCAGCAATAACTGCTGCTAATCGAAATGTCTTGCTCACATTTACCGTCGCAAGTAGTTATTTAGGCCCTGAGTATCTAGCTATCATGGGAGCGATTCAATTTCCAACCTTTTGCTTACCACTTTTTGTTAGGTATATCTCGCCACGACTACATAAACGCGCTTCTAGATTAGAAATCAATCAATAACGTCGTAACTTCAAACAAATTACAGACTCTTTAGTTAATCGCTTGCCTGATTGAAACGATTTTTCTATGATGCTGATGAATTCTCAGGGCGGGGTGAAATTCCCCACCGGCGGTAAATAAAGGTTGTTACTCATATTTTCACCTTTATCAGCCCGCGAGCGCTTGAATATGACGAATATTTTTTATTCGCTGTATGCAAGGTCAGCAGATCTGGTGTAAACCCAGAGCCGACGGTCATAGTCCGGATGAAAGAGGATCAGTGAAGGCCTGCAACTATTGCAGCCTTATGCTTTACATACACACGATTTGCTCGTACCTAGCAGCTTATATTTAGTTACTTATGTACTAATTGCTTATTTATATAGGTTTCGAGTCTTTTGTGGTCTAAGTTATTTCAGTTTTCCTGAAACGCTGCCTTTCTACGCCCTGATTCTGGTATCAATATTATATTTGGAGTTATTTACCATGAATCAGTCTCTACTTTCCCCTTTTGGAACAGCTTTCCAACGTGTTGAAGCTGGCTTAGAAGCTATCCGCCAAGGTCGCGGTGTACTTGTTGTTGATGATGAAGATCGTGAGAACGAAGGCGACATCATTTTTGCAGCAGAAACCTTAACACCAGCGCAAATGGCATTAATGATCCGTGAATGTTCGGGGATTGTTTGCTTATGTTTAACCGATGAGCGCGTTGAACAGCTCGAATTACCTATGATGGTAGAAAACAACACCAGTGCCAATGAAACTGGCTTTACTGTGACCATTGAAGCAACACACGGTGTAACCACAGGTGTTTCTGCAGCAGATCGTGTAACAACCATCAAAGCTGCTATTGCAGATGATGCTAAGCCATCTGATCTGTGCCGCCCAGGCCACGTATTTCCACTAAAAGCGAATGCGGAAGGTGTTTTGGGTCGTCGTGGTCATACGGAAGCAACCATCGACTTGATGCGTCTTTCAGGTTTGAAGCCATACGGTGTATTGTGTGAGCTTACGAACCCAGATGGCACTATGGCACGCCTACCAGAAGTGATTGCGTTTGGTGAAGCGCATGATATGCCAGTGCTAACCATTGAAGATTTAGCCGCTTATCGTTTGGCAAAAGAAGCAAATACGCAGGACGCTTTAGCTGAAATCGCGTAACGGCTCATTCTTAGCTAATGGCGACCTAAATAAAGCTGTGCAGGTATAGTGCAGCTTTATTTTATCCACTTAACGCAAATATAAGATACTGTCGTAAAAGCGCATCTATTCAAGTGACTCAGTCTATAAGCCAGCTGAAGGCAATAAATAAATCAGAAAACCCCACGCCGACACCCAGCCAATGACCATAGCAACGTCCATCCAATCTTTATGCATACGAACTCCCATACGAACTCTACTGTTATCTCACACCTAAAGCCTCTCTGTTTTTATCGTCAACAGTGAACATTTCTTGAGCATATTTGACACAGCTTTTTGAGCTTTCGAGAGGTGAGAGCGAACTTTGGTAAAGCGTAAAAAAAACACCAACCAAGGTTGATGTTTTTAAAGAGTTAACCAACAAAGACAATACTAAAGCTAAGCAACATCCGCACATTGGCAAGGAATGTAGTTAACGCGAATCGAATCAGGCGCTTTAAGCTCAGAAAGTGTATAAGCATAAGCCTCAAACGCTTCAGCCATCGTCACGTTCAATGCAACAGGCTCCATGTCATAGTTAAGTAATGCATCATATCCTTCTTTACCTGTCGCGGTATAACCAGAAGATACCGATGTATATACAACATCATCTTCAATCAATCGCCATTCACCCTCTTTGAAGGTTTCTAACGATTCAACACGTGCACCTTTTTCGGCACAACAGCGATAAGTAAAACGTAAATTCGATACATAAGGAAAACTACCACTGCCCGTGCCTTCAACACCATTATCAATGGCATTGTTTATTGCACCTTCAAGTGCTTGACGCAGGTATTTACCTTTAACTTTATAAACCATCAAGCCAATAGCAAAAGGTAATAAACGCCCTGCAATATCAGCAGAAGTTAATGGCCCAGGATTTAAAGAAGCGCGCACGCCGCCTGCATTATGAATAGCACAATCTACTTCGTAGCCATGCTGTTGTCCCTGCCAACGAAACGCATCAACAACCAAAGGAGCAATTTGGCTAGGCCCTTTAGCATCTGGAATACGAGTATGACGCAGTGGCTCTGGCACTTTGGTGATATGTTGGGTCTGCAACTGACGTACCGCAGGACGGTAATCACTGTTCAGCAAGTTTTCAATCTCAGGGTCTTTAACACAAAAGCGGACATTGGGTTGTGCCTGAAGGTATGCTTTCACAGCTTGATGCTGGCCTTCTTCTAAATGTTCTGTACGCGATGCATCTAAAGTAAATTGGCGACCCAGTAACAATTGATGAAGGCCACCAGCTCGATCAACACTACCATCAGCGTTAAAATCTAATTCAAGTTGACCTAGTGACAACGCATTACAACCTGCTTGGACAACACAGGTACCATTAATCATACGGGCATAACTATCAGTTACACCGTAACCAAGGTTGGAGAAATCGCCCTGCATGGTATGCGTATGACCACCAATAATAGCGCCGACACCATCTAACTCTTCTGCTAGTAAAAGATCGCGGGCATAGCCTAAATGGCTTAAAACAACAATTTTATTAATACCATTGGCACGAATAACACTCACCGTTTCTTTTGCCACTTTTAAAACATTAAGAAAATGCGTATCAGGATCAGGGTTTGCTATACCTTCCATGTTTTCAATAGCCAAACCAAAGATAGCAATCTTCTCGTCATCAACAGATTTAACCAGATAACGCCCATAGGCTGGTGATTTATCTGTCGCAGGCTTATAGGTTAATACGTTAGGTTTTGGCTGTAATGGGTTGGCTTTACTCTGATCTTCTTGTGTCAGATCCCAATTAGCGGCTAGTAATGGAAAATTGGTGTAATCGAGAAAATCAGCCACAGTCTGATTCCCCATATCTAGCTCATGATTGCCTAACGCCATGGCTTCTACACCGATAGCATTCAATAATTTAGCGTTAGCAATCCCTTTGTATAAAGAGAAATACAGCGTACCTTGGAAACAGTCACCTGCATGAACAAACATGAATTCACGCCCATGCAAATAGGCTTGTTTTTTTACATCCTGTACAGCTGAAGACACACGAGAAAAGCCGCCACAACTGGCGTACACAGGAAGACTCTCACCCTGCTCTGTCGGCATAGGTAAGTTAAATTGAATTGCGGAAGGCTCAAAATGTGAATGCGTGTCATTGATATGAGCAATTGTAATTTTAGCTGCGCGATGTTGAGTCATAATGATTCAGCGTCCCTCCGTGAATAAAGAATAAAGAGGTCTATCACGTTGTAAGACAAAAATGAGATGCTACTTACGAGAAAAACGTGATGTAAAACGGAATATAACACAGAGTTGTACTCTACCCATGATGAATATTTGGAAAAACTTTTGTTACCAAACCGAAACAGTTTTCATCTGGGACGCCATTGTTCAAATTCTCACGAGAAAAAGCAATGGTCATACAAATATAAAGTTAAACTTAATCAATAAGTAAGATATTCGCCCATACATGAAAAGAGCTTTCTTCGTTAAAGTCGCCCCGTCACAACAATATAACCTACAAAGCAATACACATCGGGCTGTTCGCAACAGGATCCTTAACAACATGTGCATCAAAGCTAAACACTTCTTTTAATAATGACGCTGTAAATACCGTTTCAGGTTCGCCCTGAACGACAAGTTGCCCATCGTTAAGTACAACCAAATAATCACAGTAGCGACATGCTTGATTCAGGTCATGAAGCACGACGACAACCGTTTTACCTTTATCATTCATTCTTCGCATCAGATGCATTAGATCAACTTGATGCGATAAATCTAAATACGTTGTCGGCTCATCCATCATTACTATATCTGCATCTTGCGCCATAACCATCGCAATCCAAGCACGTTGACGCTGTCCTCCAGATAGCGATTCGACTTGCTTGTCAGCCATAGCTAACACTCCTGTTTCTTCCATTACCTTATCAACAATGTCTTTATCTTTATGACTGAGCTTTCCCCAATGAGAGACATAAGGCGAACGCCCATACTCAACCAATTTACGCACCGTAATACCTTCTGGGCTCACCAGCATTTGCGGTAAGAGTGAAATTCGCTGAGCCAGCTGTTTATCTGGGTATTGATGTAGCGGCTGATTGTCGAAATAAACGTCACCAGATGCAGGTTTGTTAATTCTTGCTAGTGTTTTTAGCAAGGTTGATTTACCACACCCGTTAGGCCCAATCAGAGCCGTAATTTTCCCCTCGGGGATCGTTAGCGATAAATCACGGATAATAGTGTTATCACCGTAGGCGACAGAAAGCTGTTTTGTACAGAGCATGGTTACCAACCTCGGTGACGTTGTAGTAAGTAAATAAAATAAGGAGCACCAATAAGTGACGTTAGAACGCCCGCAGGTAATTCAACAGGAGGTTGGAGTCCTCGCGCTAGAATATCTGCGACCAACACCAATAGAGCGCCAACGATCGCCGCACCAGGTAATAACAGTTTATGGTTATGACCAAACAACATTCGCGCTAAATGCGGGCCAAGTAACCCCACAAAACTAACGGTTCCTGCTACAGAAACACTGATACTGGCTAACGCTACCGCCGCCACTAGGGCAAGGGCTTGCACACGAGAAGGGTTAATACCTAACGACGTTGCACTTTCTTCTCCAAGTCCCATTACATCTAATCGCCATGCCAACCAAAAAGCGCAAGGTAATAGCAGTGCCAGCGCACACCAGATAATAGGAACTTGCTCCCAGTTGCGTCCCCATAAGCTCCCTGTCAACCACACCATGGCCGTATTAATTTCAATGGGGTTTACTATCAGTAAAAAATCAATGCAGCTTGATAAAAACGCGCTTACCGCAATGCCAATTAAGGCTAGACGTGCAGGTGTCGGTGAAGATATATAGGCAAAAGCCATGATTAATGCAGCGGCCAACATTCCGCCAAATACAGCCGCTAGCGGTAATAAATAAACAGGTGACGCAGGAAAAAACACCAACAAGGTCGTCGCGGCTAACCCTGCCCCTGCACTAATTCCCATAAGATCTGGTGATGCAAGAGGGTTACGAATGACACCTTGAACTAAGGCTCCAGATAGACCAAGCCCCGCCCCAACACCAATGGCAAGTACCATACGAGGAAAACGGTATTGGTTAACAATAAAATCAAATTCTCCGCCCGAAAATAAAGTCGCGATAACCTGACTTGAGCTAAGTGATGATGCCCCAATAAGAAGGCTTAACGATGCCAATACCAGCAAGATTGCCAGCAATGAAAATAACTTAAGTCGGCTCATGACAACTTATTCCTTAATGCCAGCATAATAAAACAAGGTGTGCCGATCAAAGCCGTTATAACGCCAACGGGTGTTTCTGATGGAAAAGCGATACCACGAGATAGAGCATCAGCCCAACAAACTAATGTTGCCCCGCACAATGCAGATACTGGCAAAAGAACTAAAAAGTTACTGCCCACGAGCTTTTTAGCAATATGGGGGATCAACAAGCCAACAAATCCAATCGGGCCAGCAATGGCTACGCTTGAACCCGTTAGTAGTACAATAGATACACAAGCAAACGTTCGGGTCGTTCGAATATTCAGCCCTAAACCTGTTGCAACATCATCGCCAAGCGACAATAGATTCAAACTTCGCGCAATATAGAAAGCCAAGCACAACCCAACAACACTGCTCGGCCATAATTGACGCCATTGCTCCCAATCTACACCTGACAACGACCCCGTTAGCCAGTGCATAACGCTATACGCCATATCATCAGCTAAGATCACCGCGGCGCGCGTTAAACCAATCAACAATGCATTAATGGCAATACCCGCTAATACTAGCTTAAGCGGATGAGGCCTTTCAGAAAAGAATCCCCCTAAAAGCATGACCAGTAAACCACTGGTGACACCGCCCACCGCCGCAACCAGTACACTCGGAAGTTGGCTTAAAATAGGTACTTGAATACTCGCTAACGCCATAAAACATGCAGCACCTGCGTTAATCCCAAGCACTGATGGTGATGCTAATGCATTTCGGGTTAAACCTTGCATTATTGCCCCAGCAACAGCCAAGTTTGCCCCGATCATTAGTGCAGCATAAGCGCGAGGCGCACGTAAGCTTGCTAAGATTTGTTGCTCAATATTCGAATTATCAAATGCAAATAAATACGCTTGAAGGTCGTGTAATTTCAACGAAAAACTTGACCACGAGAGCATTGAAGCTGCGAAGCCAAAAATAATAATGATAAATAAACTACAACTGATCGCGAGTGGCTGTATATAGTCTGACGTTCTAGTTTGCATTATTGTTGAACCAAAACCGTTGCAAGGTTTTCAGCAATGCCTTCCGCTGCCAGCATCCCTCGATTCAATGACCAAAGCTCAGGCGATACATCGATAACATGATGTTTTTTAGCGACCGTGAGGATATTAAATAGTGGATTTTTCTGCCAACGATCAACCACAGTTTGCTCTGTATAGGCGCCAAGTAATAGCCAATCAGGATTCACTTTTAGAAGCTGTTCAAAGCTAGTCGGGAAATATGCTTTCTCTGTTTGATCTGGCATAGGGCTTTTTAAGCCTAATGCCGTAATCACACCACCAGCATAAGAGGCAGGACCATGTAACCACATGCCCTTATCAGTAATAACGGCAAATTGAATGGTATCTTTGCTTGCAAACTGTGCTTTAAAACGCTGTATTTTTGCATTATGTGTATCGATACGCGCTTTCATCTTCTGGTGTTGATTAACCGCGATACCAATTTTCTCAGCCGCTTGTAAATTTTCGCGGTAGGTTTCACCACGACTTTTCAGCAACAAGGTTGGCGCAATAAGAGACAAATCGTCATATATTGCGGTGTGACGTTCCGCATCTGCAATGATCAAATCTGGCTTTAGTGCTGAAATCACTTCCAAACTGGGCTGAGGTCGCATGCCGACTGATGTCCACGGTTTAATAACATTACGGACAGCAGGAATAATACGCTCGGCTTTTTTGTCATCAGCAATACCGACGGGTGAAATACCCACTGCCGCTAATGCATCAACAAAAGAATATTCCAGAACCACTATTCTTTGGGGTGTACCCGTAATTTCGAACGTGCCGTGTTCATCTTGAATTTTCCGTGTTTCAGCCAAACTTGGCGTTGATACTAATAACGAGAAAAAAAACGTGAATATCGTCATTACTCGAAAAGACATATTCGACTCCCTATGAATATTGTGGTGCTTGATTCTAATTGCGATCGCTAATGAGAATCAATACAAATAAAACTAGTCAGCAAAAATGCTGACTAGTTTGGTATAGATGACACTTTGATAACCAGTTGCTCTACAATCTGTACTGGTATTAGAACTGGTAATTAATGTCTATGCTGTAAGAGCGCTCAGGTGCGGGATAACGACCAACCGGACTTGTATCAATCCCACGGAAGTAATATTCCTCATTAAGCAAATTATTAACGGCTAGGTTCATGTTTAAAGAATGAGAACCTGATTTATATAGTTCCTTACCCACATTAAAGTTCCACACTGTATACGCAGGTATCTTACCTTTCGCGCCAGTAGCATCTTCTTTATCGGTATTAGCATTATCGGAATAAGCATCACTGAAGTGGAAACCAGATAAGGTTGAAGCAAAGCCATAAATCTCGTACGTCGCATCCCAAATAAATTGATGCTTAGACGTATAAGGCAGTTGATTTCCTTTGTTTGCCCCTTCTTCAAGGGTTGCATTTAGGTAGTTATAACCCAACCCAAAGCTTAAATCGGCGACAAAATCTGGCGCGTATCGACCTGAGATTTCCACACCTTGATGACGTGTCTTACCTATATTATCAAAGGTTTGAGTCGCGCTCTGCCATTGAAGTTGGTCTTTAAAATCAATGCGGTACAGCGATACATTGAAGCTATTTTGATCCTCAGTGAATCGAGCTCCTAGCTCATAGTTCCATGCCAGCTCACTGCCCTCTTCGCCTTTTCCTCGAATATAGGCGATTTGCGGTGCACGTAATGATTTTTGGGTATTAGCGTAACCAACCCAAGCATCTGTTATGTTATAAGCAAGCGTTAACCCTGGTAGCAACTCAGTGACTTTATTATCGTGAGTTTCTTCTTTACCAAAGTCTTTAAACGTCATATTTATGGATTCATAACGTAAGCCAGGTGTGACTTTCAATCGGTCATTCATAAAGCCAATTTCGTTACTTACGTAAGCTGCATACGCACTGGTATCTAAGTGCCAATCACGCGGTACTTTTGTTGCACCTCCAGCGATAGGCGTTTGCGTCAACTTATAATCAATGTCTTCACTGACATATCGGGCACCAATTATCCAATTTTGAGAAATTGAGCTACGGCGACCAAAGTACATTGATATTTTAGGCTCAACACCGTAAACCTTAAACTCACGCGGTGAGGTACGAATATCTGTTGAAGGTAAGCTAGGATCAGCCCAATGTCCGCCCGCACCGTTAAACCCCCATTGGAAGTTACGGGTTGATTTATGACCAAAAGTAAGTAATTCAAACTGAGCGCTATCCGCTAAATCGAGATCATGTAAATACCTCAGACTTCCACGTGTCGATTTACCTTGGTACTCATCGTATGGACGCTTAGACTGTTTTCTATCTTGCTCATAATCCTTAGGCGAAAGCGCCCCGGGCATCTGCGTATCGGCATCATAATGCTGAACAAATGCTTGTAACTCTTGCGTCTGGCTAATTAACCAATCAGTTTTAACTTGGAAATCCTTCACATCCGTATCTGAGTGTTCGCGGAAGCTTTCACCACGCAGCACATTGCCTTCTACTTGAATGGCAAAGTTGTCGGTAAGCCAGCCCCCCGTACGTAAATAAAGGTCGTTAAGTGGCGTATTCCCTCCTTCGAAAACGGTCAAACGGTTGCTAATTTCTGTTTGCCACTCTGTCGGAATCGGCTTGGTAACCAAGTTAATCACACCACCCACATTATTCGGGCCATATTGCACTGCGGCACCACCACGAACAATATCAATCCGGTCTAAACTTGCTAATGTTGCAGGGAAAATTGACTGCCCTGTATGCCCATAAGGCGCTAATGTTAATGGAACGCCGTCCATCAAGAACTGCGCATGACCACTACGGCTGGCCTTTAAACCGCGAACTGAAATATTCGGTAAAACACCCGTACCCGTTTCATCCTGTACTTTAATACCAGGCACTTTTTGCAAAGCAGCATCAATAGAATTCGATGCCGTTTTCTTAATATGTTCAGCACTAATAACCGTACGACTACCAGGATATTCTTTGACATCCACTTGATCCGACGTACCAATAACACTCGAGGTTACCACTATGGTTTCAATATCAGTGTTTGCTTGTATTGATCCATCTTCAGCCTGTGCATTAAGTGCAAAAACAATAGAAGCCGCTAATACGGAATAGCGTAGTGGCTCCCAACGAGTTTGTTCCTTGATAAACATATCTATTATGTCCTTAATTTTATGGGCAATACCTTAGGCAGCAACAAGGCTTACCTTTCGGCAACATCTAACTAAGTGGGAAGTTTTACCTACCCACTTAAAATTTAATTTTTAAATCAAATTAAAAAATAACTAGAACTGATAACCGTAGGTCAGCATGAACTCAGCTGGCGCACCGTAACCAATTTGGTTAAGGCCTGATTTTCCATTCGTTGCACCTAGAATGTATTTCTCATTAAAGATATTAGAAGCGTTAAGCTGAATTTTATGTTGGTCCAAAGTATAAGCAGTCATTAAATCAACCGTCGTGTAGTCGCCCAATGAAATCGCTTCACCGTTACCAGAAAAACGTTCACCAACATATTTTGCACCACCACCAAAACGCCAGTTTTCGGTTAATTGGTAAGTACTCCACAGGGAAAATAAATGATCAGACACATCGTTAGGTTTCTTGCCCGTTTTCTTATCTTTTGCATCTAAGAAGCTGTATCCCGTAGAGATATTCCATTTCTGTGTAATTTGTCCTCTAATTTCTAATTCAATACCTTTATGACGCGCTTCTGTCTTATCGACGACATCCCCGTCAGTATTTGTTTTAGGCTGTTCTTGATCAATTTGGAATAATGCCGCATTCAGCATTAATGCATCATCCAATAAATAAGCTTTCACACCTAACTCTTGAAGATCAGTATGGAAAAACTCGGCTAATTTAGGATTAATATAAATACCTGAATACGGGAGCTGCCATGAACGCGCTAAAGTGGCATAAGTAGAAACGTCATTGGTGATACGATATACCGCACCGGCTCGGTAACTCACTTTATTGTCACTGAGATATTCTTTTTCTTTGCCAACCTTTTGTTGCTCTAGCTCCATTTTGTCATAGCGAACATTACCAATCAGAGAAAGATCACCAAAGGTAACAACATCCTGAATATATAATCCTGTCGTTTTAGTGACGTTATCTCTAAATGGAGCAAAACCAGGATTTGGTGTAGGTCCCACAGTCGGATCATAAATATCTTTTGATGGAATAGTCTTATTACTCGCGAGCGTTAAGTCGATATTAATTTGGTTATAATCCGCACCAACCATCAGCTGATTCATACCCGTATCCCACACTAACTCTGATTGCAGTGTGGTTGTTGTACGAGGGTCGTAACCAAAATTATTGACTGTTTGAGAAACTTGATCACCCGTAACGGTTCCCTGTCTCGTACCTTTTTGTTGTAATTCAATCTTGTTCCAAGATGCACGGTTATTCCATTGAAGGTCGCTGTTAATTAACCATTCATAATTCAGCGCTAAACGTAAGCTATCCGACTTTTGAAAATCATTGGTGCCACCATAAAATGTGTTCGTCGGAACATTCACTGGCTTACCATCTTTGGAAGGTACGCCACGATACGGCACTAACTCTTGATGCGCGTATTCCATATCAAGATCTAAGGTATGCCCATCTGCTGGCGAAATACGTACCGTTGGTGCAATGAAATAATCTTCAGAATTAACATGATCGACGAACGAATCCGCTTTGCGATATTCAAGGTTCACACGACCATTGATTGAATCAGACAACGCCATTGAGCTATCAAGCTGACCAGTATATTTATTATTACTGCCAATACCTGCCTTTACTCGAGTAAAGCTTTCTCCGTTGGCACGCTTGGTTACTAAATTAATCAAACCGCCCGCAGAGCCTCGTCCATACAGCGCACCAGCCGCCCCCTTAACCACCTCTACGCGTTCAATATTCGCTAAGCTACGATACGACTGAAGATTACCATCATCTCGAAGCCCATCACGGTATGTATCATTCAGTGTATCAAAGCCACGTATTACAAACTGATCACGACTACCTTCACCCAAGGTGTTATTCACACCCGCCACACCATGCAAGGCATCCACTAATCGAACGGCTCCCCTGTCTTCCATCTCAGTGCTGGTTACTACCGACACAGACTGAGGAACGTCAAGCCATGCGACATCCGTTTTCGTTCCAGATTGCGGAGCATGTTCAGCATAGCCTTGATAGGCATGCCCATAAACCTGAACCACCTCATCTGGATTGGATGAGCCTGCGGCAGATACAACGGCAGGAAAGCATGCGATTGATATCGCAAAAGATAAAGGGTGAGCTTTAGAAAAGGTCATTTGCAAATTCCATTTGGTTTGTATTTAGGATGCAAATGAAAACAAATATCATTTGTGTTTGCAATATATAATTTTTGATCTATATTTTACTGCCTTGTGAAACAGAGTCATAAACAACAACGTGATCATCACAAGGCATACAAAATAACAACAATAACCATATGAAAACAACGGGTAATCGCACAAGCGGTGAGCACGTATCAACGACAGTTTAAAGTTAGGAAAGCTTATGAAATCTATAGCTATTATAATTAGCCATGTGGTAAATGACGCCGTAACACACGGCTTTGTTCCCGCAGCTAAAGCACTAAATATGCATACAGTGTTAATAACAGATCATAAATTAGATCACCTTAATCTCGCGATTAACGATAAATCATTTCATCCAGACCAAATTATCGAGTGTGATGTTTTTAATCCGCTCGACATTATCGATACCATTATTAAAAATGGGTTTTCTCCGAACATTATATTTAGTAATAGCGATCACCTTCAGACTTCAACCGCTATTGCTGCTCAGTTTTTTAAGCTGCCAGCAAAATCATGGGAAGTATGTCTCAAAGCTAAAAACAAACAGCTAACACGAACAACTCTTGATGAAAAAAATTTGCCTAATATTAAAAATTGGTTAATCCAATCTGACCAAAATTTACCTGTATCGCTACTATTTCCACTTGTTGCTAAGCCACGTGAAGGCGTCGCAAGCATGGATGTTCAGCTTTGTAATGACGAAAAAGAATTAAATAAATATTGTCAGCGATTTTGGCAAAAACAATCTAACACGCCAATATTGTTAGAAGAATATATTCAAGGCCCATTAATAACATTAGAAACACTGAGTGATGGTCAGACAATAATACCTATTGGTGGCTTCGATGTTCAATTGTCAAAACCGCCATACTTTATTGAAACATCCGCAAGTTGGAACGGTCCTCTTAGTGAAAAACACCAAGATGCTTGTTTACAGCAATTGACTGAGTTTGGTATCGGGTTAGGTGTTTGTCATAGTGAATTTATTCTCACTAAAACAGGTCCAGTATTAGTTGAAATTAACTATCGAAGTATAGGTGATGGACGTGAGTTTTTACTTGATAACTTAGCGCCATACTCTTGGTTTGAAACCATCCTGCAACTCCATCAAGGTTGGAAAATTGATAAGCCCTTAGCAATATCAGGCTCTGCAGAAGTGCATTATATTATTGCTGAACATAGCGGTATTATTACCGGAAACACCAAATCCAATAAATCTCAACTCGATGGCATTATCACTCAGTGCCAAGTACTCTGCCGAGCAGGAAAAACGTTAACAATAAGCTATTCAAATAAAGATTACTTAGCTCGGATCTCAGTTGCCTCACCTACTGGTAAGCCACTTCAGCTACCGCTGCAACAAGCTATCAACGCCTGTGATCTAGTATCAGAACAAGAGGTGCTCGCATGAAAAACCATCATAAATACCTCACTAAACGTCTCATCGATACTTGTCTTCGTGAAGACCTTTTTAGCATTGTTTCCCAAGCAAGCATTCTTCATACACCACTCGATGTTGCAGCCAATTGGGATCAACTGAAAAATCACCAACATTGGCTCGTTTTATCTATAGAGGAGCATACACTCTACCTACCGATTGAAGCCGGCTACTATATGCAACACTGGTTTTATTTTGATGAAGGGTGGCTGCAAAAATATCAAGGCAAGATAACCAAACAAAGTGGTTATGAGCAATGGATTCAACTGCTAAAGGTATGTGCTTCTGAAGGTTCTCAAGCACTTCTTGAGGCCTATTTAGAAGAGCTACAATGCGCTGAAAGCCATGGGTTACTTTGCGATAAAGCGTATCACAGCCAAAAAAAGAAGCTCTCACACCCTTTTAGTGAGTTGACACCATGGGATGAACAGCTTCTACTCGCCGATCAAATCGCCTCTTACTTAGATCATCCTTATTATCCAACTGCACGCGCCAAGTTTGGCTTTAACGCACAAGATCTAGTGAAGTATGCGCCAGAATACTCAAATAGCTTTGCCCTAAACTGGCTTGCCGTTGAAAAATCGCTTGTCACGTTGACATCAGATCAGCCTGATTGTTGGCCAACGATGGAAGCCGTTGGGTTGCCAGCAGATTTTGCCTTAAGCCATGTACTCATACCTGCACACCCACTAACCTTCAGTACCCTTAATCCGTTACCACAAGGCATAATCAAAGCACCCAACGCCGTATTAGACGTTGTTCCAACGTTATCAGTGAGAACTGTCGTTGTTAAAAACTCACCAGAAACTCACATAAAAGTCCCCTTGGTGATGCGTACTTTGGGGACCAAAAATATTCGCTTAATCAAACCATCCACTATCTATGACGGCCACTGGTTTGAACTGTTATTAGCGCACCTAGAACAAACTGATCAACGCTTACACGGGCTTTACTTCCACTGCGATGAACAGCATGGTGGCCATGTCGGTGAAGACAAAACATTTGCCTACATTGTACGAAGTTATCCACTACAACACGCAAGCGAGAAAGCACTTATCCCCGTCGCTGCGCTGGCAGGTTTAATGCCAGATTCACGTTTATTCTTAGAACACCTTGCTGAACAGTATTACCACGGTGATATTCTTCAATGGTTCACTGATTACGTCAATTTACTTAATCAAACCCATTTAACACTGTGGCTTAGATACGGTATTGCACTTGAATCTAACCAACAAAATGCAATTCTTGCTATTTCTCGTGAAGGGAAAATGTCATTAGCAATGAAGGATAATGACGCTGCTCGAATTTGGCCTAAACAGTTCAAACCGTTTGAAGAGCATGCGCCAGTTAAGCTTGGACAGTTGCTCGACCAACGAATTTTAATTGAAGACGAGCAAGCTCTTGCTCAAATGTACACCACAATCACGCTTCAACTTGATATCGCCGCTATCGTTGAAGCTATGGCCCATGCAGGTGTAGCCACATCAGCAACACTCTATACCATTGTACGTCGCTCGATAGAGAATAATCTGGATGAGCTTGAGTCAGCAGGCTGCAATACTGGCTTTGCACGTCAACATCTTCTAGAAGACGATTTCTTCTACGCCAAATACTTACTCAGCTCAGGAAGCTTGCTCTCTAAACAAGCCTCAGGCGCAGAGGACATTAATAAGTTTTATGGAAAATCAGCACCCAACTTCCTCAAGCTAACCAGTGAGGAGTTACAGCAAGATTATATAGCTCAACTCACTCAGCTCGACTGAAGCTAAGAACTTATGTAAATGGAAATTGACGTAAATAAGAACTCGCGCGATATAAAATTTCGCGAAAATGGAAACTAAAATACGAATGACAAAACTCATTTATAGTGTGCTGCTATGCCATTTTATCGCCGCCTTTTCAGCGCTTGGGATGCCGTTATTTCTTCCTATGGTAATACCAGCATTAGGAACAAATATAGAGGCTCAGTGGATTGGAATACTGTTTATATTACCGACACTGTGCACAGCAACTGCATCACGATTCTGGGGATTATTTGCCGATAAGTATAGTAAGCGATTATCACTATTGAGAGCGCAAGTCGGCTTAACCGCTGGGTTTGTGCTGTGTGGTCTTGCGACCGACTTACCCACTTTTGTCATTGGTCTAATTGTACAAGGAACATTCGGCGGAACGATGGCAGCTTCAAACAGCTACCTCTCCAGCCAGATATCTGATCGTAAAAAGCTGGGCCAAACATTAAATAAAACGCAGCAGTCAGCACGATTAGCATTAATTGTGGCGCCTATTAGCTTGGGATTTACCCTTTCAAGCCTAAACCCACTTAATGCATATTTGTGGCTAGCAATACTGCCTTTGTTTGCCTTTGCGATAACGATACATTTACCTAAAGACCAGCCAGTACTCTCTGATCACCAAAAGGACAGTAATAATCAAAGCCTAAATAACGATTCGGGAAATGCACAACATAATGGTCAATTAAGCAAAATCATAAAACCTTCGAACATAATGGTGCAACTTTATATTCTGCAATTCATGTTCGCTTTTTGCATGGTCGTTACCTTTCCTTACTTTGCGCCGTTTGCTCAGTTACAAAGTATTGATAGTTCAACCATGATTGGTTTTTTATATGCTTTACCTCATCTTGTGTACCTACTACTGGCGAGTGTGATCCATAAGTGGTCGACCACCAGCCGCCGTATTCTTCTCGTTGGCTTTACTACGTTGGTAATAAGTAACCTGACTCATTTACTTCCCTATATGAGTTCTCTTATTGTCGCGCGTCTGTTGTTTGGCATAGGGATTGTTTTGTGTTTTCACGGCTTACATCAATCGCTCTCACATCACTTTTGCAAAGCTAACTGTGGGCGAGTATTTTCTCGATTTGATGCAATGTCAAAATGGGGAGGTGTTGTCGCGGGTTTATGTGCTTCTTATGTATCAGGGTTTGGTTATCTGTCTGTTCCTTTCATCATTTCATCATTAATCAGCTTTCTCGCTGTTCTGATGCTCACTTATACGTTTAAAGAATGGGAACAACATGTTATCGACACCAAATTTGCGCACCGTTAATGCGCTCGCAAGCCAAGAGAAAACGCAGTTACAAGCAACGATGGGCATACTCAATTGCTACCTGCGTGAGTATGCGATCCCAAACGATCACTTAGAATGGGAAAGCAAGGATGCAACCGTGCCACTGACCCTGCGTCATTGTAATCGCTCACGCCTTGTTAACCTTAACTTCCCTATTCATAAAGCAAAGATGATTATCCCGGTGAATTACATCAGTGAAATAGGCAAAATTAGCCTTACTGATCGTCCTTGGTTAAAAAAGAAGGGTGAAACATGGCACAAATTAACAGCCGAGCAAACGCTCAACTGGTTATTGAGCTACCTGTCATCAGCATTATCGATCCCATTTAATACCGAGCTAATGGAGCAGCTCTCAAATAGCCTTCAAGTAACAGAACAATTTGTTCATACCGAAGAAAAAAATAACCATCACAATAGCTTCATCGCGAGTGAACAAGCCTTACTTTGGGGTCACGCTTATCATCCAACACCGAAAAGTCGAGCAGGTGTTTCCATAGATGACCTGCTTGCGTGCTCACCCGAAGTGGGTGCAGAATTTCCACTGTACTGGTTTAACGTTGCCAAAAACCTTATTGATACGCTTGGCGATACCAGTCATGGTTTGCACCCACAGCAAGCCATAGAGAAACTGACACCAGAGCATCCTGCCAGTGATGAGCATGTGCTATATCCATGTCATCCATGGGAAAGCTATACAATTCTAGCTAACCCTGCGATCAAGAAAGCCATTGCCCAAGGCTTGATTACACCATTGGGCACTGGTGGAAAAGGAATCCATCCAACATCCTCTGTTCGAACACTTTATCACCCTGATATCAATTGGTTTGTGAAGTTCTCTATCAATGTTCGATTGACTAATTGCGTCAGAAAAAACGCTTGGTATGAGCTTGATAGCGCAGTACAGCTGACTAATATATTAAAGCCCCTGCGTGAAATGGAACAATTACATAACCCTGTATTCAAAGTTATGGCTGAACCTTTCGCCACCACCATTAACTTATCGCGCATCGACGACAACGATGAATCGAATATTATTAAAGCACGCGAATCTTTTGGCATTCTTTATCGCGAAAATTTCACCTTGAGTGAAGTCGACAACCTCCAACCTTCATTAGCTGGTGCTCTCTTTTCTTATGATAAAAACGGAAGAAGCCAAATAGCTAAACAACTCAGCTCGAAAGCGATATCCTCACAATGTAGTTACGCTCAGATAGCTAACTTGTGGTTTGAGCGTTATATCCACTGTTTAGTACCCGGCGTGTTCAACTACTTCTTCAAGCACGGCGTGGCATTCGAACCTCACTTACAAAACACCTTAATTGGTTTTGACCAGAATATGCCTTGCTGTGTTTGGGTTCGAGATTTAGAAGGTACCAAGCTTCTTCAGCAACACTGGCCTGACAGTCAATTACAGTCTCTATCCGAGCGAGCCAAACAGTCCGTTTATTACACTCGAGAACAGGGCTGGAACCGCATTGGCTATTGCACCTTTATTAATAATGTCAGTGAAGCCATTTTCTTCATTGCGAATGGTGAAAAAACCTTAGAAAAACAGCTTTGGCAGCATCTACGACAGGCCATACATCAATGGCAATCAATCAATGGCAAACAACCCGAGTTAGAAGCACTACTCCAAGGTGGCGCGATGCCAAGCAAAAATAACTTCACAACTCGGTTAATGAAAAAAGCAGATAAAGAATCAAATTACACCATGATCCCAGTGCCATGGATAAATGCTCAAGAAGATTGCTAAGGAGAACATATGACAAATGAACAAACGCTACCCACTCATGTTATTGATGAAATTAAAAACCTTGCAATTAGCCATAAGGAAGAACCACTGTGTGCCTATCTTTACGATTTAGATCACCTACGCCAGCATATAAGCACTATGGTTCAGGTGCTTCCTAACAATGTTGAGCTATTCTATGCTGCTAAAGCCAACCCAATGCCGAAGATCCTATCAACACTTGCGCCTTTCGTTAATGGGTTTGAAGCGGCTTCTGGTGGGGAGTTAGCCCACTTAGATCAACAGCAACTCAATAGGCCGTTAATCTTTGGTGGGCCGGGGAAGTTACCTTCAGAGCTTAAACAAGCCATACGCATGGGGGTTGATGCTATTCATGTTGAAAGCTTAGTCGAGCTACAACGCATTGGTGAAATAGCTCGTCAATTAGAAACACCTGTCCCTATTTATCTAAGAATGAACATCGACATCGGTGAGATAACACTGAGTAAACTCGCGATGGGGGGGAAACCGACTCCTTTTGGTTTTGACGAAAATGAATTACCCAATACATTACAAGTTTTGAAGGATTACCCTCACATTGAATTGAAAGGATTTCACTTTCACTTAATGTCCCATCAATTAAGTGTGAAACGACACCTTGCATTAATGCAAAAGTATTTCTCCATTGTTAAGCACTGGCAGTCTCAATATCAACTTGGCAAGCTAGCTATCAATTTGGGCGGCGGAATGGGTATTAACTACCTGGATCCGCATGCGCATTTTGCTTGGGCAGAATTTTGTGACAAATTAGAATTTTTGATTGCGACGGAGGGTATGAAAGAGTGGCAGCTAAGATTTGAGTGTGGTCGCTTTATTAGTGCCGCTTGCGGGTACTATGTAATGGAAGTACTCGATATTAAAAAGAATCTTGGTGAAAACTTTGTTATTGGCCGTGGCGGTACTCACCATTTCCGTACCCCAGCGGCACAATCGCATAATCACCCATTCGCAATTGTCGCCAATCATAACGACACTTTACCGTTATTGCCGAAAGTAATACTCGAAAAAGTGACATTGGTTGGGCAGCTTTGTACACCCAAAGATGTGTTAGCTACTCAACAAGACGTAAAAGAAATTGCGATTGGTGATTACCTCGTTTTCACCTTAGCTGGCGCTTATTCATGGAACATTTCACACCAGAATTTTTTGATGCACCAAGCACCGATTTTCCACTATTTCTAATCATTATGATGGCCAACAGCTAACAGATACGCACTTACACAGTAACTGCTGAGTAAGTGCTATCTTTACACTTTACAATCCTGCTCACCGCCCTAGTCTTTTTCAGCCGTTAACTTCAAATTACTTTGACACAAACATATAAGCTAAGCCAATGAAGCTGCTACACTTTATCTATAAACGATAGTTAAATTAACAACCACACGGACGCTATATTTAAGGACAAATTATGCTCGATGCTGATAACACTGCACTTGTGATCATTGATGTTCAAGGCAAACTTGCCCAAATCATGCACCAACGCGATGAACTATTTACCCAATTACAGATAATGGTGAAAGGTGCACAGCTAATGAAGTTACCAATTATTTGGGTGGAACAAATTCCAGATAAGCTGGGGGCAACTATTCACGAGCTACAAGCCTTGCTAACAGATCAGTCCCCTATCGCCAAAAATACCTTCAGCGCCTGTGGTAACCAAGCATTTCAAGCTGCATTAGAAGCGAGCCAATGCAGTAACATTATAGTGGTTGGTATCGAAGCACATATTTGTGTTTATCAAACAGCGATGGACCTTCACCAAGCGGGTCATCATGTAGAGATTGTCACCGATGCAGTCTCTTCACGCCACCCAGCTAATAAACAGC
The DNA here is from genome assembly GCF_050337045.1 of Photobacterium kagoshimensis. Taxonomy (NCBI): domain Bacteria; kingdom Pseudomonadati; phylum Pseudomonadota; class Gammaproteobacteria; order Vibrionales; family Vibrionaceae; genus Photobacterium; species Photobacterium kagoshimensis. Next base: position 204,136 of record NZ_JAKJSO010000015.1, on the reverse strand, counting down.
TCGCATTGGATAAAATGGCCCTCGCGGGTATAAAAATGACCAGTACTGAAATGGCGCTGTTTGAGTTACAGCGCATTGCCGAGGGCGAGCAATTTAAACAACTACTTTCCATCATCAAGTAAGTTGCACGCGGGAATAAACGAGCAAGAATAAAACGTAAAAAGGCGATGCTATTTAGCACCGCCTCTGTAATTTTACTTATTTTTAATATCGATACTGTTCAGCTATACACCCACACCAGCAAACAATGACGATACAAAAATCAATAATAGCGCGAACGTCATGACACCTTGCACAGGCTTAGATCGTGTAATCAGAGGCATTAACCAAACCCCTACCGCTGCCACTAATAAACCAAGACTAATGATTTGAGCAATCAAAGGCCCAGTTTGATTATGCGTTTCAATTAAGGCTTCAAGATCACCAAGCTGGCTAACTCCCGTTATAAAACAGATAATCGCCAGTGCCATTCCACCTAACGGTAAAATACGATCAATGGCTTCAACCTTGTGCTTTGCTCTCACTAAAGCGGCATGCGCCAGCATCATACCACCGACCAGAGTAGTAACCATAAAGTGAGAAACCACCAACCAGTGTGTCGAACGAATAACAAAGCCATTCACCAGATAAGCAATGCCCAGCACCATGACATTAATGAGTAAGATTTTACGGAATCCATCCGTAGCCAACAACCCCTTCTCTACAAACCAATAGCAAATCGCAAAGCCAAAGAACACAATCGCAAGCAGCACTTCATTCGTCAGTGAGTATGGTGAATGTTCCTGCATTAACATCAGGTTACCTTCACGCAAAATCAGGGAAATAAATAGCATTAACCATAATGCAGGCATAGTTCGATGAACGCGGTCACTCTGCCCAAAACAAAGTTTGCCACTTAAAATCACACAACCTAACGAAATAAATGCACCAATCGCGAGCTGAGAAAACACGCTCGACACAATAAATGGCCAATCGGACCAGGACATGAAAACCTCTTTTCCTGCAAAAACAGACAGATACAATATTACAATGATAAAACTGTCATTTTGAAAGCAAGTATTCTGCCTTAACAAGACACAACACACCAGTACGAAAAAGGCGTGCCACGCACGCCTATCTATTTGATATGATTTTAAACTGAGCTTAAACCGTTAATTATCTAATGACTGATGCCGTAGCATAAGTAAAGTCAGCACTAGCGCTATCACAGCAACAATCGCCATTCCACCATAAATAAAGTTAAAGCCTTCGGCTAGTTGAGCAGAAGAAAAATCAGCGAGCGACGTTTGACTATGGCCATCAATATTTACCACTGCACTGGTTGACGATTTTGATAACTGAAAATGAAAAAGTGCTGAACAAAATGCAACGCCAATCGCTCCGCCAAGTTCACGCCCATAACTGAACATCGACATCCCTATACCACGATCAGCCGGTGGCAACACATTTTGTACCACGACACTGAGCGATGGGATGGTAAAGCCAAGCCCCAAACCTGCGAGCCCAAGAGCAAGCGATACATACTGATCACTGTGTAAAATCCATAACGCAATCGCAGCCAGCAAAAAACCGACCACAACGAACGGTTTATATTTCCCCCTACGTGCAATCAGCTTTCCGCTACTAAACGCTCCTATTGTGATGCTGAACATGAAGATCATCATCAACATACCGCTTTCAGATGCTGTCATCTGCTTTTGCCACTGCATCTGTAGGGGTAAATAGACCAGTACAGCAAACATTAGCAACTGCGACAGCATCATCAAACCAACACTCATCATATAACCATCAAGGTGAACCAAACGAGCTGGCAAAATAGGATCTGTCTGTTTGCGCTCAACCAAGACTAAAAGCAAAGTCGCAACAAGTAAAACAGGAACAAGAATATAATTGCTGATAGTTGATTCTGGCGATACCACTAGCAACAACACAGTAGACAACAACATCAATAAGCCAGCACCCAACCAGTCAAATGAAGAGCGTCTACCTTTACTTAAGTGGGATAAATTTCTGTTCACCAACCACATTGCCAATGCACCTAACGGCAAGTTAATCCAAAAGACCCAACGCCAATCGGCATGCTCAGCAAAGAAACCACCAAGTAATGGCCCAGCAATACTTGATACTGCATAGACAGCAGAAATATAACCTTGATATTTCCCCACATCTCTTGCAGGAATACAATCCGCAATCACGGTAAAAGCAAGCGCTAATAGGCCACCGCCACCAACACCTTGCAATACGCGCCCCGCAATTAAGCTCGGTAAATCTTGTGCTAAACCACAAGCGATAGAACCTAAAACAAAAAGAACAATACCAATATTTAGCATGCGGACACGCCCAAAGATGTCGCTTAATTTGCCATAAACAGGCAGCACAGCAGTTGCTGCTAATAAGTATGCAGTAATCACCCAAGTCAGTGCTTGGCCAGCACCTAGCTCTTTACCAATAATAGGTAGAGGCGTTGTCACAATACTTTTTTCTAAGGAGCCCAGCGCGATCACTAATGCGACACTGGCCAAGACAGTTTGCGGCTTCATTACAATCTCCAACAATATTCAGCGACACCATAATGCATTTGTTAATGAAGGTACATTTAACTATTCGTGTTGCATCAATTAATTTCCCAAGCAACTAGATGTAAGAGGTAACACACTCTTTAATAAGCACTATTCTACTTCCATGCAGTCATGTTAACGGCAATTCTAGAGATAGTTAGCGCTTCGCCATGCAGGAGTGACAGCGTCACCTATAATTAAGTGCGTTCTTTTCAAGGCGGATAAAATCCGAAGATGAATTATGAATACAAAACTAAATATCTTACTTACCAGTACGCTGTTGGCAGGGCTATCTTGTAATCTCTACGCCGCTGATAGTAGTCCAAAAGAAATGCTAGAAGATGCACTCAGTGCCGCGCCACCGACGTTGAAAGAGAAAGTCACAGTGCTGGACTGGGAAAAAAATGTTCTGCAAAAAGGTGATAGTCGCTACACCTGCTTCCCAACGCCTCCACAGCTCGAAGGCAAAGCACCTATGTGTATGGACGAAGCTTGGATGGAATGGGCTGATGCATGGATAAACAAAAAACCTTTCCAAGCTAAGACTATCGGTATTTCTTATATGCTGGCAGGCGATCAAGGGGCAAGTAACATCGACCCTTATGCAGAAGGTGAAACTGAAGAAAACCAGTGGGTTAAAGAAGGCCCGCACCTAATGATCATCACCCCCGATCAAAGCTTACTGGATTCGCTCCCCGTTGACCCACATAACGGTGGCCCTTATGTGATGTGGAAAGATACCCCTTACGTCCACATTATGATCCCTGTGGGAGAGCGATAAGTCGCGGCTAATCTTATTTATGAGTAATAAAATAGCCCTGTTAGTAAAAGGGCTATAAATTTAAAATAAAGTTATCGCTCATTATTCGCCAGATTCCCGCTATTTCCTTTGTACCAAGTTAGCCATTGCTGATAATTAGGAAACGTGCCACGATCAGGAACAGCTATCTCACCATCATGATACACACGTAGCGTCAGAAGCTCATTTATCGGGTGACATACAATAAGATCATGCCCTTTGTGATACACCTCTTTCCGTGGAAAATCACGCTCTAGACACAGCTTAACCGCCTCTTTCGCATCATGTGTACCATAATTAACTAAGCTCTCTTCTTGACACGTTAAACGTAACAAGCGCGCTTGTTCTTTTCGGGCTTGATAATGACTCACTTTCCACCGACTACATTATTCAAGCTTTTCCACTCACAAACTAGCTCATGGGCAATACGCTGGCATTTGGTACGGACATGGTTACTGGCATCTTTACCAATAATGATCGTTTCAGCAATAAATAAATATGCGGCTAACTCTTTAGGCTTTTCTGCTTGAATTAATGTAATTGCATCATTCACATATGCATCATATTCATCGGCTAATTCCTCACAACTACCCACGTATAACGGATCCCAATCAACAAGCAAGGTATTCTGGACATGAATAGCCAATTTTTCAGTTACTTCTGAAGGCTCATTATTCAAATGAGCCAAGCTATCAATATAGGACGCCATTATTTCAAAAGTGCCAAAATCTATATGACTACTAATATCAGGCGCATCGCAAAACACAAAATTTTCTTCTGAGACCCTTGTTGAAAGCTCATCTTCGTCATCGTCTAGCGACATAAAATAACCGACTAACTTACCATCTTTGCTAGCTGCGTTATAGTCGACACATATAACACTTTCGCTTAGCGGTTTTGGTAACGTATTCGGTGGGGGTGGTAACGTATAATGACCAACCACTACTGGAACTTCAATGTTTTTACCTTGCAACTCAGATGGCAACGGTAAGTCAGGGATATGCTTGCGCTCGCTAGGTTGAACAATACCGATTTGCTGATAAGTTTCAGCATAAGATTTCCACCAACCCACACGGAGGTGACGACGTTCAACACCATTCTTATCATTAAACGAATAGCCCTCAGGTAGCTCAATTTCAGGGCCTTTTAATAAGGTTTCACACAGCTGATAAAGCTCGTGTGAAGAATCAAAAGCATCATACCAATATTCATCTTTCAATGAATTATCAGCATTCAGGTACGGTTTTAGTTTATCTACGGAATCTTGATCCCAACAAGCATGAATACACCTTACCGTTTCGAAATCAAGTAGAAGAGGTAAAGATTTAAACCAATTAACCCAATAGTGATGTTCTTCGCTATTTTCTACAACCTGATCTAAAAACAACTGATGCTGCTTTACATTGCCAGCTTTAGTGTGGCTCCGACAATACTCACCATTCGCTTTTTGTAGCATCCAACCAATCGCATTAAACTCATGATTTCCCATTACACAGAATGCATCACCAGCATCAACTAACGCCTTTACCTTTTGTAACGTGGCAATATGCTCAGCGCCATTCCCTAGCTTGTTATCAATCAAATCACCAAGAAAAACAATTTGACTGTGAGCATAACTACTCAACGCCCTATCTTCATACAAAAAGTCAGCTTCAATAAGAAGGCTATCCAATTTGTCATTCTGGCCGTGAATATCTCCAATAAAGAATAACATTTCCGTTGATGCTTTTAATGCCATAGTAGTTACCAATATAATTCCTTACTTATTCAGTCTAATTCAATAGGATGTGGATTTTCGAGAAGAAGAGTATTTCCAACATACATTGCGTACCCTGAATTCAAACGAGGTTGATAATTTTCAGGCCAACGTTCATCCGCTATATTGTCTATAATATCAGTTAAATAAACACGTGTTCCATCCTTTATTTCAGGAGGGATGATATATGCTAAAAATGGATGGTAACTGTTAATTAAAAGCTGACTATTGGTTGTTTTATTAACCTCAGATAATGACGACCCAGCCAACTTAACCAGCATACATTCAGCAACGCTATCAATATGAGGAGTAATAGTATCAACTTCAGAACTATTTTCTTCAAATACAGAAGATACTTCATATCCCCCACACATATTTTTACTTAACCTTACAGTCCTTGACGGTGCAGTCAGTATATCAACAGCAACAATTGCCAGCTTATAGCCCATTTGCTCCGCTCGCGTCATCGCCTCAAGATCGCGAGCTGCGACAATAACGGGAGCATTGTCATTATTGCAGGAATGACACTTCTCAACGTTTTCTTCAAAGTCACCAACTACTTCGATAGATTCACACAGCTTATTCTCATCAAAATAAATGCAAACATCAGGCTTTAATTGCAATAAAGCTTTAATTTGGGGCTCACTAAAACTGGTAATATTCAGCACTTCTTTTTGGCACACGCCACAAAACCTAACAAATTCACTTTTTGTCCAAGATAATGCATCCCAATTATTATGCACATAGCCATCAAACTCAGCTAATAATTCACCATTTGATGAGTGCAACTCACTAGTATCTAAATCAAGCCTCATAAATCGACCTCAAGTTACATTCGCTATTTATATGCACTCAAAACAATGAGTGCATATACGTATTACCTTTCCTGATAAGTAATATCTGTAGACCAACTTTCACTATTTTTAACTGATAAATCTCGCTCCAAACTCGACAACAAACCAAGTTGGTTCTGTAGATCCGAGTTAAAATCATATTTTACAGTTGAATATATAGTGTACGGGTCACTAAGCAGCCAATAACCAACACCTTGATCTAGCTTAAGCTGGACAACCCTACCAGATGCAAACAATAACGTTATTAAACGCCTATGTGCTATATCGCTTCTTTTACTATGGCACACAAATTTTGGCTTAATCGATGTTTTATGCTCAAGCCACACTTCGTAAGCATTAGAAAAATCATCCTTATTCTGCCAATCATGATGAAGCATTCTCCCTGAACGATCTTTTTCATGATAAAGCGTCTCTATCGTAATAGAAGAAACCTCTTTTTTTACTTTGCAAAGGGCGCTAATAAGTTGGCCAATCAAAAGTAATGATGAGGGGCTTTGAATATAACGGTCGCTGTAGCTAATCGATATTAATTCATTATTGCTAAGTAATTTCAACAAAGCTTGATCTCGTTTAAATAACGTCATCCAAAATGCATCACCAAAGTTGGTTAGCTTCCCGTTTAGTTGGCGATCTACCTCTATCGAATCATTAATACTATTATTTTGATAGTCAAAGGTAATATCGAAACATGACGTTACCTGTTTAGGCTCTACTTGAGACAAAACAACAATCCCGTTTGCACAATGCCAATTTACACCAGGGCACATATTTAGGCTCTCAGATGTAGCCACTGTAACAACCTTATCAGCTTTAATAACTTGAACCGCAACCTGAGATTTACTGCACTGGCCTATAGCTAATATTACGCCCATCTTCTGCAGCAACCAAAGCTCTTCCTGAACATCGTGTTCCAAATCTTTTTGTGGCACGACTAAAGTAACATTCAAGTTATCCGATGACAGATAAGTAATGATCGCACGTTTGAAGTTCGGGTGAGTAAGATCCCATTCTGCTACGTTATCACTTAGCCAAAGAATAATACTGCTTGCGCCATGATTTATCTCATTACGTAACGTCAACGCTATTGATGTTGGTTGATACTCACCACCAACAAAAGCCGCCAGTTCTTTCGGTAACTGATTAAACATTAAAAACGCTTTGCCTAACCAAGTAGATGCAATAGCACTATCTATGAGATCAACATCATGGCGGGTATCCGATTCCAGTAAACATTCACTACAACCACTATCACATTTGTCGCATTGAAGGTTAGTACACATTTTGGTGAGCAAGCTTTGTATGTGGCGATTAGCCGAGCTAGCAAAGCCCGCACCACCAGAAATCGAATCGTAAATTTGAATGGCCATTGCTGGGATACCATTTTCTACGATTGCTGGTCGCACTGCATAGCCTAATTCTGAAGTTGATATCCCCAATGCTTCGGCCAACGCTGATCGTAATGCAACAGAAAGCGTCGTCGCGATAACTCTTCCATCCGTACTATCGGGAATATATTCATTGCTAATTGGGTGTTTAAGCACAAGTTCAAATACATCAGTCTTAGCATGGCAACCAAGGTGGATGTCTTTCATCAAAGTACCCGAACCATCACACGCGACTTTCCCTTCACCGGTTTTGTCTTTTTTCGCCGCTTTTAATGGCCTGTGAGGATCATTTGGGTTCAGTTCCTTAGGATAATCACCATTTCGGGTCAAAGATTCAGCGCGACCGCAGCACAAACACAACGCATAACCCGTACCGTTTGCACCAGAAGTATGATTGAAAACCGTCCCTTCCGTTGTGGATAGCATGTACCCCATATTACTATTTGGCAACGGAATCGGATTTGCTTTACCAGCGGAAACCCAAGCAGACTCTACCGGTATAAACTTCTGCATTGAAATATCATTAGTTGGTGAATAATAGAAATCGGTAGCAAAACCTGTAGGCTGAAGCACTTGCCTAATATGACGCTTCTTGATTGGAGCGCCGCAGTTAGGATTCGTACAGTTCATATCTAAAGAGGCAGCGGAAACTTCAGTCTCATAGCCGGTTTGACCACAGCAGTCGCATCGCCACGCTAAGTCAAATTTCTGGGCTTCGGTTGCTCCTGTATCTGATACGTTATGCCAATGAAGGGCAACACCACCGGAACGGAAAACGCGACCATCGAGTACAATTTCTGCTCCTGGTGCATATTCTCGTATCGCGACCGCCAAGTTACGGCTTGGTAAGCCTCGGAAACGAGAAACGTTATCTTCACGTTCTTCTTTTTTGGTACGTTTACGTTCTTTTTCCCTCATAAAATCTTCAACATTGTTATTGTCAAAGTTCACCACATCTGTTGGGAAACCATAGCCCGGTAAAAACGCCTTAGATGCTAACTCCCGTAATAAATACTCTTTACCTAAGCGAATTTTCTCGATGCCAAGTCTGTACGCATAGGGAGTATCTACACCAGCCGTTTTTAACTCTCTCTCTAAATAGTGATATTCCTTAAACCATTTATCTTTAAGCTGAGCAATCGAGGTACAAGCTTGCTGACGCAGTAGGTTCGGTTGACTATTCGCCAGTACCGTCCCTCTAACTAATGACGACACATCACTATCCCACTCATGGCTATCACAGCTTAACCATGCAAGAAAATGGTCACACACTGAATCGCCTTGTGGCAGGTAGAACCACTCTAAATTTAGCGACGTTTTCTCAGTCGTGGTCGTGCCAATTGAGTGCTTCAAAAACAGGGATAGAAGCAACGAATTTACATGCCGTTGGACAAGTCGATCCGAATTAAATGCGACATATGGCGCTGGAATTTGCGTCACAAATGGCCACTTGGGGTTGGCAAAAACCTGCTGATCATGCGGATTACCCTTACACAAGGTATAGGAAATCGCACGAGATTCTTTGCTACGACCAGCACGACCAGCCCGCTGTAAGTAATTAGCAGGGTGTGGTGGCACATTGTTCATAACAACAGCGGTAATACCGCCGATATCTACACCCATTTCCATTGTGGTAGAACAATTAAGAACGTTGATCTTGCCTTTCTTAAACAGATCTTCGTAATCATTTAGCCGTTCGGCACTTTGCTGTGCTGAGTGTTCAGCTGTACGGTAATACAAACCACCTTCGACAGCTCTGTCATTGATATCCGTCCACAGGTTTCTTTCACGTAATCTCGTTACTTTATGGTCTTCTTTTACTTGCGTGCGGATCTTAGTCAAGGCTTTTTGATAATCTAACTGATCGGCTTCAAACTCCCAGATATGAGGAAGCGCGACCTCTTCACATCGATAGGCGTCGACATCATCAATTTTCCGAGGTAAATAAGGGGTAAACCCTTTAAATGCGCATGACAATAACTTGTTAGTTACTGGACAGACGTAAGCTTTTTCTGACAGTGAAAACACAATACTTTCACGATTTAACGCGAATTTTTTGTTGTCGGATTTTAGAATTTTTGCATTATCGGTCAAGTCTAACCAAGCTAACCTCAGCCAGTCATTAACAATGTCTTTTCCATAATTGGTTTCTACATCCACTCCGGAGCCAAGCACTAGCAGTTTCGCTAAACGATTAAGAACTACCCCTCGAATCTGTGGCCACTTTTTGATGCGCATTTCATCATTTTCTTCCGAGCTGGGAGGGATCAGATCTTTAGAAGAAAAGCGGCTACCTACCCATTTACGCCATCCATCTTCTTCAATGCGCAAAAAGCTATTTTCTCTCACATAGAAGTCTAACGACACTCTAATAAAATCAAGCCAGTCTTGTAACGTTAAACCAAACTCTTCCCAACGTTTCGGGCTACGCTTTATGTTTTTCAGACCAAGATAATCAATACTTATCAAGCCTTGTGTTTCCGAGCTGTTTTGTCTTTTAGGTCGTCGAGCAAACTCTCGGAACAACAACAAATCTGCAAGTTTGAGACTACCATCCGTACTTTTAAATACTTCTGGCGACATGTACTGATTGTATTGAAGCATTGCTCCCTTAAAATCACTTTTACTGGCAAGCTCAGACACCATGCTTTGCCACGTAAGCGTTGCCAGTTTAGGCGACGAAGTGCCTGACTCTAGCTCCTTTGCTTTGGCTTCTAACTCTTCCGCAGGACCATTCATCCCCATTCCACGGAGAATCTTTGCTTGCTCCAGCAAAGCAGCTGCATCAACCCCTTCAACGGGCTGATTAATGTTTTCAGGTTGAGCAAATTGCCTCTCACGTAAAACTTCAACAACCGCGCCACGGAGCATTGAACGCTCAGCCTCTTGTTGCATCCGAACTGATAAACGTGCCGTACCCTGGCGGCTATCAGTAAAAGTGATCAGCCTACGTCCTCTAGCAGGTAAAGATAGCGGTCCCAACGCACTATCTGACTCACTAATATCAGGACAATACTCCAATAGAGTAGGTACAACATTAGCGATATAGAAAGGCGCGCCAAGCATCGCCCGCCTAAATGGAGAGCTGCCATTAAAACCAGAGAAACCACAATCACAACACACTTGTTCACTGGTGATATCATGGGTTAACTCGTAGCCATTGTTTTCTAGCGTCGCAATTCTGCAATCTTCACCAATTTTAGTTTGTGCATAGAAGCTCTCTTTATCGAGCTTTGATGCAAATATCTCGGGTAGACTTGAACTTGCATCTAAGTCTTGTACCGCAGGTTCGTCGTCATCAAACGACTCATGTTGCAAAGAAAACTCATCCCCGGCACTACCATTCCATTGTGCTAGCATACCTTTTTTGTCTCGCCCCATCAGGTGCGGTTCATTACACTCAGTACAAAAGCTCAATTCAAGAATGGGGGCACCGCAATCACACTTTTGCCGTTGCACAGTATAGACATAGCCAAATGGCCACCCACCCTCTAGTATTGTGTTTTTCTTACAAGCGCAATTTTTATCGATACAACTCCACAAACCGTTAGTCATTCGCTGGAAAAAGTGAGCTCGAACTTTAAGAAACGCCTCCTTAGAGACGTTCGGTTTAGTACCTGTAAGTAAATCTAACCATCGCAGCATCTCACTTTGAGGCAGTAAACGCTGATTTAACTGAACGCTGACCTGATGATTTATTTCAAGAAGCGTTAACGGTTTTTTACTATTCACAACCACATCACGTATAGCATGAGCAAGTGTTGAAGATTGGATAGCATGGAAACGCGCCGCTGATACTTCAGGATCAGCTTTCTTCTTACCTTTTTTATCTGCTTCACCCTTAGGTTCAATCAGTTCCAACTGTTCTAGTGAAGACTCATCGCCATCAATAAAATCCACGTCAGGGATCACACGACGGCCATCAATCACTTTAACTTGATCTGTTGATACACCCGCCAAATCGGCTAAATAATGTTTGAGCTGCTCGTTTGCATCAGCTCCAGCAATGGTTGCCGATGTAGCAACAAACCGTACATTCTTCGCTTCCACGCCAAATGCTTGCAAAACGCGTCTAAGCTGAAGTGATAACTCAGCGGCCTGAGAGCCAACATAAGTATGCGCTTCATCTAACACAATCCAGCGTAGTGACTTTTCTTGCCGTGACCGCTCAATGATTGGTGCATCCACCTGCCTAACCAACATATACTCAAGCATGGTGCCATTGGTCACTAAAATTGGAGCTGGCGCTTTACGCATCAGCTCTCGTGACATTACCTCATTTGGCCGTTCCATCTGGGCTTTACGTACTTTCTTCTCACTATTCTCTGTGTTGCCATTGTACAAACAGTAACGAATACCCTCATCAAAATGCTGCGTCCAGGCATCAAGACGTTCTTGCTGAGAATTAATCAACGCATTTAGCGGATAAAGGAATAAAGCTCTTACGCCTACTAACGGTGATCTTTTTTGCCGATACTCACGATAAAGGTCTTCCAGAACAGGCACCATAAAACATTCCGTCTTACCTGACCCCGTCCCCGAAGTAACAATCGCAGATTGCGCTTCATCTGCTAATAGCGTATTCCATGCTTCCAGTTGGTGTTTAAACGGATTGAATCGCGCTTCAAACCGATAGCGACCATTCGACTCATCATCCAGAGCATTTACTACTGCCTCAGATAATAGTGAACCTTTTAGCTCTTCGAACGTGGGATCTGCAAACTCCCAACCAAACGTATGTTCAAATAAAGGCGGAGCAAGAAAAGCTTCACCTTCACCGCAATTTGCTGACATTTGCTGACTAAGATGTGTACGCAAGGCGGGGTTAGTTATCCCTAACACACTCAGTGTTGATTCTTGCGCTCGAGAAATAGATTGCTCGACTAATTCAGAAAAATAGCGTGTCATTGAAAAGTCCTTACTCAAGCATTATTGGCAAAATAGGCGATAAAACAACGATATAATGGCTCAAACCATTCGCGGTCAAAATCTCTTAATTTGCGAAAATGGAAGATTGCATCCGTTGGTATAAGGTCAGATATATCACTTGGAATACGATTCGAAGCCATTGCAGCCGTAAATAGCGGCAAATAAACCACACCCGTTTGAAAGCCTGCGTTAACAGTTAGGTCAACTGGCGACAGCTTTAAATTAAGACACCAGAGCTTAATTTCATTACCGTACTCAGTTGGCCAGCTATTGTCTTCACTGTGTTGACGTAGTAAATCTTGGTACCAACCTTGGGCCATAACACTCATCATTGGTGCAGGGAAAGCCTGTGGTTTTATGCCCGATTTTAAATATCCAGCAACAGTTTCACTCAAAGCCGGAATTGCGAGGGCTAATTTGTCTATTTGCGTAGCGCTCACTTGCTCAACCACTTGATCCGGCAAACCCGCGGCTGATAACGCCTTTCTCATTAAACTAGCAGCATGGAACCAATCATCAATAGAGATAAACTCCCAAAATACAGGTAACTCACTTTCAAGATGAGAGATAAATTTGTCATCACACTCAAACTTGAAAACGGCAACAGCCAAAGCGCGATTATCGCGAACTAAATGACGCCATACTTCAAAGGTTGAAAGAGGTAAATGTGAATAGTTTCCATAAGTTTCTTTCATGTATTGCCAGCTTGTGTGTGCCCAACTTGCACGCATTTGCTTGAGTACATCAGCGATCACATCTGGTTGGAACCTCGGGTGATAAACCATAGATGCCTTTTGCAAAGTATTAACTTCATCGACATTGCAATCCCCCTCTATAGCTGCAATGAATTTTGCACGAAACGCAACGTCAGACAACTTATCTGGCACGATAAGCCATGGCCCACGGCCAAGTTCTGAAATAAATGATGGCAACTCATATTCGCCCGTTACCACCCCTTCACTTTCTCTGCTTATCAGCGGCATTGGCTTTTGCTCTGGCGCAGAAAGTGACATAAGCACAGGTTTTACTTTCTCAGACGACAACAAGGCTTGTGAACGGACAAACACCGTATTATCCACTCTGTTATGTTCAAGCGTTGTAGAATAATGGCTGACAGAAAAGCGCAACGACTTTCCTGGGCCAGTCACAACAAGTTCAACTTCACCGTCCAATTGTTCAGTGAGTGAAAGTAGCTCTAGCAATGCGTCTTTCAAACCATATAAGCTGACTTCTACTGGCTTATCCGTGACCCGGTAGTGCCAGCGAAAATAAGGTAATTTAGATGAACGACCACGCTGATGAGGGGCAATTGCTTCAATTTGAAACTCCGCAGGTATTCCGCGTGGAGAAAACAAATGCAGTCGACTGCCAAGTAGGCTATCGATAGTCAATTCACTTGCGAGTATCCTACCTTTAGCGTTATAAGCAATTGCACCACGGGAAGGAAAAGGAACCTCAATATCAATCGGCTCTGAAAGCACACTTGCGCGAACTTGAAGAGAAACCGTCGCAGGAGGTGCCGAAATAGCAGAAATTTGAATTACAGTAGCACCAGGCTCCTTATTAATTGCATCTACTGTTACGTTTTTAGAAATAACGCGGCAAACACAAGGCGAAGCAGTAATCACCTTAACAACACCTTCATTCGGCGTCTTACCACTTTGTATCACGATATCAAAATCGTTAGGTAAAATACCCACTCGCTTTCTCAGCAAAACCAAGCCTTCAGAGTTTCTTACACTCAAAAGCTGCCTGCCATTTACTTCAGACTGGCTGATTAAACTAGCCTCAGTATTCCCTAGGTAAGTCTGTAAACCCGCTAAGTTGTTCATATCACAACCATGATCGCGACATACTTTAGGAACGCCTTTAAAAACCAACGCAGGAGAAGACTTCCAAAGAAGCTGCTCCCCACCAAGAATTAGGTTTGCACCTAGAAAGCTTTCCGAGCCTGTGGATATAACATACCGCTCTTCACCGTTTAAAATGACTTCGCAACGCCCTTCCAGCTCTTTTAATGCCAAATTGGAAAAACATAATTTCGTTTCAAATATATCACCATTAATAACATTGATTTTCGCTGAAGTTGGTAATAACACTCCCACGCGTTGCTGTTTTACACTTATCGACGCCTGCCCAACTACACGCCATTGTTCACCTTCACTTACCAAGGTTAGCGGTGTATCCCCAACATCTACCGCACTTGCAGCTAGGCGAATTTCAGCCAACTTACGGCCAGCCTGCATAGCAACAATATACAGTTCACTATCTGGATTTTCGCGACGTACTAACACCTTGTGGTTACGCATTCTTACGTGCGTTTGCTCCCCTTCAAATTGCGCATAGCCAGTACCTAAAGACGCAACTTGGTTTTCACCTTCAAAAACGGCCAACTCTAGGCGGCTACTACTCAATTGCTGCTTGGGTAATTCAAATTGACAGCGATGAGGTAGCGATATACGTGTAGACACAGCCTGATTAGAAAAAGATAAGTAGTGTTTGCAGCTCAGCTGTTTTCTAACTTTGGCTACCTTACGTACTTCATCTGATGCACAAGTCAGCAATTGGCTCAAAAATGCCAAACCTGTAGAATCTTCCAGGGGCAAAGGGAAAGTCTCTCGCCAACGAGGGAATTGAGAATCTAGGTATTGCGCGGGATTGGGTTGGCTATCTAAACCAAATTGATAAACTAATTTATCAAGCTGATCGACCATACTGGCAATCAGATCGATTGATTCTTGCCCCTGCAACGTTTCAGGCAGTCGAAGAATCTTGTGCTTAATCAACTGCGCTATTGCGCCACTCCCAAGCTCTTTTGCATCCTGATAGTTTTCGAAAATAGAATAAAAAGCTATTTGGTAGTTATTAGTGTCACTAGACAACAAATTGGAAGGCAAACCGCCTTCACGAAATACAGATCCTAAGTAATCATTTCTTTCTGAGCTGTACTTTGATAACGGTCGGCCCCAATAGCTTTGTAAGCCACGGCTTACCACATCGCTAATTTGTTGCGGTGTAAGTTCAAATGAAAGCTTGTCAAAAATTGGCTGCCAACTCCATTCACGACTATATTCACGACGAAACCACTCAGAACAATATAATGTGAATACCCCACACCACTCACGAGTAAACGCAGCATTAATGCCAAATTGACAGCTATCGATCAGCAGCTGTTTTAGCGAACAGTACTCTTCATTAGTAATGTGGTATTGATAGAGAGGAACAGCTTGCTGGCGGCGCTCTGATCGTGATTGCAAAAACTGCTCTAACCAACTAGAAATAGATATTTTTTTTATCGCAACAGGTGAGCTCATGCTTTGATTTACTCTCGTATTATTCAGTAGATATCAGAATGCTCGTAGCCCTATCAAAACCAGCTGACACAGTGATAATCCTCCCCTCCTAAGAAAAACTAATTAAGTAACAGGGATGGACCAATTGTGTCTATTGTTGATTTTCAGGCTAACAAAATAATTGATTCGACATAATACCACATACGGATATACTAGTAACTCATTCACCAAAGAAATTGCTTTTCGTCAATGACCAAAAAACTGAAAACCGTCGATATACGGCCGGCTTACTTCCCTGTGGAATTTAGAGGAATCGGACTAAAAATTGAGAGTGAGAAAAACAAATATCAACAAATCAACGATTTTAAAGCTGTGATCGATACTGAAAGCGGCAAAATTTTTACCATAGTTACGAATGGTTATAATCTGATCACCAACAAAGAAGCCGTTGATCAAGCAAAGCCTATTTTTGAGCGGGTGTTTTCAGGTATTCAATTCAGCGATATGAAAGTGTTTAACATTGTAATGCCTAAAACACGTTCATATTGCCACATCGATCTTGTCCATGACTCTTCTAACTTTGAGTGTTTTAACCAAGATAGTTGGACACCATTTTTACGCGTAACCAATAGCTATAACAAAACAAAAAAGCTCAGCTACGAAATTGGTTTTTGCCGCCACATCTGTATGAATGGCGTTATTTTTGGTTCCAAAAGTGTTGAGATCAGCTTTACACATAATCACGGCGCTACAGAGATACGATCTAAATTTATCGAGAATTTTGACGATATAGCCAAGCTACAAACGCAGTTCATCGGCCAGCTGAAGCAAATCAAAAAATATTATGTCCCCAAAGACAAAATGCTGGCTCTCACTTGCAAAGTATTTAAGCAAAAGAAACCAATGGCTGATGATACAGGCAAAATGAAAGTATGGCAGGCCTTTCAAAAAGAAACGCAGCGTTTAACAGAGTGCTATTTTGATGAGCTAGGACAGAATGGTTATGCTGCGTTAAATGTATTAACTGATCTCGCTAGCAGTCCAAAAGGAATGTTACGAGAAAATCATACTCACTCGTATCAAACCACCTGCGGTAATTGGATAAGTGACTTCACGGCTGCTATCAAAGAAGATGACTTCGAGTTTGATGAGTATTTAGAAGAGTTCAATCGCTACCAATTTACAGATACTCATAGCCAAACTAGCAAAGGGCAACAGCGCCTATTTTAGCGGACCCAGCCCACCAATCGAGTGGGCTGTTCATTATAAGGGCTATTGCATATAGTCTATTCATGCAGCCAAGGCTTGCACTCATCAGGAAGCAACAGGCGACTGTCATTGTTTGAAGCAATAACAAAGGGGACAACCCACAAACGATGGCCGTCATCTAAATCAAAACAAGATTCTAATGGTGTCATGAAATTCGCTTGTTGTGGATATATCAAAATCACGTCTTTACCGACACCACTGTTTAGATACTTTTTGGCATAAGCGAACATCTGATACACGTCGCCTTGAGCGATGTTTTGATTATACACCTCGCTATCCAGCATCTTCCATTTGGTATCTAGCACGCAGAGGTTCTGCTCACCGTGTTTGATCAGCAAATCTGGACGAAGCGCAAAATGCCCCTTCCCTTGGTAGACCGCTAAATGCTTGCCCTTCGCCTGAGCCGTGACCTGCAAATGCCGATGTGTTTGGGCTAACTGTTTGGTTAGGACATGGGCCACGTAATCTTCAAATAGCCGTTCCATCGGGAATAACAGCGAAACCGCACTGTGTTTACCAGACATCGACTGTGGTGATAAGCCAGATAAAATCAGTTCACACCATTTCAAAGGCGTTTTGTAGTGCTCCATCCCTCTATCAAGCTTGAGCTTATTGAAATCCCGTTTTGAGTCTCGGCTTTTGGGAATATCTGCAAATACAAATTCCAGTTCAGCTAATAACTTCTGATTAGCCGCACTTCGGGTGTATTTACTCACCTTGGCAAGCGCTGCATGTACTAAACGGTTGGCGGGCCTATCTTTTACAAATTCATCGTATTCACAAAAGAACTTGTGTTTGTTGACCAAATTATGCCTAATCTGCTTTGCCACCAGCAGCTTGCCTTTCGCATAAGTCAGATTATCTTGCCGGGAAAAATAGTCACTGCGCAGGCCTCGCTTAACCAGCGTGTTTACCGAGCCCAGAAACTGGCTGATAAACACCTCTAACAATGGCATTTTCTCGCTTTTAATAGACGCGGTACTCGTTTGAATATGCTGATAACCACGCAAAGCTCTGAGCATTGTCAGTAACGAGTTCCTTGCGCACACAATACCTTGATCTCTATCATCCGCTGCCCTACCGACTTTGGGCAAAACTTCAATTTGAGTACCGTCAGGCGTCACAATGACGCCTGCGTAATTTTGTACCTGCAGTACTTCCATTCCATCACAGCGGCGCAGGGAAAGCAGCAAGCGCTCTTCCCCTTCCCCTAAACACAGGCGTTTAAGATACTCAAAGCAAGCCTTGGGAATATGAACCACCCACGCGTGAGTTTTTGCCGCCTCATCACAGCTTATGCAGTCGTATTCGAACAGGTTAATGGTGGAGTTACGCATTACTGTTCCGCGTCTATCTGTGCTGATGTTTGACTTAGCTTACCCGCGGGACTGTAAATAGTGCTATAAGCTTCAGGCTTATCCCAAACCGTGTCACTCCCCTCAAAACTGGCCAGTGAGAACTGCGCTACGCTGTCTTCATAGATATCTAGGCCATGATTTCCGCCAAACAGAGCTGAATAGTTCTGCTGAGTCTCTTCCACAAAACACAGTGACTCATCTTTTTGATTATCACCAAGAACCAAACGGATCTTGTTCCAGTCTTCAAAGAAGTATTCCTGAAGCAGTGGAATGATCTTATTCTTAAATGCTGATTGCAGCTCTTCAAACGCTTTCTTCTGATCGCCCGCTTTTGCCGCATTGTAAGCAGGAAAGAAGAACGCATGGCCGAGAGTATGCTCACGGTCCAGAAGAACGGTGATACGTTGGTTCATTGTCTCAAGCAGCTCGCTCAGATTAATGCCACAAACATCCTTCCCTCTCAAAAGCTCAGGGATTGGCATCATCTCTGTAAAATCAAAGCGACGGCGCAGTGCGGTATCCATCATTGTCAGCGAACGGTCTGCGGTGTTCATGGTGCCAATGATGTGCAGGTTATTTGGAACAGAAAAGGGCTTGCCAGAAAACGGAAGGGATACCTCCAATGCCTCTTGCGCTCCTTTCCGCTTTGATGGCTCGATCAATGTGATCAGCTCACCAAAAATTTTTGAGATATTACCACGATTAATCTCATCAATTACCAACACACAGTTTTCATTTTCTTGTTCATCACCGTCTAATCTAATACCGCTCTCATCCAAGAAAATCAATAGTTCAGCCAGTGTAAATCTGGTTAACTCGCTACAAGTTTTAATTGGCAGACGTGTATTGCAGTTTAGATCATAGACGTTCAGCGCCAGCCCTTTCGCTAACCACTTTATTGGACGAGTATGCTTATAGTCAGTTCGGTACATTACTCCTTGTGACTGATACTTATAATCTCCAGTAACCACACCAATTGCTTCTATTGTCCATTGCCCGCTGACACAAAATACGATATCTCCTATAGACATGTGATTGCAAAACGACCGAATTGTAGATTGATTCGGATTGCTTTCAGCTGCAAGGGCTTCATCATCCTCCAACGTGCGTTGCGATGAGGTCATATCACCAACATGCCCCCAACCAATTGCCGCAAAATCAGAGGTTAAACAGTGCTCTTTGACCTCACTAAAACCACTACTTTCTATAGATAGCTGCCAAATGCGGGCGTCATTTTTTATCAGCTTATTTTTAGAAACTTGTTTAGCTGATGCAGCATCACTGATGGACTTAAAGACACCATCCTTAACTACATAACTAATGTTCCCTTCGCCATCGCTTTCAGCGGTAAGCCCTTCAACAAACGCTTCATAACCATAGCTTTGATGGAAAGTAACAAAGCGGATGCGTTTATCCGCAACCAGTCGTTCATACTCGGCTTTTAGCTCGCTGCGCTCAGTCCAACGAAACTCAGGTGAAGCCGCACTTACCGCAGCTTCCATTGTGCGGTAAGTTTTACCCGTTCCCGGTGGGCCATATAAAATCTGATTGAGTGGTGCACGCGGTTGGTCTTGCGAAGTGTTATTTGTATATGACACAAGAGGATCCTCAGCAATAGTTTCATCGTCTGCTAGGTTGGAATAAGCATTCGGCCAATACGGTTTACGTGTGATTGGATATTTACTTGAGAAATCGCTCATTTCTTTTGACTCAACAATCCCTCGGACTAAAGAAATATCTAGCTCACCGCAAAAATAATTTTCCATATGCAGGTAGCGCTGCTCAAATTTGATCTTTATGTTAGTCGGTTCGAAAGTAGCAAATACAGAGGTTGCCTTTTGGCCATTATTTTCTTTACGGCCGATTCGAATCATACCTCCACTGCTCATATTAGTGATGAACACATCAAGCTTTTGTTTATTTGCCTCAGTCATCAAGTTACAAAATGCATCCACGATTTCTTCAGACCACGACTCAAGCCCAGCAGAAAATGCCTGGATATGTAGAAACTTATCCAAGATCTGTTGGTTTTCTTTCTGCTTCATTTTCGCTTCTGCTTTCGTCCAGCACTGCTTACCATATTCTAATAGCTCTATTTCACCCTTTTGCTCAATCAGCTGGCGATACATAGTTGAGTAAGATGCTTGAGCATTATCTCCCGTCAACACCTTGAGCATTTTTTCCGAAAAGGTATTGATAAGAGAAGGTGATTGGCTATTTTGATATAGAAAAGCAATTTTCCATTTGACCAGTGAAGAGAAATCTAACTTTTCTATAGACTCTAAATCACCAATATGAGCGGCATTAGCGATAGCAATAATGGTTTGCTTAACATAATTAAAAACGCTTTGCTCATCAGCACCATAACGAGTACGAAAGGAATACACCTCATTGTGCTGTATACCACTTTGCTCTTTGGCTTCGCTACCACGTTTATATATTCCAAACTTAGCGGACGTATTACCACGGATAGACCCCAAAGAGCTTGTTCTTGTCTCAAGCCAGTAGGTAAACGTATCGTTATCGTTGGTTGATACATATTGCTCTAGTGTCAGCTCTACTAACTTGTCTCTCGGCCAACGTGCTATGAAGTCGTCCCAAACCTGTTGTTCTGTCATCTTTTTCCCACAAAAAAGCACGCTTTGTCGCGTGCTTTCATTTTTATAAATTAAGAGTTTACAGCTATTTTAGCCGCCCTTTTATTAGCGGCTTCGGCTTTCTTCACCGCTTTGGCTAACACTTCTGCCTCTTCACGCGCTTTGGCGATACGCGCTAGTAGTTTATCGGCTGGCTCATCGTTTGGATCTTGAGGAACAAGCTCACCGCGGAAGGCTTTAGCCAAGATACTTTGGGTTAGGTTATCTACCCTCGCCTGCGCTTTTTTCACTTGCGCTTCAATGGTGTCAGCGAATGTAAAGTATTGGTCGACTAGACGGACGATTTCTTTTTGCTCCTCTTTGGATGGTAGAATTGTCGGTTCTAGAATAAATTCGTTTCGGTTAAGTGTAGGAACTGCCGTACTTGAAGCGAAACGACCTAAATCACTTGACTTTAGCCACAAGTAAATATACCTAGGAACACTGAAGCCAATATCTTTTGCATACAAAGCAGTATTCAGAGGCCATGCATCATCCTCTGTCATAAAAACTTGCCCTACTGAGCCAGAGCGTCCAACCGTTATCACAGGACCTTCAACCTTAAACTCATTATGGAAGCCTATCAGTCCACCTGCAGAAAGAATTGGATGGTCACCTTCGATACGCTTGGCCGTTGGTAGGTCAAAACCACGGTTTAGCAAACAAGCTTCAAAAAATGGCACTACCACCCAACCTTTAGGTGGTTCTATTCCATCAAGAGTATGACCTAAACCCACGCGCAGTTTAGCTTTCTCTTTATAGATCTTGGTAAGTTCACTCTTTTCTTTTCGCTCTAGATACAACTTTTCACGTTGATATTGATGTTCCAAATCAGTAAGTGCATCTGTTATGTTTTTGGAACGCCACTCTTCCGTTAACTTCCCCGACACCGCAGAAGTGAGAACCGATTGGCGGAAGCGTTTTAGGATCGCGGGAATACCATCCAGGCGGGCTTTGATGGTATCCACCTGCCCCAGTACTTCGTCGAGTTTTTCTACGATGCGGGTTTGTTCGGCTAGTGGAGGAATACCTACTGGATATAGTTCTAAGTGCTTTTTATTTACTCCAGACTGCCCCGCGGTTCTATCTGATGCGGACTCCACATAATGATATAAGTTCTGATTTGACAAGTACCAGTAGAGATATTCGTTTAAAAAAACGCCACCTTTTGGTTTCGCTTTCATTAAGGCAACATTATACGCCCCCTCTAGCCCTCGTAAAATCTGAAAGATTGGGGGACCATATCGACCAATCATTACTTCATCTTTGGTAACAAAGCGCTTGGCTTTTTCTTTCGGGATATAAACGATATTCTTATCAGATTTATAGTCTCTAATCTGTATAAGGCGAACACTATCTTCTGCTGGCTCTGACAAAAATTCGCTTTTAGGTGGCTGACTACCTCCTACTATTTCAATAACTTTTTTTAGCTCGGCGAATTCCCAACTATGTGGAATAGATAAGTCATGTTTGTATGACCCCTCTACAGTTCTCGTTTTCCTTTTACACATCACTCTGCCTCCGGCTTTTCTTCTAAACCAAACGCTTGTTCAAGTAACTGCTTCTGCGCCTCAGCTTCATCATTGGCACCCAGTGCCTGCATCAGTTGGTAGATTTCGGACATGGCTTCGGTCAGCTCTGCCATGGCTTCTCCGGCCAGCACTTCCGGCTCTGGCAGATTTTCTGCACTGGTGGCTTCGAGATCTTTGAGCCAAGAGATATCTAGGCTATCGCCTTTTTGGTTGCGAATGTATTCACGGTTGAACTTACGCCAACGCGCATTGTCAGTGGTGTTTTCTAACTCGTGCTCAACTTCACCCAGTTGCTGCCATACGCCTTCGCTGCGTGCTGATTGGCCGTTGGCATCATCGCCATATGCGGTTACAAAGTTGTCGAAGTGTTTTTCGGTGAGAGGCGTGCGCTTACCAAAGGTTTTCATATTGGTACGCATATCGTACACCCATGTTTCCTTGGTGCAGCCAATGTCTTGGGTTGGGTTATCTGGTGTGCCTTTTTGGAAGAACAGCACGTTGGTTTTTACGCCCTGCGCGTAGAAGATGCCTGTTGGTAAACGTAAGATGGTGTGTAGGTTACATTTGTCCATTAGGTCACGGCGGATGTCTGTGCCTCGGCCGCCTTCAAACAAAACGTTATCTGGGATCACCACCGCCGCGCGGCCGCCCGGCTCTAGCGCATCGTAGATATGCTGCATGAAACAAAGCTGTTTGTTACCCGTTGGGTGAACGAACGTTCGAGTAATGTTGCTGCTCGATGCACTACCAAACGGAGGGTTAGTTAAAATCACATTGGCTTTCGGCAAGTTTTCGCCTGCGCTTCCCAAAGTGTTGCCTAAACGGATCGCACCTTCGTTTTCATCACCTTCAATGTCGTGTAGTAGGCAGTTCATCAAAGCCAAACGGCGTGTTTCTGGAACCAGTTCTAGGCCA
The DNA here is from genome assembly GCF_050337045.1 of Photobacterium kagoshimensis. Lineage (NCBI taxonomy): Bacteria > Pseudomonadati > Pseudomonadota > Gammaproteobacteria > Vibrionales > Vibrionaceae > Photobacterium > Photobacterium kagoshimensis. The sequence goes on along the minus strand of NZ_JAKJSO010000015.1, from coordinate 180,852 downwards.
ACAAAAGCTTTTTGCATTTGAAAATCTTGGTCGTCTTCATCCATACGGACTTTTTCGCCGTCTACGATTTTCCACTCTAAATCACTTGTTTGGGCTTTGATATACTTATCCGCTTCAATTAAGAAACCTGCAGTACCTGCAGCCGGATCTTGAATGATCTCACGAGGCTGTGGCTGCATCAGCTTAACGATGGTGCTTATAAGTGAACGTGGCGTAAAATACTGACCCGCGCCAGACTTGGTCTCGTTGGCGTTCTTTTGTAACAAGCCTTCGTACATGTCGCCAAAATCGTCACGGCTTTTACCCGTTTCGCCGTCAAACCACTCTAGCTTATCCATGTTGTCTACAAGGTCGGTAAGCTGAGCTGGCTGAGTAATAGTGGTGTTTACATTCTGGAATATCGCACGCACAATCGCATGCTCATCTACACCCAGTTGTACTAGCATGTTGCGGTAGAACTGGTGCTGATCTTGACCGACTTTAGATTTTAGATCCGCCCAACGAAAGCCTTCTGGCAATAACTCTTCTTCTTGTTCTGTTTCTTCACACATTTTAAGGAAAAGTAGTGACGCCAACTCATTCACGTAGTTTTGGTACGACACACCGCCATCGCGCAAGTTGTCACAAAGTTTCCACAGTTTGCCGACTAAGTCGTTATTATTCATGCTTATTCTCTTTCGTTTGGGTCGTTCCTTAAAGTAAGGAACTTGAGCGTGATCGCCCCAAGCCCCCAAAAAGGGCAGGCCTATAATTGATTGTGGGGCATTGTACGTAGTTACGCAGATTCATCCCACATAAATTGATTGAATTGAGTCAGTATGCCGTCTAATTCATCATTAAAGACTTTCATAAGCTTGCGTTTGCCACCTCGGCGTTTGTAGTTGCCGGTTTTAAAAGTGTCGTCATCTAGCACTACCTTATCCTTAATGGATGAGGCAATCCTATCTAGCCAATTTTGCTGCTCTTCACTCCAGTCGTTACTGGCTTTGATTTTATCTAATGCTAGCTCTACACGCTGTTCAAAGGGCATTAAAGCATCACCCATTGAAGCACGGCGGATATGGCCTATTAAGCGAGCGGCTATGTCTTGGTTTTTGGTGGCTTTCCATGCACTACGTAGCGAGGCATCGTTGTAGTTTTGCGTATCAAACCATTCTTGCAGTTCAATAAGCCCTTTACGCGTTAAGTCTCTTGGGCGATTAACTACGATGCTAAGAGCATCTTGCTGGTTCGATGCGCTTTGCACTAACCTATCGAAGGCGTCTAAGAAGTCTTCTGGGTTGTCGTGCTCGCCATACACTTTGCTTACTTCAACGACTTCATCGTGAATATCGGTGAATATGGGCATATCTCGCAGGTTGTTTACTTCGGTTTTTAACTGCTCTAGGCGGCCAACTAGGTTAGGCAGTGTATTGAAGATCTCAGCCGACCATTTTGGCCCTTTTTCTTTGAGCTTTTTGGCAAGCGTTGCAAAATTACAGCCTGCGTTTTGATCGCACAGCTCGTCTAAACGTTTGATCTGGCTGTCGATATCTTGGGACTTATCACGGCTAAAGTGGGAAAAGCTCGCAATTTTTTGCATTTTCGCCACCAGCTGCTCATGGCTGTGTTCGGCAAAACTGCGCCCATCTGCTTCTTTGATTTTATAGGTTTCTGAGTCTGTAATTTCGTTGACTAAGGTTTGCAACTCGACTTTTGGCCTAACCACGACAGGGCGCATGGTATCGACCGCTTCCAATGTAGAATAGAGGTCAACAGCATCGAAAATACGAAATGAGCCTTTCCCCACTTCGGGACATAAACGGGTAGCGCGGCCTTTCATTTGTTCATAAAGAATACGGCTACGCACTTTTCGCATAAATACGAGGTTACAAATACTCGGGATGTCGATACCCGTAGTAAGCAGATCGACCGTTACTACTATGTTGGGTAAACGTTCTTTATCAAAACGGGTGATCAACGACTGCACTTTCTTCGAGTCTTTATCTGAATCGCCAGTGATTTTAATGATGGCATCGTGTTCCAGTTGTGGGTACTTAACCTTAAACGCTTCGCGCAACTCTTCAACTACAGTATCAGCATGGCTATTGTTAACACAAAAGACCAAGGTTTTTTGTGGGCCTGTTGGGTCTAGGTGCTTTACCAACTCCTCACTAACAACCTTGTTAAAGTTTGTAGCGATCAAAGCGCGGTTAAAGTCGGCCACTTCAAAGCCTTGCTCATCTTCAAGGGTATCGTTGATGAGTTCACCTTGGTTGCTCATGCGCATCACTTCTGCGCCTTGAGACAAGTAAACGCCCTCTTGGCTGAGCTTGGTAACAATTTTTGTTGGCGGCTCTTGGTCATTCAAGTAACCGTCTATTACCGCTTTTCGGTAACTATAGCGATAAACTGGTGAGCCAAAAATCTCGTGAGTATGTTTAGCAGGTGTGGCGGTTAGTGCTACTTTTACTGCATCGAAGTGATCAATAATACGACGATAAGAAGAGACAAAATCTTGCAAGTTGCGGAATTTCTCTTCGCCTTCGGTTTGTTCTTTATCCAGAATATAGCCGCGGTGCGCTTCATCAATAATGATGCAGTCGTAACGCCCTACTGGCATCACCTCATCGTTAAACAAGGTCCTTTTAACCAGCGATTGAACCGTGGCAACGTGGATCTTGGTGCTGTCTTCTGGGAAGCGATCGGTTAGCCCTTTCACATTAAAGATTGAGTTAAAGCTGTCCCCTTTGATCACTGTGTCTTCAAACGCGTCGAGAGCTTGTTTACCTAATGAGGTTCGGTCGACTAAGAACAGTACACGCTCAAAGCGTTTTGACTGAATAAGACGGAACATTAGCGCAATCGCGGTACGGGTTTTACCTGTTCCAGTTGCCATGGCCAATAGAATATCTTGCTGGCCGTTAACAATGGCTTTTTCTGTCGCTTGGACAGCTTCTTCTTGGTAGTAACGCAAGCCTAAGTCGCTCATGTCTGAGTTATCTTCAAACCAGGTATTTTGCTTTTGTTGGTTTTGTTCAAACTTTGCTTGTAGCTCTTCTGGGCGGTGCCATTCAGGCAAGGCTTTAGCCATGTTAGTTGGGTGGCGAACATCACGATACCAGATGCCACTTTTGGTTTTGGCAGATGCACGGTACTCACGGCCATTGGCAGAAAAGCAGAATGGGACTTTGTATTTTTCTACGCCATTGGAATCAAACCAACTAACGGAATAGGTGCCAAACTCTTCAGCTACCAACGCTTGCTCGTCTTCACCATTTGCTGCTTGCTGTAACTCACGTTGTAAGAAGCTAACGTCAAAATACTTGCTGTAACGATAAGCTTCGGTCAGTTTACCGCACACATCTTTATTGGCTTTTTTGGCTTCGATAACGCCCATTGGCTTTAAACCAACAAACAGCACGTAGTCAGCATAACCTGCTTTTCCTGTTTCATCTTTTCCCGTTGGCCATTCAGCAATCGCAATGTTCTTACCCGCTTGTGGGCGTGTGCCATTAGCAAAGGTAAGGTTCTTACTGTCGGCATCCCAACCGGCTTTGCGCAGTTGGCAGTCGATAAGATAGCGGCTCTCTTCTTCACTGAGATCCAGCGAGCGAGATGCAGCTTCTTTGGTCACCTGCTTTTTGTACGCCTTACGTTCAAACTCGGTTTTCTTAGCCAGTTCAGCATCTTTTTCGGCCAGTTTAGCTTCTAGTGCCGCAATTCGCGCCTGAGATTGCTGTTCGGTTTCGGTTTGCTGGCTTTGTAGCACAGAAATGTAACCACTCAGCTCAATAATTTTCGCTTGTTGTGTTTCCATCTCTTCTTGCGTGGTAGAACTGCCAGCACGTACTGCGATGAGCTCTTGTTGCAGATCGAGTAATTCTTGCTCAAAAATGCTATCTTGAGAGGTTGGCAAAACAAACTTAGGTACCGCAAAGTCATAATCTTTCGTGACAAAGCGGTAATACCAAATAGATAACTGAAAAGCCAAACGTAAACACATTTCAGCATCATCGAAGTCATTGTGGTATTCATGCGCCGCTTTGTTACCGATTTTGCGTAGCCGGTTAAACACGCGCATGATGTTATCGTCTACAAACGAGACTTTCGCCAGTTCTCTAAGTAGCTCTACCTGCCCGCCGCTGTATTGAATATCTAATATTTTAACAAGATGCTTTGAGGTCGCCTCGGCATACTGACGAAGCTTAAGCATGGTGGTGTTAGGCTCGTCGGGAAAATTCTTTTCTGCTGAACGCGCCATCGCGTAGAGAAAATCATTGGTTCCTTTCAAAAATTCGAAGTTGGACTTTTGCATAATTACCTTATCAATTGAAACGAATGACTGAGCTGACGCGAGAATTTAAATTCATGACCTAAATCTAACTTATCAGTAGCTTGTGACGACTTTTTGAGCTTATAGATAGTTACTTTTCTTATATCAGCTATTAGGAGTAAACTCGACAACATGATACAGAATCAGTAAAAGATGCAATCTTGCACCAATATTATATTGTAGATATGTAATTACTGTCCAGATGCTGATAAATAGCGTTCTATTAAGGCATATCTTAACCAACTACAGTCGGCGAGTAGTTTATGCCGATTTCTCTGTATTAGAGTAAAAATCGCCTTCTGAGTATGTCATTAACCGACCAGCTAATTTATTCAAATTGAGGATGCAATTTAGCGTCTTGTGGAAGACGAATTTTACGCCCATGATGAGCAACCGTGGCAGATTTATCAGACTTAGAATAAAAATCTAGAACCTCCAATTCACCAGCGTAATGAATTTGATATTCATCATCGATCGTTAGCCAACCAGCATCAAATAATTTATGGTGATTGGAACAAAGTAATACGCCATTAGTTGGCGCTATTTTTTCCGCTGGTAAAGCTCGCGACCAAGGAATAATATGAGCGGCTTCCAATGCTTCTTCATACCCAAGATCGCAAATAGCGCACTTACATTCGTATGCTTCAAGTAAAGCTTTACGGAAAATGATCTGAGCCATTCCTCGTGATTTAACTTGCTGGTATATCTGTTCTGCTTTATCTGGTTGTTCGAGCAATTTGATCGCTAAATCATCTGTCGTTAACTCTTCACCTAACTCAGAAAACGGATTTCCATGCCCTTTCCAATCGAACTTTACAATCTGACGATATGCCTCATCAAGTTGCTCGATGTCCCAAACTAAAAATCCACTACCAGGCACTTTTGTCCCTTGACTCACCACCAGGGCAGTTAATGGTGGCAATTGGTTATTTTTACAATAATGAAGGATATGATCTAGACAATAACGTACAGATAACGGATTCGTTTTGATGATTTTTGCCGCCTCTCCGTAAGTCATTTTCTTACTTTCTTTAGCATTTTTAATCAAATATTCCCATAAAATGCCAGCACGATGTTCCCAGTTAATACTCACTACACTACCCTTTTTATTAAGCATCATTTCATTGTTATTTCTTATATATCCCAAATAAGCATCTTACTAGCTTTAGATATACTTTCCCTTTAACCAATAAAGTATTATCTCAGATAATTAACTATTCATAAATTGCCATTTAAACTAAATTAGCTCGATCCTTCTCATTGTATTCAGTAAAATAAAGTATCATGGAAATATAATTCACCGCGTAGATAAAGTAACATATCAAACCAGATTAACGATATTTAACACTGTAGAAGACTTTGTATCTGTATATATAAGTCAGAGAAAAAACAACTCGATGCTTTCTTGGCGTTCATAGTAAGCTGTGGATTGAAAAAACACCTAACCGAAAAAAACTGGGCGCAGTTTGCCAAGGGCTATAATGGCTCTGAATATAAGAAAAATAAGTACGATACAAAACTTGCAGAGGCTTATAAAAAACATGCATCGTAAAATCACTCTTACTTTAATCACTACCGCTTTAATGTCTTTATCACTTGGCACATCAGCTAAATGTGAAACTGAGGTTTTTTACTGTCAGTCCAGCATACCTGCCGATGTTGAAGTTTTACTATGCTTAGAAGACAGTGCACTAACACTTGAAAAATTTAATTTCGACGATAACATTTCACTAAGTGAGTTTGAACACTCAACATTTGAAAAAGGTAGTTACCACAGATCATTAGTTAATGAGAATACTTTATTTTTAAAATCTCATAATAAAGTGTCAAGTTTAACTTTCACAGAATACAATAGTGCTGAACTAGGAGAAGATACTCGAGAGATCAGCATAGAGATTGATATAGAAAATAAGAAACAAAAAATAACCTGTAACAATAAAAGTTTTAGCCGATTATCTGAAATTGAAGATACTATTGAGCTATATAATTAACAAGTTATTATTAAGTATAAGCTAAAACCTTTTATTTGATTGATAATATTTTAGCTTATACTGCCAATGTGACTCATTCATTAGCTCTAAATGTAATCTTTCCAACGGGGCATATAATTGACAGATGTTTTTAATAAACTAGCTATTCGATATTGCCAATAGCCAGCACTGCTAAACTTATGTTTCTGTGGTTTTTCGGTAAACATTGAATGAATATGACTTTCAATTTGTGAATAATCTTTTGGCATATCATAAATGACCATCCCATTACAATTTGAACGTTCTAATATTAAATAGTTTCCTATACGAAAAACCATAGACGGTTGTGTTTTATTTTCTTGTTTTCGCAATATAAAATTATCGGAACTAACATCTGTAAAGTTGTTGCATGACGCGACTAACCATACATGCTGAACATGACCTTTCACGAAATAATTGCGCCAGAATTTATTTCTTAGATCAACAGACGTTTGTTCTAAGCTGGAGTTTACATTTTCTTTAGAGCTATCTATAAAAGCATTAAAACAATTTAATAGTGAATGTGCCCTATTTATCAATAGATTTCGAGCCCATGCGCCCTTAGCTCCGATTTCACTCTGAAAACTGAGCATATCTTTATCTAATTTTTTCCACCGACGATTATCAACTGGCGCAACTAGACTCTCTGTATCAGCCAATATTTGGCTAAAAGGGTCATACGTTACAGCTTTTGATTTTTTTTGTAGCTGCTCAACTAACGTTTGGGCTGCAATAGCGTCTGGTCGATTCTTAAATAATTTAAAAATCTGATTCCATGCGTCATAATTAGCGAGTAAGCCTTTTCTTTTTTTAGGCTCATCCGGAAAAAGTACCCAAGGTAAATACTGCTGTTGCGTACGAGAAACCGATAATGTATTTAGCTCACCGATTCTAATTTTTCGGTCAAGATAGTCCTCTAACGTAAATAACACCTCTTCAGAAGGTGAGTTGGCCGGTGAAAATAACTCTGCGGTAATTTTATCTCGCCAAGTCGCCATCAGGCTAGTTTCTACCACTGTAGGTCTTGCGCAATCATTCATTTTCATCATTATAAGTTCCCTTCTAACGCTGCTTGGGTTTCTGTTACTGAAGGGGGCGTCATGATGAAACGAAAATCTATTCGACGATTAGTTGGATCGTTAGTTGGCTTAGTATGAGCATGGCCAGGTACTGGGCGGCCTTCACCGTACCCACTAACACTTATTACTGGCTGCGCACTATTATTGAGCATTGCAGCCAACATAGATTGCTGTTCTGTTACTGCACGATAGGTAAACATGGCACGATGTGCCGAGAGCTCCCAATTATCTCTGAAAATTTTGGCTAACCGCCCACCAATAGGTACATTATCTGTATGCCCTTCAATGAAAACCGAATCTATTTTCCCTTGAGTCTCGGGGAGACACATCCCATTTTCAGGCTGGTTAAGACCATAACAAGGTAGAATGCTTGCTAGCACCTCAGCAACCACTGCTAGCCTCTCCATTTGGGTACGATTCAGGCTAGCCGAACCAGTATCAAATCGAATTGCATTTTCATTTAAACGCAATACACCATGCTCTTGATCAATTTCAACTTCGACACTTTTTTTGGCCATTGCTGCCTGCATATCGGTCAGCATTTGACCGCGCATGACGTTATTTTCATCTAGCTTATCTAATACTTGCGTCAACTGGCTCATCTTTTCTTCATGATCACGCGAGGCAACCAAAAAGTCGACAACAAAAATAGCTAAGGTAATAATGAAAATAAACATTAAGCCAGACATGATATCGGCAACCGACATCATATAATTTGACTCTTCCGATTTCGATTTAACCAAGAACACTACGCAACCTCTTTAATATTAACAGCAGCAATGTCTTGTACTGTAGTACGTAGCTCTTTTGTTGCTTCCACAAGGTTTGAAGTGATCTCTGCTGAATATTGATCCAACGATTGCATGTAATTATTTGATTGCTGGGTATAATCTTCTAAGCCACTACGTAGTCCATCAAATACATGCTGCAAGCTTCGTTTCATTTCAGCACTGTGCTCTGTTTGAGAAGCCATTGTTTGCTTGAGCGATTCCATCGCTTTATTAACGCATTGAGTATTTTCAATGTTCTTATTGGCTGCTTCATTTACTGAATCTAAAACAATTGAATAGACTTGTGCTGTTTCAGAAGCTTTGTCATTTGCATTAACCAAGCTATCACTAGAACGATTGAGCTTAGCGACCATGTCACTTAGCTGTTCGATTGAGCCGTTATTTAACGATTGTAAACGCCCCATCACTTCTATATTACCTGCAACTTCTTGTGTCATTTTCTTTAGCATTTCAACTGTCGTTGGGAACTGGCTGAGTAGGCTGCTCATGCTTTCTTCTGTAGTTTGAATTCGGGTTACAAAGCCTTCTACGGAAGAGGTCATACTCGAAGAAATATCGTTGATCATTGCAGGTAAAACTTCTGCGGTCATGCGCTCAACTTGCTCGAATGTGGCTGTTGTTGCTTGTTGTGAAGCAAGCTGAACTTGCTCACTAATAGCAAGGTGCGATTGTTCTATATCTTTCATTACATGGCGGAAATTATCGATTACCGCTTGTACACGCTCATCTTCACGTTCACCCATTCCATTAACTGTATCAACCAATTGATTTGTTACTTTTCCGAATGAGTCTTCAATTGTATGCGTTAATTTTTCAGTAACCGACTGCATGCGTTCTTGGCTATCAGTAAAGCGAGTGATGTTCCCTTCTAAACGATCATTCATTTTACCAATGAGCTCACCTAACATTTTCAATTCGGAACCCGCTGACTCCAAGAGTGTCTCTCTGAACTCTTTCGATACACGTGTTATCGTTTCGTCTGTAATACGTTGCTGATCAACCTGAAAATCAGCTAGTGCTTGAGTTTGTAACTGGGTTGCTTGTAACTGCATTGCAGCAAGTTTATCTGCATCAACAAAGTCGATGTGTGTCGCTAAAAAATCGCTAAATTCCTTAACCGCTTTTTCTAACTTGTAGAACTGTGCCTTTTCAAATACAGAGAAAATCATGGAAAGTAACAAACCAACAACTGACGTTGTAAAAGCAATACTTGCACCGCTCAAGAGTGGGTTTAGAGATTGCTTTGCTGCATCTATATCACTGGAGCTCAAGCCAACCGCCGCTTCACTGATCCCTATCATTAAGCCGACGAATGTAAACAACAAACCAAGCCCTGTGAGGATATTTGGGGTTGATGTATACATGCGGACGTTCAATTTAGATTCGACAATATTGCTGCTATTAAATAGCGACTTGACCTGCATCGTATTACGCAATGCCGGTGCCTGCCCTTTGCTTAATGTGTAATCCACACCCGGGAATTGCATACTACGCTGATATTCTTCCCATGATGCTTTTAAACAGTCTGTTGCTGCTATTGCCGCATTCATTTGCTCATAATTTTGATAAGCTATCGTTGATGCGTTTGGCTGCCAATCTAACTCGACTAGTTCACCATCTTCATCATATTCAGCACGATGAGTTAAACTTTTTAAGGCCACATTCACCGAAGTTAATTGCTTGAACAGTTTGCTTGTTGCATTAAAAAGATTGACTGCGGCAAGCACTGCGATAATCAAAATAATGATGCTGAAAATCAGCGTCATAGGGTCTTGGAATATTGTTCCCATTAGCAATTTCTACCTATTTTAAAATACTTACTTTTATCTAAAACTCGGCTATAGCGTCGCTCTAGCATTGTATTAACTTGATCTTGCTCTTTTGTCTGTATAGGTGATGACCATGCCCGAATACCTTTGTTATGAACGATGCCAAAACGCTGCAAAAACTTCACTAGCCGCTTCTGCCAATAATCTTTGTGGTCATGAATCCAGTTAGGCGTTAACCTCGCAATATCATGGCCATCAAGTAACTCCTGACCAAATAGGACCGCTTCCAATGCTGGTGTTTTCTCAAATATACCCAAATCAAAATCAGTTCCTCTGAAGCGTTCAATTAAGAAATAACTTCCCGTATCGAAAATGCAGATTTCACTTTGTTCATTAACAGTGTCGTAAGGCATAACCGTTACACGAAATTGCGAAAGGTTACATTCACGCTCTAGCAGGCGCTCAGAGCGATGAGTTAATAAGAAGCGTACCCTTTTAAAGGCATCGCTGTAGTCAGCCCAAAAGTTAGTTCTCATTAGTAGATTACGCGCATGAGTTTCTATCAGATTTGGATCTACAGAGGTTTCACTTAACTTTTCAAATAAGTATTTAACTGATTTAAAATCTATAACGTTATAAAAGCTTTTCAGTTTCAGTTGTGCTTCCGAGCTCAGAGCATACCAATAGGTATCTTTTCCTTCGGGTAAGCATCGCTTCTGCAACCAGCAATCAAATCGAGTTCCGGCTTCAACATAACTGACTCTAGGTAATAACACCTCTAACTGAGCAACGGTTTCTTCATGCGTAAGCTCCGCTTGACATTTTAACCACCAGCTTAAGTCTTTAACCGAAGGAGCGTTGGGTAACACCTGCGCCGCTAACTTATAGATATCGATGATGTAGCTGGACTCCTTGGTATAACCAAGTTGCTCTACATAATTTCGAATAGTGCAGTGCTTCGCCAGACCTATTCGAGCACAAGTTAACAAATCTTGCTGATTCAGAGCCCTTACCCATGCGAACCGCTGTTTATCTATATTTAACTTTAATACTGACACATTCGATGGCATTGCGGAGGTTATTGGCTCAGCAACGGATTGATAGCCTCTCTCTAACCCTTGCATCATTTTAGAGAGCAACATATTCACTAATTTGCTGTCTTTTAGGATATAAGACCAAATCAATTTGATAGCGCCTGAACGTTCAGCAACACTCAGCTGGGCAAATTCTTCATCACGGCTAAAAATGATCAACCACTCGATATCTCGCAGCGCTCCTTTTTCACGCAGCCTTTCTATAAGCTCAACTAAGGATTTATCGCTAAATGTAAAACTATCCCCTCCACTTTGCTCTATACCTCCTATTGGCGGTACAACACTGGCTATCGCAAGTTTTTCCGGCAATGCTGGCGCAGGGAACCACGCTCGTGATTCACTCATTACGGCTTACTCTGCTTTTCTTTTCTGATAAGTTCCGTTAAGTCATGGCTTTGGAATTCAAATCTGAAAATTACTTTTCGGTTCTGCTTAGCGGTTAATTCAGGATCTGCATCTAAATTGCCACGGCCAGCAGGAAGAACCTTACGCATAAACTGGCCTTTGTAATGGAATATCATTGTATCTAGCTGATTAATTACTGCTTCTGCACGGCGAACACTAAGAGATAAGCCACGCTTTGGTGCTTCATTCTTATCTGCATGACCTTCAATGACTAGATAAAGCACTTCATCTGATATTTCCTGAGACTGGAAAATAACTTGGCTATATATCGGGATCAGTTTTTCTAAGAATTTTTTCCCTTGAGGTTTTAACTGATATTTCCCGGCATCAAACTCAAGACTTTCCGTTAATGAAAGGCTGCCAGTTACTGGATCAATGACTGAATGAATGTCCGCTTTATAAAGACCTTCTTGTAAACCTTCGATGATGATAACGCGGTTATTCTTTGACTGTTCTTCATAATCAAGAAGCTGTGCCAAGGTTGTTATGAGTAGCAAGATGAACACCATCAATATCCCTGCCATCATGTCACTGATTGATAGCCAAGTACCTGTTTGATCGAGCTCATCTTGAGCTGGTTGGACATTAGTGGTCGAGTCCATTAGCTCACCTCAGATTTAACTTTCGTTGTATCTGATATTTTGGCTGCATCTGAAATGGCTTTGTCCGCTTCTTCTTTTGCTGTAATAAAAAGCTCAGCTGCACGATCTAAGCGGTTATAGATGCGAGAAGACGTTGCATCAAAGCTTGCAAAATATTCAGATACAGACTTGTTTGCTCGCTGGAAGTAATCGTCCATTTCTGGACGCATTTTTTCTGCAACCAAAGTAAACTCGGCAGCTGCTTTGCTAAAGGACTTGTTTAGAGAATGAACTTGACGACCAAGAGTCTGTTCGACAAGCTGTAACTCACTTAAAGAAGTCGCTCTATCTAGACCTATAGCTTTAGCCATGGTTTGAATTCTTTCTGCTGAGTCAACTAGTTGCTTGTATTGAGTATTCAATTCAGTAATCAGTTCACTACGTTTCTTGTATTCATCAGCAAAGACGTGTTTAAACTTATCCACCACTTCGGTTAAGCCTGATTTCTGATTTTCCAGAGAATTATCTAAAGCGGTATTCTGTCTGTCGAAATAATCAGAAAGGTTCTCTTGATATTCATCTCTGAACGTTTTTAGTTCTGTTTGTACCGTTTGGGACATGTTAGAAACTTTGCGATCAATATCGCCTAAACCATTTTCTAGCTCAGTTTTGGCCGTACTCATTAACAGAGCCGATTCTTTTCCGACTGTCGACATTGCTTCTGCTTGTTTTTCAAAAATGGTACGTGATTCTGAGACCATAGTGGCAAACGCTGTCGTTTGCTCTTTAATCGACTCGTTACCTAGCTTAACGATGTTTTGCACTTCACCTGTAATTGAGTTCAGCGCTCGAGTACTATTAATTGCAAATTCATTTAGCGACTTATCCATTGAACCAGCAAATAGATTTAACTTCGTTAATGTCTCTTGTTCAAAGCTTTCAATAGCTTTAGTCGCATTCGCCATTTCAACAACTGTTTTGACTACACTTTGGTTTAACTTGTCGCTGACCTCAGCAAAACCTGCTACCACTTTATTGGTTTCTGCCAGCTCTTGAGTGATTGGCGTAACGACCTTTTCACCCATGACTTCAATTAAGTGTATAAACTCATTAGATCTTGCTTTTGCTAGTTTCTCTATGCCTTCCGATACAGTTTGAACGCTTTGGTTAATTTCTGTATTGGTTTGATTGCTGATATCCACTTCGGCAAGTACTTTCGCCAACGTTTCTTCACTAGACTTAGTCGACTCTGAAATACTATTCAAAGCGCTGTATGCCTGATTGGATTGATGAATGATAGGGGCTGTTACTGAATCTTGAAGAGCAGATTTTATCTCTTCAATTGTTAAGGTCTGCTGTTGTATTTTCTCACTGTCATGCATTTCGCCCAATAGTTCGACCACTGTGCCAAGTGCATTATTTGACTGATTAACATCACCTGCTATTGTCGAAAGCTCTGAGGTAATTGGAGCTGCTACCTCAGTTCTAAGTACCACGTTTATTTGTTCACCAATTAACGATGCGAGTTTACCTTCATCAACTTTGTTCTGTGAAATCTGCTGAGATAAAGACAACTCGACTTGAGCGACCTTGCCTTCTAAACGAGTAAATAATGCCTCAGAAATACTTTGAAACTCTGTTGCCGTCAATGCGCTAGGCTTGTCTGCATTTACTTTTAGTGCATGAACAAGTTCAGACAAATCTTGCTGTTCAGATTGGTTGCTAGTGGCATGATCCAATAGACCATGCAATAATTCGTTCGAAGAGCTTAACTGTACTTTGCTTTGTAGTACCGCTAAACATTCGGCCTTTCGAGCAGCCTGCTTTGCCTGAGCAATGCTAAAGCAAACCATAAAGACACCACTCGTCCCCATACCAGCGATAGACGTAAAGAAAGCGGTTTTCATACCAGCCAAAAGTTCTTTTGCCTGATTTGCAAGTTGGGAGGCATCTTCCCAGCCACTGCCTAATTGATAAAGACCTATACTAATGCCGGTGAATGTTCCCAATATACCAAGCGTTGTTAATATCGCTGGTATAGCCTTTAAATCCGACAAACTCGGTACTGGTAACATTTGTTCAATCGGTTTACTCAGTAATAACCGACCATGCTTGTGAACAAGAAACTGCCCTGTTTTTTTTGATTCCAATACACAAACCGTATTCGCTATTTGTTTGGACTTAGGTTGAAGCGCATCGATATTGCTGCCGAACATACTGGCGAGTTGCTCACAAGCTTGGTAAAAACTCATCAGTTCATTAGTGTATTGGGAGGACTTTAACTTAAGCCAATACATTGAAAGGCCAAAAACCAACGCTATCAATACGTAAAAAGGGATATCAACAAAAGACATTTAAGGTTCTACTTTATGTTAGAGACTAAAATTTGGGTTGAATGGCGTGAAGGAGCTCTTGTTCGGTAAGCAGTTCTTTAGCTAAGCGTGCGGGTAAGTGCTCTGCGTTCCATTTTTCGTCGCCATCGGATGTGATGACGATATTGTCACCAAAGCGGACGCTATATACGAGTTCATTAGACTCGCAATCTAAGTCCGGTTTTAGCCAAACTTTATCGGGAAAACTGCGCAACAACTCGAGTTGCCAATTGGCCTTTTGAAATTGAAGTCGCTTGGCAATAACACTATTAATTGCTGTATTTGGGTCTTGCTGAGCGACTTTCCATGCGCGGTTGATACTGGTAATCCTGTCCACCAGCTGATGTAAGTCGTATGTCAATTGCACAACCTCAGAAACAAAAAAGATTTAATATGATACCAAGTTATTAGGCAACCCGCACCAACTGTATCACATTAAACCTTATTCATTAGCTCATTGGCTTAAAATCAATCTTTAGCAATAATAACCTTCACGACCTTGTTCCAAGAATTGTTGCGGTCTTACCACTCGCCAACCTATTCTTACTGCGTTTTCTATGTCACTATCGGAAATAGCAATACCAAACTTTTGAGATGGCCAAGCTAACTCTAATGTAAAACCTTCTTCCAATTCACAATGAACTATAGGTAAATCCTGGCCGAAAGTTTTACAACTCTGGAGCACACCTTCAACACCAGGATCGGCAAGTGCGATGATTTCGCTCCAAGTAACAGCTCGATTGAGAATGCCTTGTTTTCTTCTTAGAGTATTGATTCTCTTTCTTTCATCATGTTTAGGGACTAAATGATCGTGATAATTTTGCTTACTGTGACAATCAAAGCAAAGGGCTTTTAAGTTGTCTTCACTGTTATCCGACTTAACACCATTAATATGATGAGTATGTAATAGTACTGGTTGACTACTTAGATCAACATGGCATTGCTCACACTGGTAATTTTTAGATTTACGGTAACGGGTAGTTATACTCAGCCAATCAGGGGTGTAATCTGAGGACGCTGTATCTGCATGCCTCGACGGTGTACTACGGAAGAATGAACTGTAAGTTTTAAAAAACTCTGCCATGCTGAATGAAGCAAAAATACCCTGACGATTTCGCCCACTAGCATAGCCTTTATAGTTCAATTCACTGAGGCAGAATTTGCAGACTTTAAGCTCAGCTTCTCCTTCCATGAGCTCTTGCAACTGGTAATCTTTCCCTGCAATGGGAAAACGGCCATCGGCACGATTAGTTACGACGTAACGCTCGAATCGCCCTTCGGTTCGCATGGACTTCAGCTTAGTGCAGTCCGCAACGTGATACTTATTTCCACTTTTCTCCGGGTTTGCTAATGCCGCACCAATACGGCCACCATGATCCTTGATATACAGCAGGATCTGGCGGCCCTCGTAGCTGAGGAAGCCATTGTCAAAGTCAATTTCATCCGGTGAGACTTCAATACCATCACCTAGTTTAATGTCAATGGGTTCGCGTTCATCAGAAAGCGCTGTAGGCTCAAACTCGCGAAAACTTGTTACCCCCATTTTCATCACCGCACCAAACAGCGCTGAAAAATCTACATTGATCTTCATCAGCGCTCCAAAATGGTTCGAATCTGGGTTTCTGCGTTAGTCACAACACGAAACGAGACACGTCGGGAACGTTGCTGATCTTCCTTTCCATTCTCTCTGTAAACCAGTTTTGAAGAGGCGTAACCAACCGCTGCCACATGAGCTTTTACCCAATCGTAATAATTTGTACGAGTCATTTTCTGTGCCATCACATAATGGAGCACTCTACGGGTTCGATTTTGAGACAATGCCATATTGTTAAAATAGGCTTCGCTATCAGTAGAGTTGGCATTCCACATGCTTGATGTATGGCCTTCGAGACGAACGGATTCGATGCTGTCTTTGAAACCGTTTAGCACGCCAAGATAACGGGGAAAGAAGTCATCCAAAATATGCTTAAACTTCTCCGTTAGTCTGGCTTCACCGTTAGCAAACAGCACTTCAGGCGCTGTGAAGTTAAAACTCAGGGTTTCCTTATCAATTTCTGCGCCCCATGACTTGAGGTCTTTATTGAACTCCTCGACCAAAGCCAGGTAAAGAGCCTGCTGTTTTTCCTGATATGTTACGGCTACTTCTTTGATTTTATCGCGCTCTAGCATGGCGTCGCGCATCAAGGAGATAGAGATAAACATAAACACCATCATCAGCCCTGCCATCAGATCAGAAACTGACATCCATTGTTCACCGCTCTGCTGCCCGGCAGCAGATGATGAACTACCAAAAATCTTTTTCATTGATTACATCACCCGACCAGAACGTACAACGTTACCCATCTCTTGGGTCAACACCTGATAATCACTAGTAAATTGCTGAGTTACCTGAGTAAGCGCTTTACCCATTTGCTGAACCGTACGAACAATCTCCTGCTGCATCTCTTGGTCCAACATGTCAACTTTTTGGTTTACTGCATCACCAGTCGCTTTTACCGCATTATCAATTTGCCCACTCAACCCTTCCAAAGAAGCTTTAGTTTGCTCTGTCTGCAACCTAAAGACTTCACTCAAGTTCTGCTCTAAGTTACGACGCATTTGGTCAAAGGCTTCTTTTACTTCAGCTTGCACATGACGTGTATCTTTAACTAACTCGTGATTCGCATCTCTGAGCACTTTTGAGGTTTCCGCTGAATCTTCCTTAATCCCTGTTACCGTAGCACGCATAACGTTATTCAGATCACTCATACCGTCTTTGAGTTCTCTCTGAATCTGTTCTGCAGCGGTAGTTAGTTCGTTGTTCATCTGTCTCATATTGGAAGAAGCCAGTCCTGCGTTACTCTCAAACGACTGAGAAGCCTCTGACAGTTTGCCGCCCATATCGTTGGCACTTTTTATAAGCTCAGATGAAATCTGTGTCGCACCATCCTCAAGGCTTGTTTTCATGGCTTTGATGCTGGTTTCGGCATTTTCAGTAAAGCCTGATATAACCTTTTGGGATTCAGCAAGCATCTGGGTGTAATGCTCTGATGCTCCATTCACTGACAAGCTAATATCACCCATAACTTTATCAAGCTGAGTTTTAATTTCCGGCATGGCACTGACCGCCTGATCGCGGAGTTCTTTAAATGCTTCCAGACGCTGTTCAAGTTCAGTAACCTGGCGGTGGCCCAAAGCCATTACCTGTTGCAGCTTTTCCATACTTTCAGGAATACTTTCTGCCTTCTCAGCAATCTCTGAAACGGATGTTTTTGCGGTAGCAATCGCTTCCACACCAAGACGATATTTTTCCGTCATATCTTCGAGCTGAGTTCGGTAGTTTTCCTGCCAGTCCACCAGTTTTTTCACCGACTCATCCAGACGCTTGAAGTTCTGACCAAACTGCTCCGTAAGGTTGTTATTGAAGTCTTTAATCACGTCTTTCAGCGCGTTGATCACCTGCTCTGTTGCAGACTTAGAAAGCAGCTGACCGAACTCTTCCATCTTCTGCCACAATGTGTTCTGAAACTGTTCACTCTGCTGTTGCTGTTTTTCAAAATGGTTTGCAATTGCGCGGTTTCCATCAGCAATATCTGTGCGCATATTACGAATTTGAGAGGTCAGGGAGGCATCTTCACTGCCTTTTATCGCTTTCAGTAACTCCCGGGAAGCATCTAGTTGGTGAGTCATAACTGCTAGGATTTGCTCCGGGCCTACTTCCCCTGATACTTCCTCATCATACCTTTCAAATATAGGCGAAAATGCTTTATAAACAATCGAACACAGCATACCAACAAGACTGGTTAAAAATGCAGTTTTAAGCCCGGAAAGGAGCGCTCCGATACTGCCATCAATATCATGTGGGTTAAACGCCATAAGACCAACAACGATGCCTGCAAATGTCCCTAATATCCCCAATGATGTAAGTAAGTTAGGTGTATTAGATGTAAATATCCGAGCTTTACCTATCAGAGATAAAACAACAGAAAAAAATGCAGATAAGATTATTACTACAATAAAAGTGTTTGATATTGCTCCAGCACTGCAAGCTGCAATCGAATTGGCTAAATATTCGGTCATAAAAATTCAAATACAAATAAAGATACGATGTGAAAGCATACCATTAAATGAGTAAAAATCACTCTTAATACTTATTGCCAGACGGTGCCTATTTACCAAAATCATAATTAAAATTCATTCCTCCCCTGTTTTCAGATAATAACCCTATAACCAAGATCAAATTGCCTATACGTATGATTAACAGCAAAATCACGCTCAAGCATTGACCTTCCCTTGTCTTCCTAGTATCTTATTTTTTATTGTGAATTAAGTGGTTTTCTCAATGTGCATTTTCACTCATAAGCACTGAGCAGATCCCAAAGCTTCTATAATTTAGATTGAGTTACCAATCAGCCTTTCGTTTGACTGTATTGGTCGATAAGGAATATGCCATGCCTCTACGTGCTATCACCAGTGTCGATGTTTTCGATGGAAACAACATCATTACAAATCAAGCTATCATCCTTCAGGGTGATGAAATCATTGATGTATTGCCATTAGATCAAGCCACGCTTCCCGATGTTGTGATTGATGGTAAAGGCGCACTAGCAACTGCGGGATTCATTGATATTCAAATAAATGGTTGTGGTGGCGTTTTACTTAATACCGATATTCGCAAAGCGACACTTGATACCATGAATGCAACCAATCTACGCCATGGTACGACTCAGTACTTACCAACCTTTATTACTAGCCCTGAAGCGCCAATGAAAGCCGTTGTGGATATGGTTGCAGGCATTGCTAACCCAGCAGCAGAAGGTGTCTTAGGTTTACATCTTGAAGGGCCGTTTATTAGTAAAGCTAAAAAAGGGGCTCACCAAGAAGACTGTATTCGTAAACTTGATGAGGCTACAGCACATTACCTCGCCGATAACGCAGCGCACATCAGTGTTATCACACTTGCGCCTGAAAATACCTCACAGCAAGTTATCGATATTCTAACTTCGGCAGGCATCACAGTATCATTGGGGCATACCAACTCTACTTATGACGAATGTGCAGAGAAAAGTGGCCTTACCATGGCGACGCATTTATATAATGCGATGACGCCATTAGGTTCGCGAGAACCTGGAACAGTCGGCTATATCTTCGATCAAAAACCACACGCTGGCATCATTGTTGATGGTATTCACTCTTCGTACGCATCGGTACGTATTGCTCACCAGCAGTTAGGCGAAAAGCTATTTATGGTGACAGATGCGGTTAACCCAGCAGGTACCGATATGACTGAGTACGATATGGCTGGCACAAAAGCCTATGTTACTGATGGAAAATGTCACTACGCTGACGGTACCATAGCAGGTGCTGCTATCACTATGATTGAAGGTGTGAATAACCTTATCAAGTATGTTGGCGTATCAAAAGAAGAAGCGCTGCGACTGGCGAGCCTTTACCCTGCGAAAGCATTAGGTATCGACGATCACTACGGCAAAGTTGCTAAAGGGTATAAAGCTAACATCACCTTACTCAATAATGATCTTGCTGTTACCTCTGTGTTCCAGATGGGAACAGAGCACAACTACAGCTAATAAACTCAATCATCATTCTGCTTGATTGATAGTTGAAAACTAAAAACATAAAAAAAAGAGAGTTGCTCAGGCGACTCTCTTTTTATTTGAATCTTGGTTCGTCCTAAATAAGATTAAGGCGCTTCTTGCAGCTCATCGATTGGTAACCAGTCCACGTTGACATTCGCTTGTTCAAACATATCTTGGCTAACTTTGATCTTTTCACCCCAGCGAGATAAAAAGTCTGCACTTTGCTCAGGGCAATGAACAGCAGTAATGCCCGTTTGAATAATCTTTGCGGCACAGTTCGGACAAGGAAAGTGGGTTACCCAAATTTCACAATCATCCAGATCACGCTTAGCAAAAAGAATGGCATTCTCTTCTGCATGTAGCGTTTTCAAGTACTTCATATCACGATCGTCTGTCTCGGCACTATCCGAAATACCGTGCGGGTAACCGTTGAAGCCAACAGATACAATGCGGTTGTGCTTGGTGATAACCGCTCCTACTTGCGTAGAAGGGTCTTTACTCCAAGAGGCAACCAGTTCAGCCATCTGATTAAATCGTATTGCCCACTTTGAAATCATTTTCTTCCCCACTAAAACACGTTTTATATTTATATCGCGAATCGATATGTTGGCATTTTTAATCTCATTCCATCAGGTATTCCCTGACAAAAATTAAAAATGCCACCACACTGCGTTGCTTGTTATTTCCTTGTCGTACTTAAACGCTCAATAAATCAGTGTCACTCAACGAGCGGCTCGTTAAGTGACACTAAAATATCGAATTGACAGTTATTCTGCGTCGGCTTTAGACTCAGAATCTACTTCTTCAGTCACAACTGCGTCAGTTTGCGCTTCGTTTTGTGCAGCCAGAGCTTCTTCTTGCTCCATTTTTGCACGGTCAGCCTTTGAGATATAGCGAGGCTTGTTGCTTTTATGAAGCTTAGAGTTAGCTTGTTTCATCCTTTTTTTAAGGATCTGGTTCACTTTCTTTTTACGGTTCATGGTGTCAGCATTCGAGTAATATTCGTAGCTGGCAATTATATACGTAACTACGCCTAAGATGCGAGGTCAATCACGGAAATGCTCGCGAATATGCATTAACTAAGTCACTGCTGAATACTAATCTACATTTACGATGATTTTTGTAGCTAATGACATAGCCAGATTATTATCATAGTAAGCGGCTTCATTGATGAAATGCGGATAGGCAATGTAATCCCCTTCCCAGAAAATTTCTGTCCCATCAAATAAGGTAAATATTGGGTCGCCATCTTTTAATGGTTTAAAGTCACCGTCTTGTACCGAGTGGTGAACCATACCAGCACGTTCCCCCGCATCATCGAGCGGTAGCGATAGGGTTTCGGTATATTTGAATGCTTCGTAAGTGTCAGGTAACGCAGGCAATTCGTCTTGGTTATGCAGCTCAATAAAATCGAGGATATGCTTGGTCATATTTGCCATCCAATCAAGCACATCTTGACGGATAACGGACTGAGGCTGCGGCCCTATTTCAACAATCACCCCTTGTGGGCTAATTGAACTTAAGAAGAAGTGTTCTTCAACTGTCGCATGATCTTCAAAGACCACGACGGCTTCAGGCATTCGCTGCTTAACATAAGCGCCCATCTGGCGATTAAATAAATCAGCCTGTAATAAAATCAACGAAGGACCCATGTTACTGGTGGTGTTGTGTAAATCGATTATAAAATCAGTTCTTGCATTCCCTTTTGGTCCAAGCTGTTGATTCAGCGACTTCGCAAGACATTGTTCATAGCCACGCAAGTCATAATTATTCAAATCTTCATGGCTAAACTGGCGGTTTAAATCAAAATCGACATAACGTTTATTTTGTTCATGGGCTTTCACGTTCGCAAATACCGTTTCCGTTGAAAACGAACTGCGCGAAATAGCCTCTGGCTGCTTATTCCAATAACGCTGCAGGTAAACACCCGAATACTCGTTACCATGTGTGCCACCAACAATCGCAACCGTTTTGATCTTATCCATTTAACTCTATCCCTGTAAAACCTTGAATACTTAAGGTATATCACCTTTAGCATTTAAACGATACAGCTAAAATAAGAATAATCATGCAATTTTATCCACCGCAGATAAGCTGACTAACTGCTGAGTATATTCGTGCTTTGGATCGGTAAATAGTTCTGCCGTTTCCCCGTGCTCAACCACCTCACCTTGACGTAGCACCAGAGTGTAATGACACAGCGATTTCACTACATTTAAATCGTGACTAATGAATAAATAACTCAAACCATACTTTTGTTGTAGCGCTTTAAGTAAATCTAATACTTGCGACTGCACTGTTCTATCGAGGGATGATGTCGGCTCATCCAATAAAATAAACTCTGGCTTTAATACTAATGCGCGCGCAATCGCAATCCGCTGGCGCTGACCGCCAGAAAATTCATTGGGGAAGCGGTGACGAGTCGAGACATCAAGCTCAACTTCTTCCATTACTTTACAGATCGCGGCATCTTCTTCATCAGGCGACAGCTGTGCATGAACCTTTAGCCCCTCTCCGATAATTTGAGCAACAGACATTCGCGGATTTAACGCAGAAAAAGGGTCTTGGAATACTACCTGCATTTTATGACGAAATGGCAACATTTTCTTGCGATCTAGCGCGGAGATATCATGCCCATCAAATTGAATAACACCTTCACTTTCAAGCAGCTTTAATACCGCCATCCCTGTTGTTGATTTACCGCTGCCACTTTCCCCTACTAAGCCAACACTGTGCCCTTTTCGTAAAATAAAGCTCACATCTGTAACTGCTTTTATGTGCGCAATGGTTCGTTTAAGAATCCCCCCTTTAATCGGAAACCATACCCGAAGATCGTCAACTTTGAATAAAGGCTCAGACTGCATATCAACGGGAACGGGTGAACCTTTCGGATCAGAATCAATTAACTTCTTCGTATAAGGATGGCTTGGGCTGGTGAATATTACCTGTTTATCATCTGTCTCGACCAAGCGGCCAAGCTGCATCACTGCAACCCTATCGGCAATTTTACGAACGATACTCAAATCATGGGTAATAAATAGCATTGCCATGCCCATCTCTTGCTGCAAACTTTTTAGTAAATCAAGGATTTGAGCTTGTACTGATACATCTAACGCCGTAGTGGGTTCATCGGCAATCAGTAATTCGGGCTCATTGACCAATGCCATTGCTATCATTACGCGTTGACGCTCGCCACCTGATAACTCGTGAGGATAAGCATTTAAGCGCCTTTCAGGGTTGCGAATACCCACCTTGTTTAGCCAAATCAGGGCATGCTGTTCAGCTTGCTTAGGGCGTATACCTCGATGAATGGCTAATGTTTCGCACAACTGGCGACCTATTCGATGTAAGGGATTAAGTGACATCATAGGTTCTTGGAAAATCATCCCTATTCGGTTACCCCGTAACCCTCGCATTTTACGCTCGCTACAGCTCAGCATATCTATGCCGTCATAATCAATGGTGCCGCTTAAGTAGCGCGCTGTTGCTTGAGGTAATAAGCGTAAAATAGCGTTCGCGGTTACTGATTTTCCCGACCCACTCTCACCCACCAGCGCCAAGGTTTCACCACGCTTAATACTCACGCTAACATCTTGCGTCACTTGATTTACGTCTTGCCCTCTAGCAAACCCGACCGATAAGTTGTTTATTGTAAGTAATGGCTCTGACATAACCGATTATCCTTGCTGATGAGGGTCGAAGGCATCACGTACTGCCTCACCGATAAATACAAGTAGGCTTAGCATGACAGACAAGACCGCAAAAGCAGAAAGCCCTAGCCAAGGCGCTTGCAAGTTGGTCTTGCCTTGCGCAAGTAGCTCGCCGAGTGAAGGCGAACCTGCTGGAAGACCAAAACCGAGAAAGTCGAGCGAGGTTAAGGTGGTTACTGAGCCACTTAATATAAAAGGCATCATGGTCAGTGAGGCCACCATGGCATTTGGCAGCATGTGCCGTAAAATAATCCGGCTATCACCCACTCCCAGCGCTTGTGCCGCACGAACATAATCGAAGTTACGACACCGTAAAAACTCCGCTCGCACGACGCCAACCAGCCCCATCCAACTAAACAACACCATAATACCGAGTAACCACCAAAAATTTGGTTCTACAAAGCTGGAAAGAATAATCAGTAAGAACAGCGTGGGCATACCAGACCATACTTCAATAAAGCGTTGCCCCATTAAATCTAACCAGCCACCGTAATAACCCTGACATGCCCCAACAACAACACCGACTATGGTGGAGATGATCGTTAATGCAAAACCAAACAAAACCGAGATACGAAAGCCATAAATAATACGAGCAAGCACATCTCGCCCTTTATCATCGGTACCAAGCCAATTGACCGCATCAGGTGGCGATGGTGCGGGTCCTGCTAAGTTGTAATTGATGGTGTCGTAGCTAAAGTGAATGAGCGGCCAGACCATATAGCCTTGCTGCTCTATCAGATCGACAACAAAGGGATCGGTATAATCCGCCTCTGTGGCAAACTCACCGCCGAACTCAGTTTCTGCGTATTGCTCAACAACGGGGAAATACCATTGTGAATCAAAACTAATCAGCAAAGGTTTGTCGTTCGCAATAAGCTCAGCAAATAAACTCATAATGAATAACACCGAGAAAAGCCATAACGAGAAATACCCCCGTCGATGAGCTTTAAAACGCAGCCAGCGCTGCTGAGTTAATGGATTCATTGCCATTAGCGCGCCTCGAAATCAATGCGGGGATCCACCAAGGTATAGGTGATATCAGAAAGAATATTCAGTAATAGCCCGAGTAGAGTCATGATATAAAGCGAGCTAAAAACCACAGGGTAATCACGCTGGATAGTCGATTCAAAACCAAGCAAACCGATACCTTCCAGCGAAAACATCACCTCTATCAACATAGATCCAGTAAAAAACATACTAATAAAGGCGCTTGGAAAACCCGCGATAATGATCAGCATTGCGTTACGAAACACATGGCGATAGAGAATGTTATTTTCGTCCAGCCCTTTTGCTCGCGCTGTCACCACATACTGCTTATTAATTTCATCAAGGAAGGAATTTTTCGTCAGCATGGTCAATGTGGCGAAACCGCCTATCACCATCGCCAAGGTTGGCAACGCCAAATGCCAGAAGTAATCACCAATTTGCTGATACCAAGTCAGTTGCTCCCAGTCTGGCGACACTAAGCCGCGTAATGGAAACCAGCTGAAATAATTGCCACTAGCAAAGAAAATAATCAGCAAGATTGCAAACAAAAAGCCAGGAATAGCATAGCCGACAATAACAACAGCACTACTCCAAATATCAAAGCGTGAACCATGATGAATAGCTTTAGCGATCCCCAAAGGAATGGAGACCATATAAATGATAATGGTACTCCACAGTCCCAGCGAAATAGAAACAGGTAACCTATCGATAATAAGATCGATAACATTGCCTCCTTTAAACAAGCTATCGCCAAAGTTAAAGGTGGCGTAGTTTTTCAGCATATCAAAATAGCGTTCGTGCATTGGCTTATCAAAACCAAATTGCTTTTTGATGGCTTCAATCACTTCTGGGTCTAACCCTCGAGATCCTCGGTAACCCGTTCCTTGCTCCCCGTTACTGTCATCGAGCGACACTTCCTGACCACCACCAGAAAAACGCTCCATAATACCAGATGAATGTCCCTCCAATTGTGCAACCGCTTGCTCAACGGGGCCACCAGGGGCAATCTGAATAACAAAGAAATTGATGGTGATGATTGCCCACAACGTTGGGATAACTAATAACAATCGTCGAAGAATATATGCTGCCATATCATCTTGTTGCTCACATCGGTGACCAACACTCCTTATGATTATTTTTGCTTCAGTGCGTAGTCCTGCAGCCACTTTGTAGCCATTACAGATACAGCCCTATTGGCGTTTCTTCGGTAACTTTTTCACTTTATTAGCATCAATCCACCAGGTATCTTCCCCTAGGGTGTATTTCGGGCGAATAGCAGGACGCGCGAATTTATCCCAAGTGGCGATACGGAATTTGCTTAAGTGCCACTGCGGGATGACATAGAAATTCCACTGCAATACACGGTCTAAGGCGCGGCCGTAATCTAACAGTAATTTAGGATCATCTTGGTTCTCTGCAATCTTTTGAGTCAGATAATCAACCGCAGGGTCTTTGACTCCCGCGGTATTGTAAGAACTGTCGATATAGTGACTGTTCCATGCAATCAACAAGTTACGGCTTGGGTAACGATTAGCCCCATAGCCATGTGAAACCATATCAAAATCTCGGTCACGAAGGCGTTTCACATACTGAGTGGTATCGATGGTGCGGATCTTCATGTTCACGCCAATCAACTTCAAATTTTTCTGAACAGGAATCGCGATACGCTCTGTAGTTGGGCTATAAATTAGAAGTTCAAAATCGAGGCTTTCACCGGTTTTAACATGCGTCATCACCTTATTGTTTAGCTCCCACCCTGCCTCTTTCAATAGCTTAAGGGCTTTTCTTAAGTTAGCGCGAATTCGCCCAGAACCATCGGAGACCGGCGGTTGATATGCTTGAGTAAAAACACGGGCGGGTATCTGATCTTTAATGGGTTCAAGCAGCTGTTTTTCCGCTGCCGATGGAAGCCCCTGCGCTTCATAAGCTGTATTTTGGAAATAGCTGCGGGTACGTGTGTATTGATCATAAAAAAGCGTCTTGTTCATCCATGAAAAATCAAGGGCATAGTTCAATGCTTCACGAACTCGAACATCTGAAAAGATGTTTCGCTCGGTATTAAAAACAAAAGCCTGCATAGACTGTGGGATTTCGTGGGCGATTTCTTCTTTCTTTATTAAACCATTATCAAAATTTTTACCCTGATAAAGCGTTGCCCAAAACTTTGCGACGTTCTCTTGGCGAAAATCGTATTCTCCCGCCTTAAACGCTTCAAGCGTTACCGTCTCATCACGGTAATAGTCATAACGAATGGTATCGAAATTATGACGACCAATATTGACAGGTAAATCGGCCGCCCAATAGTCTTTCACTCTGGCGTAGGTAACACTTTGCCCAGCCTTATAGTCAGAAACTTTATAAATACTGCTCCCCAAAGGAGGTTCATTAAGCGGTTCACCCAAATCTTTCCCTTCCCAATAGTGCTTAGGCAATACAGCCATCCCCTGCACTAAAGAAAGCAATATCTCTCGATTAGGCTTCGCCATTTCTATTCGTACTGTATGCGTTGATTTTGCCTCTACCGATTTCACATCTTTATAATAGATTCGATATTGCGGCACCCCCTCGGCAGTGAACTTCATGAAGGTAAAGGCAACATCTTCCGCCGTTATGGGGTGGCCATCGTGAAATACAGCGTTAGGGTTCAGGTCGATCTCCATCCATGAAAAATCATCCTCATAGCGAGCTTTGCTGGCAATCAGCGGATAATAGCTTTCTATTTCATCTTCTGAAGGCAGAAATAAGGTGTCATAAATCGCCTCAGCTCCTGCAGCAGAAACACCACGCGTACCAAAACGATTAAAGCTATCAAAGGTGCCTACGCGTGAATATGTGATATTCCCCCCCTTGGGCGCTTGAGGGTTAACATAATCGAAATGGGTAAAGCCATTCGGATATTTTGCTTCACCAAAACCAACTAAGTGGGTCGTTTCTACTACTTCCGCATGAACAAGTTGCGCACTCATCATCGCAATACCGACGGTTAACGATAACTTCCTCTGCATAAAAACCTCCCATCAATCATGCCCGTAAGCACAACAAAAGCTTAAAAAACGCATAATTATCATAATAATACGATAGGCCATAAGTTTCGATTCAACAACTTATCGCCTTGATATTTATAGAAGGTAGGAGGTAAAAGAGACGTTATTAGGTAACAGATTCAAGAAGATATAAATCTCCTGATTTTTAGCACAAAAATCCGTATAATTCGGCTTCATTTAATTTTGAAGATGAGTGTTATGAGCAAAGGTTACTCTTGTGTAGGGCTTTTTAACCCTAAAACCCCTGAAAATGTTGGTTCAGTGATGCGTGCCGCAGGCTGTTACGGCGTGAATTCTGTTTTTTATACGGGTACACGATATGACCTTGCCAAACAGTTCTGTACAGACACCAAAAATGTACACCGCGATATTCCACTGATCGGTGTTGAAGATCTTAAAGCAGTATTGCCTTTAGGCTGCGTTCCTGTCGCAGTAGAACTGTCTGATGATGCAAAACCATTGCCAAGCTACAAGCACCCTGAACGTGCTTTTTACATCTTTGGCCCTGAAGATGGCAGCTTGAAAAAAGAGATCACAAGCTTTTGTCGTGAAACTATCTACGTACCAACTAAAGGCTGCATGAACTTAGCCGCTGCGGTTAACGTGATTTTGTACGATCGCTTAGCAAAAGGTGACAACTTCTCTCACCACTAATCTTTTTCTGTGGTAATAAAAAACGGGCTATCTCATGATAGCCCGTTTTTTTAAGAAGATTACACCCGCATTACGCTGGTTGCGTTTGCAGTTTTTGTTTCTCTTGCACACTGCGTTTTTGCATTTGGTATTCGCGTAGTTTCGAATAACCGTATGTAACAACAATAGAGAAGAATAGATAAGACAATGAGAATACGATTGGTGAATTAATCAAATTCGCTTCTAAACTCCACATCACCCCTACTACAGTCACAACCATTTTAGCTACAAGGCCTAACAGCAGCATAAGTAACGCGAGTTGCGGATAACGTGTTGAACTTCGAAACGCTAGCCAGTAACCACTACCGACAGCAATAGCCGCAACGGCGAAACCAGCAACAAAAGAGTGATAGTGCTCGCCAGAAAAAATACCAGCGACGATAGAAATAAGGAAAATAATACCAAGTTTCATACACACCTCATTAGTGCAAATAAATTAGAAAGCGTCCTTTCAACATGCCACCCGTTTGACAGAAGCATTTTCCCATGAATTGCACACTTTTCATACCACCTAAATACACAACGCCTACCCAATCACATTATTTTTCATAAATTTACATTTAGTAACACCGCAAGATGCTGTTTTATAGACCCCGCACACAAAAATGTTAAAGCAAGGTTAACTGCCTTAATATTGTAAGAAATGATTTCAGCCAAGTGTTTGTTGGCACAAAAACATGTAACACCTGTACTTTCTTTTACCTACACCTTATTTATACGAAGATTCCTTGAGTTATGTGGGTTTAAATGTGGAATTTTACGGCTTTGGCTTTGGCTTTGGCTTTGGCTTTGGCTTTGGCTTTGGCTTTGGCTTTGGCTTTGGCTTTGGCTTTGGCTTTGCAATAGTGAGGTAAGTCGCACGATATAAGAAATAATGACGATATATTTCGTCATTAAATTGAAATGCACTTAAAAAACAAAAAACGTTTCAAATATACTTAATTAGAATTTAAATACAGCTAGTTTGGATTTATTTCACAAACATAAGTAATTAACACCTCTCACTTTAATTAAAGGTAATGCTTGGTGATTATCATTTAAAAACAAAATAGACAATATAAGCGCATGAATTTTAAGCCATTAAAATCCGAATTGAATAAGTGGTTACATTATAAAGACTGATAGAAATGTAACAGATAACAATATAAACAAGAGGAAAATACGGTGATTCTTATATTCACCCAGTATTGTAATTTATCACTTCTATATTTATCTTCCCTCCCCGAATTAGATTAGATTCTTAATCCATTTTTTATTGAACGTATTTTAAAGTTTCACACAGCATATTTTGATATGTGCATTCACTATGCATCGTATTTTATTAAGGAGAATAAATGTACAAGCCCTGTTGGATGAGTGTTCCACTCATTGTAATGCTCACTGCGTGTGGTGGTGGCGACGATAATTCAAATGTAAACCCAGATCCAAAAGTTGATAAGAAATCATTAACTTTCGTGGGTAACGTATACGATGGTCCTATCGCGGATGCCACCGTTTCAGTTTATGCTGGCACACAGTTACTTGCGTCAGGTAAAACGAATGCCGATGGTAAGTATATTATCAATGCAGGTATTGATAATAGTTTGTTTGAAAAAATCAAAAACCAACCTATCACTTATCGTGCCCTTCGTGACGATATTATTCTTTACCAGTACGATGGTAAAAGCTTAGAAGAAGCCTTTAAAAAACAAAGTAATTCTACATTAATCAGCAACTTTTCAACCGTTGAGTATGTTCTTGCCGATGTCGACAAAAACAACTTTGTCACCGACAGTGAATGGGCTAACTACCAGAAACTCGATCGTAATGCGCTAGAACCTCAAATCATGCGCTATGGCGTCGGTTTAAAAGCGATCATTGATTATTCTGCATCTATGGCTGGATTTAAAAACAGTACTATTTGGCTACGTGCAGTCATGGATAATGTATCGTGGAAAGAATGGTTCAAACTGAATAACCGTGCTTATACAGCAGCTTGGGACTCACTTTTTAACGATAAGTGGTTCCTAGAAAATGAAGCTCACCGTTTCGATGATATTTATAGTTGGAAAACTGAATTTGACAATATTGTAGTTCCAGATACTACCCCAATACTCAATAACATTATTATTTCAGGTTTACCACAACGCGCAAGTATTGGCGACTTAGTATCACCATCAATTTACGGTATTTTATCTAATGGTATTTCACTTGATATTACACGTAAATCAAATATCACGGTTGCCCCTGCTGGCGCGATTGTAATTGACGGTCATAAATGGCGAATTAAACAAGCTGGTAAAATTATTGTTTATGCTGAACACTTAGGTGTCGAAGCGGTTAGCGAAATAATTGTTTCTGAAGATGCCTCACTTGAAAATATTGTATTAACAGGCATCAATAGCCGAGTCACTGTTGGCGATCAGCTTCAGCCTGTTGTTTCAGCATTATGGACCGACAGTACAACAACAGAAGTTACATCACTTGCCTCTTGGTCTGCTACTCCAGCCGATGCTGTTTCAATAGATGGTGATAAACTTCAAGTTTTAAAAACGGGTGATATTACCCTAACCTCTACCTACCAAGGTGCAACTGCGACGGTTAAATTTACTGCCGATAAAGCAGTGTTAACCTCACTTCAGCTTGGATTTAATCATCGCGAGCAATACTTAGAAGACCAATTTACTGTTATTGCACAAGGTGTTCACCATAATAACTATATTGTGGATTTCAGTGCTGACGCTGAATGGACATCGAGTAACCCTGAAATTCTTGAATCACTAGGTAATGGTCAGTTTCTGAGCAAGGGCATCGGTAGTGCTACTGTTACAGCAACACTAGGTGAACTTACTGCATCACAAGAGTTCGATGTTGTAGCTAAATTGATGACAATCAGTTTAAACCTACCAAACAACAGTGTCGCGAAAGCTGAAACACTTCAACTGACTCTAAACGGTGAATACAATGACGGCAGCGTGTCAGTTATTTCAGAAGATACCACGTGGACCAGTAGTAACCCTGAAATCTTAGCTATCGATGAAAATGGGGTCGCAACAGGCATTATTGAAGGCGATGTTGTTGTCACTGCAAATCACAAAGACAAAGTTTTATCTGAAAATGTTAAAGTCATTGCGGCAAAAATAATCAGCTCTGAACCGCCATTCGACCTAGAAACACTCAGTGGCACCATGATGCTTGCTGAAGGTGGTAGCTATCCATATCACTTCAAATTCACACGTTCAAACGGCAAGGTTTATGAGTTTGTTGCAGAGCAAGGTGGCTTGGACTTCGAATGGAACGGCTTTAGAGAAGCGGCCAGAGATGAATCTGGTATCCAGATTGCTGACAACGATGAAGACAAAGATCTAATGCGTGCGGTACGTGCTGGTGATACTAAGTTAAAACTACAAAAAGTACCTGTTGAACTGCAAAAAATCTTTGCTGAACTTGGTGTTGATGTATCAGTAGGCAGCAGCCCACAGGCCGTTGAGCTGAGCGTTAATGTTGCTGATAACGCTGATGTTTATCAGTGGCATAAAATGGCACGCAATGCCAATATCCCTGAAGATCAAGAGCTTATTCAAGCAATCAAAGATGACAATACGCTATATCGTTTCTGGCAAGCTGAAGACAGCAAAAATGGCCCGCTTTTCGTTACTGAAATAACATCCGCAGGTGAAAGTGATCCTCAAGAAGTTGCATTGCCAACAGAAGACTTCAAGATGCTACGTAACCAAATGCAAGCAACGCAATATGGTTACACCTTCCTGCTCACAGCCAATGATCATCTAAGTGGTGTCAAACGCGAGCATAAAGGCTATCGCTACCATTTAGCGACAGGCGAGCTAACACCAGTTGATATGAGCTTCTTCCGTGATAATAAAGTTAACCTATCCAGTGATGCTTTCTATTTCACAGAAGCAGGTAACTTCTTACACTTAAGTTCAAGCTACCCGAATGAAGTCACAGTCAACCTCTTTGATTTCGAAACAAGTACATGGGCTGAGCAGTACAAAGTCTATGGTGAGATTTTGCAGCTTCCATCAAGTGCTGATGAAATTGCGGTATTAAAAAGACCATCGTCTGACGAATATCTGACATCACCTTTGCTGACTATAATCAACCTTGCAACATTAGAAGTGACCGAGCAGGAATTGACCTACCCGGGTGATAGTCCTTTCTACTGTAATATCAAGCAAGCAATCAGTCTCGCTGTTCGTGATCAACTGAAAAACTCAGGTGCTGGCTGTTTGGTGAGCGATGCTTACAATAAGAATGCTCAAGGATACTACCTATGGGATAACATTGCTGAGCTGCCAAAACTGCACCTATTCAACCACGATGACATTCCATATCGCGATGATAACTACGGAGTCGCATCCGTTAAATCAGATGGGCATGTCACTTTTGCCGCAGGTCGACGTAACGCGATTGAAGGTGAAGATACAAGGCACTTCGAAGTGGCTGAAATAGTCACAGCGGAAGTCGATGGTTCAACAGTCGAGCAAATTGCTTCTCATACCTTTGATAAATCGGGTAAACAGATGTCAGGCGAATACTCGACTCATAAGGCGATTGATGGCACACAATTCACGGTTGCTAACCCGAATGTTCCAGGAGAGTTAATCGCTATCTTTGGTCATGGTACCGCCGTTAATAGTGCTGATGGTACTTGGGAAAGTGATAAGTTCATCTATCCGTTCCCTGCAGATGATATGCCGGCCTACCACTTAGGCGACACAGTCGTACTCACGAATGAAACTGAATACGCGCGTGGTTTCCAAGGTTACTGGCAGCTACAACTGCGTAAACCTGCGGTTGACCCTATCGACCCAGTAGATCCTGTTGAGCCAGTAGATCCAACACCAGAGCCAACACCCGCTCAATAATATGAGCTCGCTCTAAGTTCCCCGTAAACAAAGGGCTACCACTGGGTAGCCCTTCTTTTTTTCCAGCTTTAATTAGCCATTCAATTAGCGATAAGAAATATTGCTTTTTGCACTGGTTGCGAGTACATATAGGACGATTTTTTAATAGGCGACTAGATTGCGTAGGCTCTGAGATTGCATAAGCTACTAGAGAAGTTCCCCATTTTCATAACGCTCCTGACAGTATTGCTATTTAGCCATGCTGAACGTGCTATTGAACTCAGTTTTTCTCAAAGCCCATATTCCATTACAAGCCCAAATCAGGCTCCTGATGCATCTAACGATACGTTAATACTGCGCAGTGCTAACTTGCGACTTTCTTCGCAACCCAGTCAGCCACCGAGTAAAGATCCTCTGCAGTGGCCTTTAGCAATTCTGACTATTGCCTCATTAATTCAGCTTTCGGGTTCGGTTCGCAGGATCCCGCGAGGCTATCTTTCCTTCTATAATCACCGTATTGCGGGCTGGCATGACAGTAACCTGCAGTTTCGTTTCATTCATTCTCGCTGATCGTTTCACTATACCCCTTATAACATTCTTAATTTTTGTTGGTATATTGGAGCATCTATGTTTGAAGCTACCCAAGAAGTACTGGTTGCAATTTGGCACCAGGACTTCAGTGTGCTGCTCGCTCCGGGCAGTGCGATCTTAGTTTATATTCTTGTCACGCTTTTTATTGGGTTAGAAAGTAGTTTTTTACCTGCCGCCCCTTTGCCTTGCGACAGTATCGTCGTACTAACAGGTACCTTGGCGGCCGTTGGGGTATTGAATCCTGTTATCGCTTTTCCCTTATTGATCATCGCGGCATCTGTCGGTAGTTGGCTCGCTTACTCACAAGGCCGATGGCTTAACCGATTGCCAATAGTGCAATCATGGTTAGATAAAATTCCAGACGCCAGCATGCGCACCGTTGACACCTTGCTGACTCGTCATGGTCTCATTGCGTTATTTTCTGCTCGCTTTATTCCAGGGGTTCGCTGTGTACTCCCTATGGCTATGGGCATGAGAGCACAAGAAATGCCCCGCTTTCATTACTTTTCATGGCTAAGTGCCACTATGTGGGTGGGCTTGCTCTGTGGCATTGGTTTCCTTTTGCCATCCCTGCCTGAACCTATCAGCCGCCTAGCAACCATGGCGCTAATGGCAGCACCTGTTATTACGCTATGTTTGGCTATTTTGTCTTTCATTACTTGGCGTGCACGTCAAGCAATCTGCCGATTGAAGCCCATTCAGAAGGATGCTTAAGACAAAGTAGTAAATCGATAACGAGGGGCAGCACTTGTTGCCCCTTACTGACCGATTATTGATTAGCTGTAATGAGTAATTAACTGTTCGACTGATAAATAACCGCCCGCGAAAAAACGTTCTTTCCATGTATTAGGTTTACAGTAAACCAGAATACAATTTGAGTATTGTATGTGAAAAAATATCCTATTCCCCAACTTGATCTGCCGCTCTTACTTGCAGTGTTAATGCTTATGCTACTGAGTTCCATGACAGTATGGAGCGCAAGTGGCTTTAGTGAAACAGTCATCACTAACCATCTTATCCGGTGCATGATCGCCCTGTTTTGCATCTTTGTTATGGCAACTGTACCGCCACAGGTATACCTGCGGTTTTCACCACACTTATATTTGCTAACTGTCATTTTATTACTCGCCGTTGCTTTAGTGGGTGATAGCACCAATGGCTCACAACGCTGGCTAAAACTTGGCTTTATTCGGTTTCAGCCTTCAGAGTTGGTCAAGATCGCTATCCCCATGGTCATCGCTTGGTTAATTCATACTAGTGGACAAGCATTAGATTTAAGGAAAATCCTCTACGCACTTTTACTGGCCGCTATTCCAACCATGTTGATCTTCATTCAACCCGATCTGGATGGTGCGCTATTTGCCCTTATCTATATGTTCTTTGTTCTCTATTTTGCGGGAATAAGTTGGAAAATCATCGGCAGCATTGTTGCTATCGTTGCCACGCTCATACCTCTGATGTGGTTTTTCATCATGGAGGTTTATCAGAAAAAACGGGTCTTACAATTTCTAAACCCTGAGAGTGATCCTTGGGGGGCTGGTTATCAAATCATCCAGTCTCTTATTGCCATTGGCTCAGGAGGGATGAGAGGTAAAGGATGGACCAATGCGAATCAGGGCCCTTTAGGCTTTATTCCTGAGAGCCAAACCGACTTTATTTTCTCTACATATGCCGAAGAATGGGGATTCATTGGCAGTGTATTTTTACTGGCGCTGTACTTGTTTATTACGCTGCGTATCTTATGGATCTCATGCCAATCAGAGCAACTCTACAATCGTCTGTTATGCGGTTCATTGGCATTAAGCTTCTTTCTCTATACCTTCATCAATACAGGTATGGTCAGCGGCTTACTTCCAGTTATGGGTAGTCCGCTACCCTTCTTTAGCTATGGCGGGACAGCAATGATCACCCAAGGGATCACCTTTGGCATCATTATGGCACTATGTCGTTCACGCCCACACCGCATCGAAAAAAGTGGATAACATCTAATAATTACACTAAAAAGCCCTCAATATTCGAGGGCTTATGTTTGTCGCTTGGTTTATCTCTCTTTTATCTTTTGCTTGAGCTGGCTTTAACCAAGTAAGGCGATACACGCGCCGCTTGCGGCAACTACTGGCGCCATGAAGCGAGAAGGAATAAAGCGCGCAAGTTGATAACCCAAAGAAACAATAATGGTTGATGCCAATAGCATGCCCGGTGCAAACTCCATTAACACCGCACCACCCAGTTCAGCACCGTGCGCCCAACCGTGGAACAGAACTAAAGTTACCGAAAGGCTAAGTAAGACTGTATTGGCGACGCTTGTTTCTTTGTTACGCATTTTCCACATAGTGGCTGCAACTACAAACACCGAACCTAAAATCAAGGTTTCCATCCCTGTAATCGCACCACTCAACTCACCTAACAATACACCTGCGAACATAAAGCCAAGCACAGATGCCATCAACACAAACCCTTTTTTCACACTGTTGGCTTGGCGAGCAACAAACCCCATGGCCAGTAACATCACTAAGTGATCAAGGCCAAAGAAGGGATGAACAAAACCTTCCATGAAAGAATTATGTAAACCATGAACGCCAACGTGAGCTGATGCCAATGGTGACGCGATCAATAACGCTGCTGAGATGCAGCCCAAGTGTGTTTTTCTCATCTTTAGTACTCACTCATAAATACAGGTAAAAATATAAACAGAACTCGTTAGCCAAAATGCTATTGATGGCAAGTCACGCGCTCAGGATGGGTATAGACATCGGCACGGCCCGGTCGGCAAAAGCCTACTAAGGTCAAGTTGGATTGCTGCGCGAGATCCACGGCCATCATGGTTGCAGCTGAAATCGCAAATAAGATTTCAACCCCAGCCACCACCGCTTTTTGCACCATTTCAAAACTGGCACGGCTGGT
Source organism: Photobacterium kagoshimensis (assembly GCF_050337045.1). Lineage (NCBI taxonomy): Bacteria > Pseudomonadati > Pseudomonadota > Gammaproteobacteria > Vibrionales > Vibrionaceae > Photobacterium > Photobacterium kagoshimensis. Next base: position 144,085 of record NZ_JAKJSO010000015.1, on the reverse strand, counting down.
GACCAAAATAGCGCCACCTGTTAATTTGTTTTTAATGATGTGACCAATCAGCTTATCAAGCGCAATATGGCGACCTATGTCTTCTTGGATTGCTAAGATCTCGCCTTGTGAAGAAATATACGCCGCAGCATGAGTCGCCCCAGTGATCCTATTCAACGCTTGATGCTGTTTAAGTTCTTGCAGCGCGCAGTCAAAGCTGGCGATATCCATGGTGAGTTGATTGCCAAGCGGCACTAATGGACGTACGACTTGATCCAACTGTTCAGTACCACAAATACCACAGCCCGTACGCCCCGCCATGGTTCGTCTGGCATGTTTTAACTGTTCAAAACAACGGTTGCACAATTCAATATGTAGCTCGATACCTTTGGCGGTATGAACCACGTCAATATCATGAATATCACGGTAATGTTGGATAATGCCTTCCGATAAAGAAAAACCTATTGCCAAGTTTTCTAACTCGGTAGCAGAGCACATTAGTACAGTATGTGAAATACCGTTATAAACCAGAGCAACCGCTGACTCAGCAGCTAAATTATCGAATTCATCTTTATCGAAAACATTTTTACGGTATCGAGAGACCTTGTGAGAGTCATACACGCAGGCATGCTCTTCACACTGGATTACATCGTGCATTATAAACCATCCTGGCTTATCTATATTGTAGGTAGTAATTAACTCCAGCATGGTTTTGCTGAAATTAATTACCCATTATTAGTAAAAGATTTTGATGAAATACCTAAACGCTGCATCCTTGATAATAAGGTGGTACGTTTAAGTCCCAGCCGAACAGCAGCCCCTTTAGGCCCAGCCACAATTCCATTTGTTTCTTTAAGAACTTGAATAATATGTTCACGCTCTATGTTTTTAACTGTCGATAAGTCTTCCCTTTCAGATACATCTCTATTTTCAAAAAAAACGTCATTTTCAACAGTATTGTCTTGTGATTCTGAAACACGCTCGCCTTTTGGTAATAACGCTTTGAGTTCTTCGGCAGGTAAATTTAAAACATTACCTCGTGTTATTACGACCGCGCGTTCTATGACATTCCTTAACTCTCTTATATTTCCAGGCCAAGGTAATAAGGAGAGCAAACGCACCGTTTCTGCAGGAATACTGGTTATATTCCGCTTCATCTGTTTAGCAATAACACGGGTGAAATGTTTGGCTAACAGCGGAATGTCTTCTCGCCTTTCTCTTAACGGTGGTAATACAATCGGAAATACATTCAACCGATAGTACAAATCACTTCTAAATTCTTTATTCTGTACCATTTCCAGCAAATCACAGTTCGTCGCGGCAATAAGCCTCACATCGACGGGGATTAACTGGTGTCGCCCTATTCTTTCCACTTCTTTTTCTTGCAATACCCGCAACAATTTAGGCTGAAGTTCAATCGGCATATCACCGACTTCATCAAGAAATAAAGAGCCTTTGTTTGCGCGTTCAAATCGACCAATTCGGTTTGATAAAGCCCCAGTGAATGCCCCTTTTTCGTGGCCAAACAAATCACTTTCAAACAAACCCGATGGCACGGCCGAACAGTTCATTTTCACCATGTCTTTGTTACTACGGTGGCTCAAATCGTGAATAGCTTTAGCAATCAGCTCCTTACCTGTACCTGTCTCGCCTAGAATCAGTACAGTACAATCGCTGTCTGCCACCATAAGCACTTTCTGTAGCACGTCGTTCATGATACCACTTTGACTGATAATGTCATTAAACACTTCGTGCTTTGGCTCTTCATCGTTCAACTTAATAACATCACCAACACTGGCTAATGACATCACTTCTTGGCTCGTTTGAAAGTTAGCCAGAGCCATTGCCGAACGCGCTGCAATTTGTTGAAACAGTGCCAAGTTACAGCTTTGAAAATAGTCTTTATCGCGATGAACTAATTTCATCGCCCCCATCACTTTATTGCGAAAAATCAATGGCAAAATACAAGCCGATTGCAAGGTTTGGGGTATTAACTTACCGCACTCTTTATACGATAAACTTAAATCTGGTATATCGTCTTTGTTAAAAATAAACGGCTGCATTGTTTCTAGCACACAAGAAGCGGGTGTATCTTCAAACTGGGTATGCTGTACAATACATTTAATATTAGTTGACTCGACCTTATCCGCGTCATAACAACAAAATCGCTCTGTTGTATTTTCAGATGACATCAAACTAAAACACTCAACATTAAAGTACTTCTTTAAATGTTTGAACAGTGTCCTTGTTAGATCTTTTATCTCAACCTGACTGATAACAGCATTAGTTATATCTACTAATATTTTATTCCCGTCAAGATTACCAGATTTATCTTCCTCTATAGAAAAAAATGCAGCTCTTTCAACAACGGCTTCTAATGCAAAAGCAATAATCGATGATAATTGCTTTAATTTTTCCAAGGCATTATCGTCAAACGTTATTTCATTATGAATGAGAAACTCTACCCCACCATAATGCTTGGTTAATGTCGTCAGCGGAAACTGACAGTACATTCTTAAATTCTTATATATCTCGTTCTTTACTAAGCTGGGGTATGAACTAAAAAATTCACCATCGCTTAAGTAATTTACAATCTCTTTATTGCCATCGTCATGTTCTGGTAGACAATGACTCAGTTCAACCAGTTTGGGTTCACTTTTGTCTTTAGGTGAAACATAAACTAGCGAACTACGATCGTCATCATTTTCATGAAGGATCAGGTTAATTCTATTAATCGGCACAAAATGGAATTCAATACTATTCAAACACAGTATAAAAGACGGAATATCTGTAGCGGTTAACAGTACTTGCGCTAACTCTTGAAAATCATCATCCCACTTGGCAGAGATACTCTCGATTAAAGGTGCACTCTTTGTCCTCTGCATACTATCCATAATCCAATACAAACAACATTATCAAGAGGTTACACTAGCAATCCAGTTGCACATTGATACAGCTCAACTTGATAACTCTTTAGTAGTACGCCACTTGCTCGTACTTGTATCAATGTGGCAACCGTCACGATTGCCACATTGATTTATCGTGCTCTACCCAAGTGAGTCATGGTGTTAAATATACTCCCTTGGGTATCGCTGCATTAATTTGTCGCTAACGCAGCATTTTTTAGTTTCAATTTCAGTGCACTGTATTCAACCTGAACATGATTTTCTGCCCAACTTTGATCAACAATTTTCTCAATGTTAACAGCACAGTATTTATATTCAGGGGTGCTAGAAATTGGGTCAACATGCTCGATGGTTAACTCATTACAAGCGCCAATCCACCATTGGTAAGTCATGTAAACCACACCACGATTAACACGTTCGTTTACCGCCGCGCGACTGATAACTTTACCTCGACGAGAAGACACCCATACCAGTTGTTGATCAGCAATGTTTAGCGATTTGGCATCGTCAGGGTGAAGCTGAACATAACCAGGTTCATCTGCTAAAGTTTGCAGCGCTTTACAGTTACCTGTCATAGAGCGGCATGAATAGTGGCCCACTTCACGTACAGTCGATAGAACAAATGGGTAATCACTATCCGGCGTTTCTAGTGGTGAACGCCATTCCGTTGCAAACAACTGACCTTTACCACTTGGCGTTTTAAAGACGTTGCCTTCAAACAAGAACGAAGTACCCGGGTGGTCTTCCGTTGGGCAAGGCCATTGAACACTCTTCAGGCCCGCCATTTTTTCGTACGTTGCCCCTGCAAATGTAGGGCAAAGTGAACGCATTTCATCCCAGATCTCTTGCGTATTGCTGTACGACATTGGGTAGCCCATCGCCGTAGACATCAAGCTAAAGATCTCCCAGTCAACTTTGACGTTTTCTGGTGGATTCACTGCTTTGTAGAAACGTTGGAAACCACGGTCAGCACTACTGTATACACCTTCATGTTCACCCCAACTGGTCGCAGGGAAGATAACATCGGCCATTTCTGCGGTTTGGGTCATGAAGATATCTTGAACAATCACCAAGTCCATTGCGCGTAATGTTTTACGTAAGGCCGCTAAATCTGCTTCGGTTTGCGCTGGGTCTTCACCAAAAATGTAGAAGGCTTTACATTCACCATCTGCCACTTTGTGGTTCAAATCCGTCAAACGATAGCCCGGTTTAGCTGGCAATTTAACGCCCCAAGCATGTTCGAATTTAGAACGGATATTCTCGTCTTCAACATCTTGGTAGCCTGGGAATCGGTTAGGTAGCATGCCGATATCACAAGTACCTTGTACGTTGTTTTGACCACGTACAGGGCCAACCCCCACACCACGACGACCAAAGTTACCTGTCATTAATGCAAGACTGGCTAAACCTTTAACCACATCAACGGCTTGACCAAATTGGGTCACACCCATGCCCCAAAGGATCATAGATTCTGACGATTTCGCGTAAGTGCGCATCGCTAGACGAATGTCTTGTGCTTTTAGCCCAGTAATAGATTCAACATATTCTGGGGTGTATTTCGCGACTTGTTGACGGTATGCCTCAAAACCTTCGGTGTACTGTTCAACGTAATCACGCTTGTATAAGCCTTCTTCAATCAATACGTTCGCAAACGCATTCACTAAGGCCATGTTGGAACCATTTTTCAGTGGTAACCACTGATCGGCAATACGTGCTGTTTCAACCATTCGTGGGTCACAAACAATCACTTTCGCGCCGTTAGCTTTGGCTTTAAGAATATGTTTCGCCACCACAGGATGAGAATCTGCTGCGTTGTAGCCAAACACCAATAAGCATTTTGTATCTTGAATTTCAGTAATCGCGTTGCTCATTGCGCCATTACCTACTGTCGCCTCCAGACCGGAGACTGATGGAGCGTGTCAAACCCGGGCGCAGTGGTCTACGTTGTTAGTCCCAATCACTGCACGGGCAAATTTTTGCATTACATAGTTTGCTTCATTACCCGGCCCACGGGCAGAACCTGTTGTCATGATCGCGTCTGGACCAAATTCCTTCTTGATGCTCAACAATTTTTCACTGGCAAAAGAAATCGCTTCATCCCATGACACCGCCTCAAGATCTGCATCTTTATGACGACGTATCATTGGATTTTTAAGGCGTGGCGTTAGCAAATTGGTATCGTTTAAGAAATCCCAACCGTAATAGCCTTTAAGGCAAAGTTCACCTTCGTTGGTACGACCGTTTGCCGCTTCTGCTCCAACTACTTTGCCATTCTCTGTCAATAAGTTGAGCTTACAGCCTGTGCCACAGTAGGGACAGACAACTATTGTTTTTTCCATAACACTCTCACTTGTCATAACATTTACAAAGCAGCAACTGCGGCAATTGACTCTGCAGCGGCTTCGCGTTTTTTCTTCGTTATTTCTTCTATGTCTTCAGCTTCGATTAACTGTAGGGCGTTAGTCGGGCATACCTGAACACACGCGGGACCTGTACTGCTCCCACTACATAAATCACATTTTAGGGCCTGCGCCTTTGGCACTTTCATTTTGAAAAGAGCGGATTCTGCGCCGTTATCTACCATGTCGCTAACCACGTTCATCGCACCGTAAGGGCATGCAATCACGCAAGTTTTACAGCCAATACAACGTGACTGAATAACTTTGATTTGATTATCTTCCGACACGATGGCGTTGTTTGGACACACTTGCGCGCAAGGTGCGTCTTCACATTGACGACATAATACGGGTGTCGTTACTTTCGCGTTTTTAATCAACTTTAAGCGCGGATGAAATCGTGCAGGATCAATCGATGTAACAGAATTCTCTTCCGAATGAGAAAGTACGCATGCCACTTCACAGGTACGGCATCCTATACAACGATTGGGGTCTGCGAAAACAAACCTGTTCATGACACTATCCTCTTTCTTTTTCTTACTTCCAATAAGCTGTCGAAAATATCCATGACACCAATCCGTATAATGCATAAGGTGTACCAATTTTTAATTCACACTTTAAAACACCGTAACGTATTGATTTATCAATAGGGTTGGAATAACAACAGCCTCCAAATACTTCAAGTAGAAAAGTGTCGATGTCGACATCGACACTTCGTCATCAGAAATGACGAACACAAATAGCGGATATTTATACCACCGCAAAACCACCGTTACCTTGCCAGGTCGGTAAGGACTGATACACGGTTGTCACAGCATCACGCACCATGTCTGTCATGGGGAACGAGAACGCAACTATGGCTGGCTGAATGCCAACAAAGGTGACTTCAGGTACAAAGGTTTCCAGCTCTTCAATCAAGAAATTGAGCGGCAAACAATGGGTCGACATAATGAACATTTCAGCTATCTGATCAGGTTCGATAATCCTGATCTCCCCTGCTTTCTCGCCAATCTCAGCCGCATCGATGATCAACACACGCGCGGGGGACAATTCTCTGATCTGGTGAACATAGTTTTCAGGGGCGCTGCCACCATCAATCACAACCCAATCGGCCACAGGATTTTCCTGCATCATTTCAGCTAATAGCGTGCCAGCGCCGTCATCACCCATCATGCTGTTGCCAACGGTTAATACGATATTTTTGCTCATTAGCGACTTCTCACCATTAAATACATTGTGGGCTCGTGGTAAATCTCGGTCAGAACTTCAATCAATCCTGCTGTTAAGGCTTGTTGCTTTTCATCTTGCTCTTCGACCGGAATACTTGAAAAAGCGCCCGCTAACATGTGAAGGTGATCGGGATAAATCGTAATTTCGCCAAAGGTGAAAAATCCCGCCATCTTTCGGTAGGCTTCACTGTCTTGGGGTAACTTTCCTATCCAAGCTTTGTATTCGTCTCTGGTGCATTGCAAGACGGTTTTTAGGCAATCAACCACCCCCAAGTGGTGACCAATGGCAAGGCTGTAGTACAGCACTTGCTTGGCTTCTTCGGGTACATCGTATTGCTCATCAACAAACTTACGGCTCAGCGCATAAAACATGACATTGCCCGCTTTTAACGCTTGTTCGGCCTCTTTCACTTCTTCTGACATACTGGCCTCTAATCCGTTACAAGTTCAGTCGATTCAGACTGTTTCGCATTCTGTTTAGTACTGGCATCACTTGCTGGTTCATCGCTTGCTGATTCACCGATTGATTGCCCGCTCATGTGTGCAAGCGATACGCGGTACAAGTTTTCGATAATTTCATGCAAACGCGGATCGTCTTTTTCAGCCATGAATTGATTGACCTTGCGATCAACATCATCAGGCGTACAGGTGATTAATAACGTCATAAATTCATCAGCAATCTGCTGACCATGACGATAGCCCGCTAAACGACGTGCTTCGCGTTCAATCAGCACTTTGAGCTCAAGCGGAATGCCCGTGTGTTTCAAGGTGACCCGCTCTGTTGGATCTTCAAAATGCACTTCAGCTTTGAGTTTTTGATCAAGCAAACCAAGCGCCATTGCGAATCCATAGATGGTTGCTGCAGGCGTGGGAGGACAGCCCGGAATATAAACATCAACGGGAATGATCTTGTCCGTCCCGCCCCACACACCATAAAGGTCATGGAAAATCCCGCCATCACAGCCACACGCGCCGTAAGACACCACAATTTTGGGATCGGGTGCCGCTTCATAAGCCCGCAGTGCAGGCATACGCATCGGGCGCGTCACAGCCCCCGTAAACAATAAAATATCGGCATGACGCGGTGAAGCGACCACCTTGATACCAAAGCGCTCGGTATCAAATACAGGCGTAGTTGCAGCAAAGATTTCAATTTCGCAGGCGTTACAGCCTCCGCAGTCAACCCGATATACATACGCCGAGCGCTTAATATCATTCAGCAAGGTACTTTTTAATTTCGCGGCATGAGGATCTTGCTCAAGCGGCTGAGCCGCTGTATGGGCAGTGCCGACAATTTTCTTAATTCCTTTCATCTGACACTTCCTTATTTAGTTGCTTGGCATGGAGAACATTTTTACCAAGCAAAATATTGCCACCGTCCAGCATGTTTTGTTTACGACGACAATCAGGACAGGTTTCAAGCTGCTGACGACGCACTTCAAACTGCTCTTCGCTCATACCGCCCTGCTTTAATAAATCCAATGCATATTCAACCGCTTTTCGCGGCGCAAAACCGATACCGCACTCACGACATTGAGTAAGAGAAAAGTTTGCTTCTTGATACAGATCTTTTTTATTACTCACAGCCAACTCAAATTCTTTGGATAACTTGATGGCTTGGGTTGGGCACACTTCTTCACAACGACCACAAAAAATGCAGCGAGCAATGGATAACTGCCAACGGCGCGTACCTTGCTCGGCATCAGTTTCCATGATCAAGGCATTCGCAGGACAAGCGCGTGTACAAGCCGCACAAGCAATACATTGGTCTGGGTTATATTCGGGTTTACCACGAAAATCATCACTCACTTCAAGCGGTGCAAAAGGATACTTAGTGGTACTTTCGCCGGCTTTAATGATGGTTTTTATTAATTTAAACATCTGTTAGCCTCCTACTTGAGTGGCGAGTTTTTCCGCTCAATGCCATAACGTTCGATTTCTTTGTAAGACACTGTGGTCGACTTGCGTTTCTTGGTATCCACCAACGTCACACGGTCGGTACACGAATAACATGGATCCAAGCTACCTATGATAAGTGGCGCATCAGATACAGTGTTACCGCGTAACATATAGCGCAAGGTTGGCCAGTTGGCATACGTTGCTGCACGACAACGCCAGCGGAACAGTTTTTGGTTATCCCCCGTCATACTCCAGTGAACGTTTTCACCACGTGGCGCTTCTGTGAAACCAAGAGCAAACTTGTTCGGGGTGTAAGTGAAGCCTTCCGTCAACAGAGCCCCACTCGGTAAAGTATCAAGGCCGTATTCGATAATATTGAGTGAATCGAATACTTCTTTTATCCGCACCATCACCCTAGATTGCACATCACCACCATCAAAGGCTTGCAGCTCGAACGGTACATCACCATAAGCTTCAAGTGATTGCTGGTGCACAATACGTGCATCACGCTTAAAACCACTACCGCGGATCAATGGCCCTACTGGGCTGTAATCACGGGCGATATCTTTAGATAAGATCCCAACCCCTACGATACGTTGTTCAATGTTTGGCGTGCTAAGCAGCATATCGACCAAACCTTTAAACTCTTGGCGTACCTGGCGAACCAGTGCAATCCCTTTAGCACGGTGTGTTTGCAAAATATCGCGACGAACGCCACCAATCAGGTTCAAGCCGTAGGTTTTGCGGGCGCCCGTTAAGAGCTCTGCCATTTCCATGGTTTTTTCACGCACTCGGAAGAACTGCATAAAGCCCGTATCAAAGCCGACAAAGTGGCTGGATAGCCCAATGTTCAACATGTGGCTATGAAGGCGTTCTACTTCCAGTAACACAGTACGGATCATCTTGGCCCGCGCGGGTACTGGGATATCCATGGCGTTTTCAACCGAATTGCTGTAACCCACGCTGTGGGTGAAACCACAAATACCGCAGACGCGGTCAGTCAGGAATGCGACTTCGTTATAGCCCATACGGGTTTCGGCCAGCTTTTCCATGCCACGGTGAACATAGAACATGCGGTAATCCGCATCGACAATGTCTTCGCCGTCAACAAACAACCGAAAATGCCCAGGTTCATCAGACGTAATGTGTAACGGGCCAACAGGTACGATGCGGTTTTTATCATCACCTAGTTGATTATCGAACTTATAGGTTTCTGTTTCTGTGGTCGGCATCGGACGTTGACGATAATCCATCGCATCTTTTCTCAAAGGGTGAAGGTCGTCAGGCCAATCATCGGGTAAAACTAAGCGGCGCTCATCAGGCAGACCGACTGGACGCAAACCATACATGTCACGCACTTCACGTTCGCCCCACACCGCCGCAGGGATAACAGGGGTAATTGATGGAAACTCTTGGCTCACCGCATCAACTAATACCTTCACTGTTACCCAGCTTTTGACTTCGCCTTCCATCGACATTGCGTGGTAAACGGCAAAGTGGCCGTTAAGCGAGCGTTCGTCATTACCGAATGAAACCGTCAGCCAACCACCTTGGTCGTAGTACAACCATTTCATCACATCAATCAAGGCAGTCGCTTTTACCGTAATCGTGACCTGATTATGGGTTTGCCATTCTTCGTCAATAATGGCACTAGGAAAGAACTGACGGACCCCTGCAATATAGCCGTAGCCCTGCTTATTGTTATTTTGTTTAGTATTGAGTTCTAAAGTATCCACTCGCTTATCTCTCTTTATGTAGGGCAACAGAAGATGGGGTTGTATCGACAGAAACAGATTGCTGCATTTGCCAAGGTAGGTTTAAAGCATCGATCATGGTTTCTTCTTTGCTATCAAGTACCACCAAGGCCGCGCGATCTAAACCGTGCAGAATAGGCTTAGGTATATGGGTTCCCATTACCAGCATCATCACAATCAGCACTATCATTGGCGCCAAGGTCATCACGCCCAGCTCGCCTTTTTCAACCTGTTCAGGTTTTGGTCCCAGTACACAACCTGCCACCATGCGCGCAAGTCCAGCTAACACCACGGTTAGCAAGAACAAGAGCACCACAGTCATGATCGTGTAGTTGCTACCGATACCTGCGGTGACCACCATGAATTCACTGATGAATAAGTTAAACGGTGGTACACCACCCAACGCCAATGCGCCCATACCCAATAACACCCCAGTAATAGGGGCAACGCGAAGTACCCCTTTTACTGTGTCCATGTCACGGGTGCCGTATTTCAACAAGATATTGCCCGAACCGCAGAACATTAGGGTTTTACCCAAGCTGTGGTTAATCACATGCAATAGCCCCGCTAAAATCCCTAAAGGACCAAGCGCTATTGCCAAGGTGATCAACCCCATGTTCTCGACACTCGAATAAGCCAATAAGCGTTTAATATCGCGCTGGGTAATGATGAAGAACGCAGCGACAGCCACTGACATAAAGCCAAACACCATCAACAACATTTGTGGGAATTGCGGACCAATCGCTTTCACTGTCACTATGTAGTAACGCAAGATAACCAATAACGCGCAGTTAAGTAGACCCGCTGACAGCAAGGCACTGACAGGGCTTGGGGCTTCGGAGTGTGCATCGGGTAACCATGCATGCATAGGAAACAAACCCGTTTTCGTCCCAAACCCAATCAAAATGAAGATGAATGAGATATGGACCAAGGTCGGATCCAGCAAGTTGGCGTGTTGATGAATTTCAGTCCAGAAAATCGCCGTCGATGGGTCACTAAACACAGCGGCTGCATTGGAGTACGCCATGATCGAGCCAAACAGCCCGAATGCTACCCCGACACTACAGATGATGATGTATTTCCACGCCGCTTCCAGCGATGAACGTTGACCGTATAAACCGACTAAGAACACCGAACTGATGGTGGTTGCTTCAATCGCCACCCACATCATGATCACGTTATTCGCGGTGACAGCCACCAGCATAGTGGCAAGGAAGAAGTTGAATAAGCCGTAGTAAAGCGCGACTTTTTTCGCCGATAATTCCCCTTCTTTAAACTCATGGCCGATATAGCCAATCGAGTAAAAGCCCGTTAATAACCCCACTAAAGCCAGTAAAGCAGTAAACAACGCCGATAAACTGTCTAAGTACAGCCATTGATGAGCCGCAAAAATAGGACCATCGGTAAACACATCTGCTGCAAGGGTCCACGAAATCGCCAGCACAGCCAGCATGCTAATAACATGCGCCCCAATGGCGAGTTGTCTTAGCCCCTTGCCTCCCCAATAAGAGAGAAAAGAGACAATCCCAGCCACAAACGGCACAGCCAGAAGCAACGGGAGTAAAAGTGTTGAAGACATGAATATTACCCCTTTAACGTAGTAAGCTGCTGGGCATCCAAGGTATGTAACTTGGTGTAAATCTGCCTAACCAAAATAATCATGAAGATCACTGCAAACACCGCATCAATAGTGACGCCAATCTCCACCAACCCTGGGGCCTTATTAGCAAGCAATGCCAAGGTCAGCGACGAACCGTTTTCCATCAAGCAGTAACCAAACAACTGCTTAAGAATGTTTCGCTGACTGACAATACACAGCAAGCCTAAGAAGAAGTGCCCTAACGATACCGCTAATGCCGGTTTCAGGTGGGCAACCAAAGGAAGCTGCACAGATTCCACCGCCAAGAAGCTCAGCAAAGTGATCACCCCACCAATAATCACCAACCACGCAAAGTGGATAACGGGCTTATTGGCTTCAGCGTCATACATTTTGCTAAAGGCGTAATACAGCAGCGCAGGCAGTGCGATCACCTTGGTAATAAAGGCAGTGATCGACCAATGATAAAGCTGCGGCGCATCCACGGTATTGGCGATAGCAATAAAGGTCAGCACCAAAACAAATGACTGTAGCGAATACAGCATTGCCACTACCCGCGGCTTGTTGACGCCAATTACCATCAAGGAGGTAATGATCAACAGCCCGGCTAGATTATTAATTACAATTTCTCCATTCATCGTCATTCCTTAACTCAGCCAATTAGATGCAATAAAGCTCGAACAGAAAGACATAATGATCAGAATGATCAGTACGGCACTCATGGAGCGAGGAAGAGGTTTTGCAGTGGCAACAGCCTCAGAGGGCTCACCAACAACAGTTTTACCAAACCAGTACAAGATCCAACCAAAGCTCGCGACAGATTCAACCAAGGCCAGAATCATCACAGGCATTAACCAGCTATGCTCGCTAGATAGGTTGAAACCCGCAGCAAAGAGTGGGAATTTACTGAAGAAACCATTGAATGGCGGTACGCCCGTGATGGCCAAGGCAGCAACGCAGAAACCCACGGCTAATAGTGGCGATTTCTTCACGATGCCACGCAGTGCTGGCAACATACGCGTACCACAGGTGTAACTCAGCGCCCCAGCTACCAAGAAGAACAAGCTCTTCGCAAAAGCATGGTTAAAGATGTACGTCACCCCACCTTCGAAAGCGAGGTCGGAACCGAAGACAGATAACGACAACGCAAGGAAGATATAAGCCAACTGCGTGATCGTAGAGTACGCCAGCAGACGCTTCATATCGGTTTGTGGTAAGTACATGATGAAACCGTAGATCAAGGTGATCATCGCCCCTGTCACACCTATCACTCCGATCACTTCAGGAATGTCTCCCCCCGACATAATCGCGCGCGCAAAGATATACACGCCCACTTTCACCATGGAAGCCGCATGTAGATAAGCACTGACAGGCGTTGGCGCATTCATCGCATCGGGTAACCAAACATGCAGCGGTAACTGAGCTGATTTACCCCATGCCGCCATCAAGATGCCTAAGAACACGATGGTTTTGGTTTCTGGCGATAGCGAAGCCAAAGCGGATAACGAGAAAGTCCCCGTTTCTTTGAACACAAACGCAGCCGCGACAAACAAGCCAATCGAAGCAACGTGAGTCACTAGTAAAGCTTTAAGTGCCGCTTTAAGCGACGTCGGTTTTTGGTAGTAACCAATCAACGACCAAGAACAGGCCCCGGTGATTTCAAAGAACAGCAACTGACCCAGAATGGTTGACGACAGCACTAACCCCGCCATCGCACCAATGAATATCAGCAGAAAGGCGTAGTAACGTGGCAAACCTTCATGGGGATGTTCACGGTTACCTTCGGTCATGTAGCCTAGCGAATAAATGCTAACCAACAGCCCCAGCACTACCACCGCCACTGCGATTAAGGTGCTGACTTTATCTATGGTTAAGCCAAATATTTCCGTTTGGGAAAACATGACCAGTTGATAGGTAACGCTGGTTTCGCCACTGTTAAAAAAGGCCGCGGCTAATATCAGCGTACCGAGCGAGGCAAGTGCAGCGAATAGCTGACACACCCACTTCGCCGCCTGCCGAGGCACTAAGACTGTGATGACCGCCCCTAAAAAGGGAACGAAAATCGTTAATAGAGCAATAATATCCATAACTTTTCTCTATGCTCCCTATAAGCCTGTGAGGAAAAAGATGAACGCTAATACCGCGATACCAAATCCCACCCAAGTCAGGTGATGCGTTTTCAAGAATCGAGTTCGTGCCACGCTGTTTTCAATCACGCCTGCCACCAAAAATACAACGAACAATTTCAGCATTAAGATCCCCGTTGCCGAGGCTAATGCAGGAAATGTCAGTGACGTGGCTTTACCAAACGGAATGAAAATCGCGAGGAACAGCTGAGCAACCACCAATTGTTTTAGGCCAAGACCAAGCTTAACCATGGCTAAACCAGAACCCGCATACTCAGTGATTGGCCCTTCTTGCAGCTCTTGCTCGGCTTCTGCACAGTCAAACGGCAACTTACCCATTTCGATAAAGATCACGAATGCACAAGCAATCCCCGCTAATACTGTTGCGCCAGGGGCTACCCATGTCTCGGTTGCCATATGATTACTGATGTAACCAAGGTCAGACGTGCCCACTACCAATGCCATCGTAAAAATGGACAGCATCAAAATCGGCTCTACCAGCACACCCAGTGTCAGTTCACGGCTAGAACCGATCCCTGAGAACATGCTGCCTGAATCCAACCCCGCTAACGCAAAAAAGAAGCGGAAGATTGCAAACAAATAGATGTCGGTGATCACATCCCCTGCAATTGGAAATGGCGAGTAATTAGTCACCGTTGGCAGCGCCATACCAATCAACAACATAGTGATGATCAGTACCGATGGCATGATTTTGAAAATCACCCCCGACGGTGTTGGCGCTACTTCTTGGCGACGAAGCAACTTAAAGATATCTCGGTAGTCTTGCAGCACACCCGGCCCCTGACGTGAGTGCATTTTGGCGCGAAGAACACGCGAAAAGCCTGTCACAAGGGGGGCGAGCCCCAGCATGATTAATGCCTGAACGATAGCTAACGCAATCAGCTCAGGACTTGGCATCTCAAGCCCTTGCATCAGTTAACTCCTAAATCTACGGGGATGAATAACAGCACCAGCAATGCAATAACCATGTATAAGCAATAGGTTCTAAAATCACCGTATTGCAGCCATTGCAGACGCTTACCGACACGCAGAACAAAACGTGCAACAGGCAATATCACTCTGTTATCAAAGAAAGGTTCGATGTATGTCGCTCCTGCTTTGGTCTTCTCAAGGATCAAAGCGAACAGCGGCGCTGGATTTAACCAGTTTCGAATGGCGTATAGCGGAACAAACATGGCACGCAGTGGCTGAGTAAAACCGCCTGCTGACACTGTCATGCGATCTTCATAACCATAACCACACGCCCAAGGATCATTATTGTGTCGACGTGTAAGTTTCGGTCCTTTGAAAATAGCAAGAATAAGCGTAGGAACCAGCAACAACCCAAGTAACGTCAAGGCAATCACAGGTGTTGATAGAATCGCTTGTGCGCCGTTATCTGGAATAAGTGCCGCACCTTGCGTCACCGTAATGGCATCGCTATTGACCAAACTACTTGCAACACTTGATATCGTTGGTGCGATCCAAGGCGAACCTACACCCAGTACAATACAAAGCACGGCTAACGACAGGGTGCCAAACACCATAGGTTTAGGGACTTCGGTCGCTTTAGTGGCTTGTTCGCTTCGTGCGGCACCGCAAAAACAAATGCCATACACTTTCACGAAACACATGCAGGCAAGCGCACCCGTAATGGCAAGCATGACTACGGCAATAGGCCCTGCAATCGACATCGCGAAGGTGCCTTCTTTACTCATCGTCAGTAGCGATTGGTAAATGAACCATTCACTGACAAAACCGTTAAGCGGCGGTAAGGCTGAAATCGCCATAGTCCCGATCAAAAACGCTAACGCGGTATACGGCATTAACTTGGCAAGGCCACCCATTTTTTCCATGTCTTTGGTGTGAACACGGTAAATCATTGAGCCCGCGCCTAAGAACAGCAGCCCTTTAAACACCGCATGATTGAGTAAGTGGTATAAGCCACCAAGTAAACCTAGGGTTGCCAGCACAGGTTGATCGTTAGCAATACCTATCATGCCAATGCCAACGCCCATTAAAATAATGCCGACATTTTCCACCGTGTGGTAAGCCAACAAGCGTTTGATATCGTGCTCTGCCAAGGCATACATAACGCCTAACACCGACGACACACCGCCAAAGGCCAATACCACATAGCCCCACCATGCTGTATCAGCCCCAAGAAAATCGATACCGACTTTAATGATGCCGAACACACCAATTTTGACCATCACACCCGACATTAATGCCGATGCATGAGAAGGCGCTGCGGGGTGAGCTTGTGGCAACCAACCGTGTAAGGTGATCATCCCTGCTTTGGCACCAAAGCCAAAGAAGGCCAGCAAGAACACCGCCGACGCTTGCCATTGTGACAAGTCAGCGGTTTTGAAATCCGCGAAGTTCAAGCTGCCTGATTGGCGATACAAAATGAAGAAGGCGATCATGATCAACACAGAACCAGCATGCGCTATCAAAAAATATTGCAGCCCAGCTTTCACCGCTTTTTCATCTTGTTCTGAAATCACCAAGAAGTAAGAAGCCAGCGACATCATTTCGAAAAAGACAATGAAGTAAAACGCATTGTCAGAAACAACCAAGGCCACCATGGAAGCAATAAAGACATTCATAAAGAAGCCCATTGCCCACACACCTTTCCCTTCGTATTCACGCATGTAAGACAGTGAATAGACGGCACACGCCACCACTAATAGCGATATCACTAACACCATAAAAGCAGACAGTGCATCCAAGCGGATCACGCAATCAGCAAAGGTAAAAGGACTATAAAGTTGATGTGTGATGGCATCCCCGCTCAATAGCACAGGTATCGCCGCTGCAATGCCCGCAATACCGCCTAACGCACATAGCACGCCAGAAACATGCGCGGCACGTCGTTCATCGTTATGAAAAATCAACGAAAGCCCTGCACCTGCGAGATAAAGCAAAATCGAAAGCATTAATAAGTCGAGTTCTATCATGATTCCTGTCGCTCCAAAGCTATAGTTGAAACATCAAGAGCCGCCTCATTGCGCTTATTTTGACTTGCGTCTGCCATGCCTTGCTCTTCAACCAAGAACAGCGCCTTGGTGGGGCAAACCTCGATACAGGCAGGCGAGCCCGTGGTGGACTGACATAAGTCGCACTTCACAGCAATACTCTTCACACCTGGCTCCCACGCTAAAATGTCTTTACCAAAACATTGCGGGCTAGAAGTTGAAGGGTTACTGGAATGGACGGTGGAGGGAATATAGGTGTCGTAGGAATTCGCCATATCAACAGGGCGACTTCCATCGATGGCAATGGCACCAAATGGGCATGCAATGGCACAAAGCGTACAGCCTACACAGAGGCTTTCATTCACAACAACACTACCCTGTTCTTGGGTAATGGCATTGACAGGACATACTTGCGCGCATGGTGCATCTTCACAATGACGGCATAGCACAGGCGCAGTGGCCTGCTTATGTCTCATTACAGTCAATCTTGGGTGAGCTTGCAGACCTTCCGCTTTGTGGGCTGTAGAGCATGCTGCCATGCATGTCCCACACCCGATACATAACTGAGGATCTGCAATTACAAAGCGATTCATAACTAACCTTAGTTAAATTGCAGTTCGAACCCCCTCTATTACAACTTTCATACCAAGATTAACAATCGCCAAAGCAAACAGAGTAAACCACTGAATTTAATAGACTTAAAACTCAAAACCCAAGATTTCGCTCGTTTGAATCATGCTATTTCTGATGAATAAAAACGAATATCGACACTAATGACGATGACGATCATCACTTCATCATACAAATAAAAAGCCTCCCGATACGCCTACTGGTTTATATTTGATTCGCATCACAAAACTTTTTAAAAATTAATGATTTAATTTTCGCTCTTTGAATATTTACTCCCCCGCCGATCATTTTTAGCAAGTTTAGGAGTCGCCATGCATGAAATGTCTCTGAGTATGGACACCGTTGATCTCGTCGTAGAGCAAGCTACTCAGCAAGGCTTTAACAAAGTCACCAAGGTATGGTTAGAAATCGGGGTATTGTCATGCGTCGAACCGGACACCATTAAGTTCTGCTTCGATCTCGCAGCAAAAGAAACCATCGCTCAAGATGCGGCACTCGAAATAGTACCGAAAGCGGGTGAAGCCCATTGCTATGATTGCGATAAAGCCGTTTCTCTCGCCCAACGTGGGGAAAGCTGCCCGATCTGCCAAGGTTACAAACTAAAAGTACTGCAAGGCGATGAAATGCGAATTAAAGAAATAGAGGTTGAATAATATGTGCAATGTTTGCGGATGTGGTGATAGCCAGATTGAACACGTCAATGCTGACCATCATCATGACCACCCCCACGATCATCATCACGGACATCACCACGAGCACCCACATAGCCACTCACACGTAGCGGCTCACCAAGAAAATCCACAACCTGTTATTGTACATCACCACTATCATCATCAGGGCGATGTTCACCACCATCATTATCATTACCCTGACCCATCATCACAGCACCAATCGCACCATCAATCACAACAGCAACACACGCACAGCCACGATCATGCTCATCCGCACGAGCACTCACATGGCCATTCACATAGCCATCCAGAAACCCATTCGCATGAAGAGCATCACGATCATGCGCATGAACTGACACCAGAACAATCCGCTCATGGCGATTTACATTACGGCAAAGGTGAAGCCGAAACCCATGTCGCAGGGGTTAGCCAGCGCAAATTGATTGAAATTGAAATGGATGTGCTTAGTAAAAATAATCACCTTGCTAGCCATAACCGCGAACACTTCGACCAGGCTAATCAGTTAGTGCTGAATTTGGTTTCAAGCCCAGGTTCAGGCAAAACGACCCTGCTAACTGAAACCTTAAAGCGGATTCAACAAAGCGATAGAGCCTGCGCTGTGATTGAAGGCGATCAACAAACCACCAACGATGCTGATCGTATTCGTGAAACGGGTGTAGATGCCATTCAAGTCAATACAGGTAAAGGCTGCCACTTAGACGCTAAAATGGTTCACGATGCCTGCCACCAGCTAGGCCTTGAACATGACGGCCTCTTGTTTATTGAAAACGTGGGGAACTTGGTTTGCCCTGCCAGCTTTGATTTAGGCGAGAAGTACAAAGTGGCGATTCTATCGGTGACCGAAGGGGAAGATAAACCACTTAAATACCCGAATATGTTTGCCGCTTCGCAGCTGATGATCATCAACAAAATCGACTTACTGCCCTACGTCGCCTTTGATGTTGAAGCCTGCATTGAAAATGCACGCAAAGTGAATCCATACATTCAAGTACTCAAGCTTTCCGCGACAACGGGTGAAGGCATGGAAGCTTGGTTAGATTGGCTCAATAATGCCTAATTTTGACCGCTGATTTTCTTCACTTTACTATTAGCTTACTCTGTCTGCTCTGTGCGATTTATCGCTAATTGAATAGACAGAGATTGACAGAGTAAGCTGTGTCGACACCTGCTTTTGACAGCCAAGTGTCATCGTCATTTCTGTCAACCCCTACTTAGCAACAACATCTGCATTTCATTTAAAACAATCACTTAACACTATATTTTCATCTGGCACGGTTATTGATACCTAGTGTGTGTATCCAATATCCAATAACAGCTAAAGCCAATATTGCACGGTGCCTTTTACGTGATATTTAGGCTTACACAATAACCCTACCAGGGGAGAATAAAATAATGAGTAACGAACAAAACCCATTTGATGCCCTCATGCCCACCGACATGACGATTAAGGCTGAAGAAGTCGGTATCTATAAAGCCACCAAAAACCCATTACAATCTTTTGTACTCGCGATCACCGCAGGCGTGTTTATCTCTATCGCGTTTGTTTTCTATATCACAGTCACCACAGGTTCTGGCGACATGGCATGGGGAATGGCTAAATTCGTTGGGGCTATCGCGTTTAGCCTTGGCTTAATTTTGGTGGTGATCTGTGGTGGTGAGCTATTCACCTCGACCGTGTTAACTACCGTTGCCCGTGCTAGTAATCGAATCACCAATCGACAGTTATTCCGCAATTGGGTCACCGTGTACTTTGGCAACATGCTAGGTGCTTTATTCTTTGTGACTTTGATTTGGCTTGCCAAACAGCACCTTGGTAATAGCGGTGAATGGGGTATTCATGCGATGCAAGTGGCGCAACACAAAATCCATCACACCTTTATTCAGGCGGTCGTGCTGGGTATTTTGTGTAATTTGATGGTGTGTTTAGCGGTGTGGATGACCTTCTCGTGCCATAGCGCAACCGACAAAGTGATGGTCATGATACTGCCTGTTGCCATGTTTGTTGCCTGCGGCTTTGAGCACAGCATTGCCAACATGTTTATGATCCCTATGGGCATAGTGATCCAGTCTTTCGCGTCACCTGAGTTTTGGCTTCAGACTGGCCATACGGCTGCGGAGTTTGCCGACCTTAACGTAGCGAATATGGTGTTAAACAATCTGATCCCTGTCACTATCGGCAATATTATTGGTGGTGGCTTCTTTGTGGGGCTAACTTACTGGGCGATTCATCGTCGTCCACAACTTGAAAAACAACGTGCTGAGCAAGCGGCTCTTCCTAAATAAACCAAATTCTAAATAAACCAAAGCTAACCAGAAATAACGCGTCAAAAGACTAAAACGCAGGTCACCACAGCTTATCGCAGTTAGCCCTTTGAGTTGTGGTGACCAAGCTTAATTAAATCAGCTAAAGTGCTTACCGTTGTTTGGAAACTAGCTTGCTAGTGTTTCTTTGATTTCATCCGAGCTAAAGCCATGAGAATACAAATACGCGTAGGCTTTGCTTTTCTCTTTTGAATTCGTCAAATCAAAGCGTTTTTTCTCTAACCGCAGCTGGCAGTTTTGATAGAAATCAATCGAACCATCCATCTCTAGTTTCTCAATTTGTTCATCAAACTGAGACACATCGATCAGCTTTTGCTGTAGCTCACGCTTAATAACAGACTTACCTTTTAACTTACGGGCTAACCGCTCGATCTCTTTCACGATATCAGCTTTATCTGCTTTGATTTGCTGCTTAGAAGCCAGTGTTGATGCGACAGGGTGAGATTGAATAGCTTCACGTACATCAGAAGATCGAAAACCATGTTTAAGCAGTGTCGAATAGAGTTTATCACTCGATAGCCCCTCCAAACGCATAGCTGAAAGGCGGTTGTTCAATAAGGTGAGTTCACAAATGTTGTCGCGGTTCACAAGGTAATCAATCGCTTCATTCGCGGCCGAGTTCTCAATCCCCTTCTCTTTCAGCTTGGTTAAAATATACTGACGGCCCTTTTCTGAATTAAACGCCATTTCAGCAAAATGTACCGCAAACTTTTTATCCGATTTAAGATAACCTCGGTCTATCAAGTCATTTAACACCGTGTCGACCCATTCTTGATTATCGGTTTTTGCCTCTAGCTTTTTTCGTAACTCACCAATGGTGCGATCTTTCGCTTCGAGGTGATAATAAGCGCTGCCGTAGACGTTATCTATCGTCTTGGCTTGTTTAATAGGACGCTGAGTAAACATGGTGACCTCGAATGGCAGAAATGAAGAGAAATGAATCGCAAACAATACCCCTCAGACTCTAAAGCAGATCACGCAGGGTTGCTATAGCGCATTGATGTTAGTTCTTTTTGGATACTGCGTGCTGCTCTACCATGAACGCGATCACTTCATCACTTAAGCAAGACTTACTAACATATTGGCGCTGTTTACCCATATGAAGGATAAAACCTAAATCAGTTTGTTGAAGTTGATTGATGTCACTCCAAGCGATGTTACGGGTGTTTTTACCGCTTTTATAATTCACACCGTTAGCGTCAACGTGAAATACCACTTTGCTGCCAAAGCTCATGCTGAATGTTTGTCGCCATAGCCACCAGGTTCTCTTAAAATAAACACTAAGCGCCTCAATAATACTCAAAACAATAAAGAACCAACCAACGTAGCCAGTGGGTAGTAGCTCAAATTTAACTAAAACCACCCCAAAAATCAGAAAAAGCATGCCTTTTAAATAGGCTTGGGGAAATTCAGCAGGACGGCTAGTTTGATCATAACACTCGGCAAAAAAGGGCTTGTCGAGGGTGTATTCTATGGTGAAATCAAAATCTTTAGACATATGTGACTACTTTGAGTTTTTCTATGAATGAGTACCCCATGCTGCGACCTCGCAACGCGAGTATTGTATAGCTTCTCGGTGCTTTTCTTTAGCTGTTTTGACCCTATTTTGTAAATCAATAATACCGACAGGGTCTACTCTCACCATCGCTAGCTATCCCCTCATTAGTTACTTGGTTGAATGGCGCCAGTCTGGCATCATGCACCAAAGAACGCCGTAATCAGTAAACGGCACAAAGAGTGTGAAGGTAGTCAGTGTTAGAAAACAGCCAACAATTAAGTAACAGTTACGACGAACATGGTTACTTTGTTATCCGAAATTATTTCGATGAAGCTCAAATTGCATCGCTTAGAGAAGTGGTATTGAAATTCCATGAATTATGGAAAGCAGACAACGAAGAATTCTATCAGGAAGAAGCGTTTAACTCGTCTTTAATTACGGGAAGCGAATATTTGCCCAGCGATGATAGAAAGATACTTTTTAACTTCATCAGCTCCCCAAAAATCATGGACGTGGTCGATGCGGTGATTCCAGAAAATCCAGCATTTATGAACACGCAGCTGTTCTTCAACCCAGTGAATCCGCAACAAAAAGACTTCTGGCACCGTGACTGTCAATACGACTATGACATTGAAGACCAGATGAAAGTCATACTCGAAACACAAGTGTTGCATCTTCGCGTGCCCTTATTTGATGAGCTCGGCATGGAGATCATACCCGGTACGCACAAGCGATGGGACAATGAAGAAGAGTACAATGTTCGCCAAGAAGTGAATGGCAAAGTAAGCAGCGATAGCATCTCTGGCGGTAAGCCAATTGCGTTAGCAGCGGGCGACTTATTGGTGTTTTCAGCGGATATGATCCACCGTGGCCTATACGGATTGGATCGTTTGGCGTTGGATATTTTGATTTTTGATTCATCGGCGGATTATGTCGACTACGTCGATGATGATTGCTTACCCACTCAATCAATGCTCAATAATATTGCAGATCCAAGATTATTTATGAACACACTACACCTGAAGTCGATGCAGTGTTCTTAAGTAAGAAAAAGTATCTTAAACCTTCTGCCCAGCAATAGCGGTAAGGTCTGACTTATTAAACTCATCACACGCCAATCATGAATGGCGTTTATTTTATCGCAAGATTAAATGCAGAATTTCGTCACAGAACCTTTTTAGACAACTTGGGGCGTTAACAATGCGTTGTTTTTAGATAAGGTTAGGTCGTTGCCATAGCTAGATAGCGAAATAAAAAAGCCTCTTTACCTTATGCAGATAAAGAGGCTTTTACTATTAAAACAAACAGCCTAGTTCAAATATGCCATTGTTTCATTTGAAGTAATAAATAGCGTTTCTTCGCCAGTATTATGTACCGATTTTAATTCTAACTTTTGATGATTTGGCTTGATGTAATAGAGTTTATCATCCCTATCAATCAGAAGAGTTCGTAGCCTACCGTAAACAACTACTTGTTCTAACTTTTTCCAGCGCTTACTTTTATCAATCGTCGGTAATAAATCATTGATGCCTTGATTCATAACGATAGACTGTAATGTCAATTGTCCATTTTCATCAAGCATTGCAAAAGTGTCAAAAGTACCTTCAACTTTCATCACACGCGCCTTGTTATGAGCAATAACTCGTGGTGAAGCGCCGCCACCTAAATCCCAGCAATCGACATCACCATTACGACTCAACGCACAAAAACGGTCACTATCCGGGCTCGCTGCCAGTGCTTGATACTCACCTTTAATTTCACTACCAAAATGATAAGCCATTGGTCCCCAAAGCAAAATATTCCCTGAGCTATCTAAAGCGAGGAAATGGCTTTGCACGGGCGCGATATCGACAATATTCGCTTGTAAACGACGGTAAACTTTGATTTCATCATCAAAGCTTTGATAGGCTGAATCTTCAAAATTAGATGCTGCAAGAATAGGACTGCCACCAGCCATAGCACCGCCCCAAGTGACAACACTTCCATCATCAAATAAAGCAGCTGAAGCCGCGTCATTATGAACTAGCTTTTTCGCCCCTTCTTGCTCAAGTCGAGCCAAAATACTTGGTTCAGGACGACATCCGCCTTTCAAGCGGTGGATTAAAAGATGATCCCCTGTCGCACGATTAAATAAGTATCCACAATGGCTTTGTTGCACACTTTGATTATTAGCCAATAATTTAAATGGGAGTTTCTCTGGCGGATTCCAAGCTCCATCCACGGCTAAACGCCCATCTTTATATCTCCTTGGCACTTTATCAGTACGGTTATAAGCCTCTATTTGCGGTACATCCGGGGCTTCAGCGACAATTCGCCATGGTGATAATGAGTAGTCACGAAAGCGAACACGCTTAAGTTGATTAAGTAAGCGGTTATGTTCTAAATAATAATTTGGCTCATCATGCTGAGCGTTCAACTCTTGATAACGCTTTTTCAGATCACCACTAAATTGTTTTGTATATTGAATGGCATCCTCGCGTACTTCAGGACGCCCACTATCAGCTAAGACATTAACGTCATCTTTAAAGCGATTAGAAAACTCGTTTCTGCTCCTCCAATAGCTAGAAGCTTCATACCAATGCTCTTTACGCGCGTGCAAGGCCAACTCAAACTGACTATATCTGTCTTGAAAAGCTGCCGCTTCTTGACGCCAAATAATCGCTTGCTCTTTATCGCCCGACTCATTTGCTCTATCCATCAACCATAGCATTGCAGTTACATTGCCTTTAATTGCTGCTTGGTAAATTTTAGCGCGAGTTTCAGGTAAATCAGGGGCTTGTTTAAGTGCAGTCTCAAGCAAAGCGTTGGCATCACCTTCACTCATCGCACTTTGTAAATATGCTTCAGCGTTTTCAGGCTCACTGTTTTCAAGCAGCACTGATAATTGATACTTACATGCAGCATCACACGATCCAACAATGTCGGCTTGACTTAGTAACATCAACGCAGAGTCAGATTCACCACCATCAATCATCACATACGCGAGTTCTGTAAACGCGCCAAGCTCACCCGCTTGAGCGGCAGTGAACAACAATGATTTCATCTGCTCGCTATCGTCTTTAGTGAAAAAAGAGTTTCCTTGTTGAGCAAATAAAAGATCACCGCGAGCGAATAACGCAGGTCCGTAGTTACCCGCCTTTTCAAACCAAGTGTTAGCCTCATTTAGATCTGGAGTCAACATACTAATGCCATGCTGAAACTGTAATCCCATGCGGTAACTTGCTATCGCATCTCCTTGCAATGCAGCTGGTTTAACCCATTCATTAACACAATGCTGGCTTAGATATAAAGGATCCTCTTGAAGACACATATCCAAATGCATTTGCGGCGGCACTTCAGTCGTATAAGCCCATTGCATCGCAGCTTTTAAATCTTGAGGCAACCCATAGTTACCCGTTCGATAACCTTCCGCTAAATACATTCGAGATTGTCTAATATCGGCTTTTGCGGCTTGCCATAAATATGGTGACGCTTTGCTTGGGTCTGATTGACTTGACCAACCTTGGATATGACCTAAAAATGCACTGTAAGCTGAATACGCATCGCCTAATTGTGCGCTCAATTCAAACATTGCCAACGCACGATCTTTATTCGGCGACTCTAGTCCCTCCCCCGTATAATAGAATTGCGCCAATGCCCCTGCACTCCAAGCGGTATGCTTGGTGATAGACTCAGCCAGCGTAAGTCGCTGCTCAGCGCTAAGCTTCGGTTGTTGTAATTCATTTTTAAATTCTGATAATGGATCTGCAGCTAAACTTGGACTACCAGCAAGCGCTGCAATTATAGGGAAAATAGAAAAACACCGCACAAGATAAGCCTATAAAACCAAATAAAGGCGAAAACTTACCATCTAAAGTACTGAAATAAAATGATTAAATTTGATTGATATTAATTATGAGCAGCGTTTTAGTCAGCGCAGAGCTAGCGCAAAAGTTTCGTCACATATTATTTCACAATGCGTTCGAGTATATGAGGTGATTATATGCCCCTCTAAATCGGATTAGTTTTGGTAGGGAAAACGTACGCTACGAAATTTTATAGCGTATTTGGTCTAAGCGATTTCGGGGCAAGAACGAGTCAGAAGGTTATCGCTGAACCCCATCTGGACACAAATGCGCTAACATTGTGTCATCGAAGTATGTCATTAGCTTCTCGTTTCCACCTTCTATAACCTCGCAGGTAGCTTTCAGGGTCGATACCTGTTTCATTGCTTGGTGGAGTCCCCTATGTTTGGTCCAATAAGGGTTCATCCTGTAGTGGCCAAATCAACTATGCCACTACACCCATCTGCCGGTAATTAGAGGTAACAGCGCTCGCCCCACGGTTCGTGCAAATCACTTTATACTGCTGTTCTGACCGCGATTTTTAAATTCAACGCCATATCAACAAAATGAACGGTAAATTTCCTCAAAGCTGACCTTGACCTGTCTAAGGCTTCATAGTTTATCGTGACTATATTGATTAAGAGGGATATTTCCTGTACCTCTCAAAAGTAAATAGAGAGAAACAATGAAACGTTTAATTTTGATGATGACATTTTTGGTTTTCATGTCATTAAACAGCGTGGGTGTTTTAGCGAGCAACACTCCGCCTAAGTACGGTGTTGCGACGTCCAGCGATGGTGAACTGATCGCTTATAGTACCTGTGGCGGCGGAGAAACTGCGCTTATCTTCATTCACGGCTGGATCTTAGACAGTCGGCTTTGGCAGAACCAGTTAGGTTACTTTTCACCGCAGTACCAAGTGCTCACCATGGATTTAGCTGGGCATGGGAACTCGTCTTTCAACCGAAAAGAATACACCATGGTCGCCATTACCTAGGCCAATATGTGAGTGGTAAAGCGAGCCAAGTGTATGAGAGTGTTAATGTGCCAGTAGTACTCGTGAATGCTCGTTTATGGCCTACCAACTCGGAATAAAATAAGAAACATATCAAAGACTACAGCATCTATTACATTGAAGGCTTAGGCCACTTCCCGATGTTAGAGAAACCAAATGAGTTCAATACGATCCTAATGGAAGCGGTTAAGTCAGTTAAATAGTTCTGTTCCAGCCATTTATTAAATGGCTCATCATTAAGCACAAGGCTTCGCAATTGCGCGGCCTTTTTTACTGGGCGGAAGGGAAACGGAGCCGTCACTCTTAGTTATTATGGAAAACAGGCGTCAACCACTAGAAACACGTAAACCGCTCGACATTTAAATCCCGAGCGTATAGGTCGTTTTGATAATCTTATTAAACATCTACTTTAAAGATATTTTGCACTCTTTCTTTATAACTAGCTTCGCAAGAGATGTTACTGATTTAAACTCATCACTCGAACCAAATTGGTTAAAGTATGGATGAACTTGATCACATGATTCTTTAACAGATAAAGCTAGCCGCATAAATGCAACTGAATCGCTTGGATCCATATTTAATTGTTCTAATGCTATGGACATAGCTTTTACTGAGTTACCCGCCAAGTATTGCTTATCATACTCCAAAGACAACTGTTCATATTCACTTATTATTGGATTAACATCCGCAGAAATTGTACTAAAACTCATAAATAGAATTAGGGGATAACAAGCTCGCCTACACCACTTGGAACATTGGATAAAAATTCTTTCCATTGACCAGGGTGAATTGTTGGACACCCAGCTGAACCTTTCCATGTTGGCTTATACCCCCAATGTACATGAATAAAATTTGCTCTCTTTCCATAATCTGGAAAGTTTGGATTCTTACTTTTCGTTGGTACAAAACCATTATTATTTACTACTAGTGCTGGTTTACCTTTATGAGTTCCATGGCTTAATGCATATTTACCATTACTAATATGCGGATATGCATCCTCACCTGATATTGATGTATTACTCGGCTTAAATGGATTAGGAGTGCTACTTCCCTTAAATATGCCAATGACCTCACTTTTACTATTGAAAATAGTAACTCTCTGGCTATAAACCTCATCATCACTAACACTACCATCTGCACCAAAAACGACCTTCCACTTTTTGTCCCCCATGTTACTTACCCCTAAACTTAATCGGAGTCTGATTTTATAACCAAAGTGAAATATTGAAATTAAAAAAATAGTCGCATGCGAGAAACCACACAGCTTTAAATTCTAATTTGCATATTTCTCATGATGCCTAACAACCGATAAACCAGCACAAGTCGCATCATGCATGCATGAAAGGAGGTCCCAGATTCAATCAAGCGTTCGACCACTGGCCACAAGGTTGCGTAATAGCCCACCAGCTCAGACTCTAGGCGCAGTTCATCACGCACCATTAAAATGCAGTTACCATGACAACCAAATTTACATCGCCCTCTTGAGTCTGGCTAATTCACTGTCTGTGCCTGCAAGAGCCAACTTACCAATGTATCCACCTGCAAAAAACAGCGGCGAAAAAAGAAAGCATATTGCATTATATCTGTGGATATTTCCGCACTTCGTGAAATATGTCCGAATAAATAATTGTTATTTTTGTAATGATCAATAATGTAATTAAACAAATTATATAAGGATAGATAATATGACTACAGTATTTATTAGCCACAATCATAAAGACAATATCTACATTCAACAAATTAAATCGATTCGACAAAACCCCAATCATCCATTAACATTTGAAGATAGATCTTTGGCTGAAGCTATATGTAATGAACATGGCCATACCAATCGTCGCCCACCATCAGATATACGCTCAGAACCAGTTCGGAAAGCTATCGCGAAGTTATTAGCAGGGTCACATAAGCTACTAGTACTTGTGGGCAAAGATACTCACAGTAGATTATGGGTTGAGTGGGAAATTGAACAGTTTAAAAAGCACAACAGTGATAATAATATTTTAGTCATGCGCACACCAGATAACACATATTCAGGTGCACCCAAGGGTGTACAACGGTTAGAGCTATACGCTTGGGATCTTAACCGTATAGCTCTGTGGGTAAGTTAATTACTTTTTGGGAGGATTGTTGCCACGGCCTTTACCAGATGGCAACCCCGTCTTACTAGGGAGATTAGGGACATTATGTTTACTCATCTTTGCTCTCCCAGTCACTTGGTCGTTCATCATAGTCACGTGATTGCCAGTAAGCATCATTGTTATCATTAAGCTGGTTACTGTGATTATCTAAATCATCTTGTGTTGGTTCATAATCTTGACTAAAGCCACCCATAGGGTTTTCCTTATGTTGTTTGTGTATTTTAAATTTAATCGAAATTGTGGGTGTACTGAAGGGAAGGAATAAGGGAAAGTATGTTGAAAACAGGGAAAGAAATTTCTAATCAAGAAATTTTTAATAAATTGGCTTCTGAATTAAAAAGTGAACTTGCTGCCGATAGGCAGTTAAATCAACGGAAATTTTCAGATTATTATTATCAAAACGAAGTCAACCATAATGCCAATGAAAATGACCTTACGGCTCATCATGAGCGTTTTAAGAAAGTAATTAGCGCGAGAGATACCCGCTCTCTAGAACGTATCACAGTCTACCATTCTTACTTTTTTGATAAATTTCGTGCCGAAGGTAAATATACCTATGCTGATAAACAAGCAGCATGGGATATGTTCATTGAGCTTGATACCCGTATTGCTACACAGCAGCTAAAAGAAGGAGTTATCGAAACCGCACTAGCAAGCCTTGCGTCATTATTCACATTTCATCGCCAAACAGCTCACACGCACGGATTTAATTGTAGGCTGTATTATCAGTTAGTAACTAAGGTGCTAGATAAGGATTTACGACCATTTACAGCAAAGTGGCATAGTCAGTTACCAGCACTTAAAGAATCTTCCAATTTAGAAACAAACTGTCGTGCCGAACTAGAAGATGTTCAAGCTAAACTTGCGGATTTAAAAATTTCACTAGGAAATATATGTAGTTCATCTAGTAATTAAACTACTTCGCCATAACTTTTATACAATTATTGAAAAATAGCCCCTCCTTAATAAAGGTAAAGAACTCAGGTGCTATAGCTCCTTGTTGACGAGCAAATAGAATGAACAATTGTCACACAGCCCTTTGCTTTAAAAACTGGATTCAGCAAAGGGTTGTGATTGGGTGAGTTTTAGGACTGAGATGCTTTTTTGTCCATACTGCCCCCATACGTTTATATCTAGAAAATTAAAGTAAGATTCTAGATGCTCTCTTAATAGTTAATTTGCTCAAGGTCGGTTTGGCAATCTAATAGTGCTTGATAGTCACTTTGATATCCACCTTGCTCCGCTGTGAGTTTAGCGATTTTGTCATCCAACGCTTGAATACGTAAACCAATCATTTGGGTGATAACTTGCTCTGATATATCGCCATATTCACGCTTTACCGTTGCGCATATATCTTCTACAGCTTGATATAATTGGATAGACGCGTTGCGATTACGTTCGTTCTCTGCCTTTTCTTCACTATTTGATTTATATAGATCGTAAAGTGCTGTAACCACCTGCACAACAACGGCAGCTTTGCCCGCCCACTTACCTAACGTTGTTTCCCAGCGACCTTTTAAGCCTGGGATCTTAAACTTACGCCCCTGTAACAATGCACCTTTAATGTTGTCTGCATTAGCAATTTTACCCAGCCCTTCAACCCCCATATCAAGGTATTTGTTGCTATTACCTGATAAGACTTGCTGCATTTCATGTGAAATCGAAACACGCATTGATGAGCTTACTTCACCAATCTTATCATTTAGCCACTGCTCTAGCTTGTCACCAATAGGATCAACCGCAGACTGTATAGCACTATCCAGTTGCGCTTGATTGCTGCTATTTTGTAATACATTGCTGATATCAGACTTTATTAGCGTTAACTCATGGTTTAAAAAATTACGTGACTCTGAAATTAACGCACGCTGACGAGAACTAAGCATCGTTTTATCATCACGCGCCATGTTTAATTCACTATCAAGATGACTGTCATCACGACTCGATAACTGTTCAATCACGGGCTTGTACCACAATTCCTTAACGGTACTTTTAAGGCCAGCTAGATGACTATCCTTACTGTCTTGCTCTTTTAACCAATCAATAAACGTTTCAATAAAGTGACTGTACCCCGAATGTTCTAGTAATTTTGCATGATCATTCTTCAAACGGCCTTTAAGTGCCGTTTGGGTGTTCATTGGTATCACTTTAATTTGTTGAATAATTTCATCTGATACTCCGTATTGAGGAGCGAGTTTGATTAAGATCTGTAGCACTTTTTGATGAGCCGTTGCCTTATCTTTTTCTGAAGCGAGTTGATGGTTCAGAACGATAAAAATGTGTTTACCAAGATTAAGCATATTAAATAAACGCTCATACACGTCTTTAGTATCTTGGTCGCCATCACGGATCACAAATACCATTACATGAGTACGTTTGATTTGCGCTATTGTTGTTTCTTCATGATCAATTGGTGCATTTACCCCAGGGGTATCTAGCAGGCGGTAGCCATTCCAATCGAATGTATCAACACTATCCGTTGTTGGGACCTCACCAACGTTTGCACGCTCTTCACCAATTAACGCATTAACAAATGTGCTCTTACCTGCGTTATATGCGCCGTACAGCATGATTTGTAATACTTGATCATCTACTTTTTTATTTAACTCATCATGGATTTGATTGGCTAAATCACTACCTTGATAGTTAATGACCCTCTCTTTTGAGTCTAATAGGTTTTGCTTAATATCGATGAATGGATTACGCATTATGCACTCTCAAGTTTCGGGTTTGTTGTTGACATTCATTGATGGCTACAACAATGTTTTCAGCATAAAGTTGAAGTGGTTCAAATGAGCGGTTCACTTCTTCGAATACCGTCTTCACTTGAGCCGGTAAGTTAGTACGAATTGCTTCTGAAGTCGTTTGAATCACGTTATCAGGAGAGACACCCACTGATAGTTTTTCAGTCGTAATTTCAACGAAAATCATCTCACCCGCCTTGTTACCACCATAACCGCCGATTGCCCCACCAATCATTGCGCCCAAAGGCCCCCCGAAAAAACCACCGATTGCCATACCCGCAGCAGCACCAGCTGAAGAACTGGCACTTTGTTTTGCTTTACCTGAGACTTTTTTAATATCAATTGTAATGTCGTTAAAATCACCTAGGTTTGCACCAGAGAGGTCACTCGACACCTTTTTAATATCTTTAACAACGTCTCTTAACTCATGTCGTAGCGTTTCACTAATTTCTTTTTCAATCAGTTTGTTAACGTCATGTTCTAGTGCTTTTTTATCTCGACTACCCATGTGCTTATCAACAATCAATGGCACTTCACAAAGCACGTTATCTAGGATTTGTGAAGACAAATTATTCTGCTTAAAGCGAAGATTTTCCGTCATCTCTTGTAGACTAGTTTGTAGCTCTAAAACTTTTGGTAAGATGTCTTGATCCATTGGTTTTAATACTTCGCCATTTAAGAAGTTAACCATCTGCTGCTGAGCTTTACTTACCTTATAAACATTTGCCTCATCAACAATATTGGCTAAGCGCTTGAACAATTCGGTTAAGCCACTTTCTTCGAGGGCATTAGGGTTTTGTTCATGCTGCTTTTTATAAGCATGAACTGAGACTGAGACTGCTGTTTTTAGCTTTTCAACCTCACCTAAGTCTTTCACTCGGCTAAATACATCATCTTCTTGTGCTTTACGCACTTCTGCTGTTTTATTGAATAGTGTTTGCACCAAGTCATCAGCTTCATCACACCAATCTTCTTCCATCTTGTCGCTTTTAGTAAGCACAGGTTGCAGTGGCTTTTTCTTTTCAAGCTCAAGTTTTAGATCTTCTAATTCTTGTACCTGACCAGGAGAACTCGATGATGTTAACCACAGAACAGCGTCTGCGCTGTCGGTATAACGGCGGGTTAGATCGCCATTTTCATTAACAATAGAGTGTAAACCTGGTGAATCCAACAACACTAAGTTTGAGCCAAGCTCTACACCTTGAATTTGCGCTGTCGTCTCGGTAACACCTTCGGCAAACTGACCTTCAAAGTACTTCACCTCCCCCTTATCAAAGAAAAAGCGTTTTACTTCACTTGGATTGAATAAGTCAGCGATATAGTTACTGAACGAGCTTTTACCCGCATTGACCTTACCAAACACAAGCAAGATAACTCGATCAGAAAATTGCTCACTCAGAGCTCGCATTGGGGATGCATCGCTTAACTTCTTATCCCATTGTTTAACTTTGGTATTAACTGACAGCTTAATTTCATTTGCTAGCTGATATAAAGCATGCTTATCGTTGATCGTTTCATCATTGAACTTTTCAGCCTGCGTCAGTTTTTCAACTAATTGCGATTTGATATTGTTCAGCTGATCTTCTTTGTTCGATACGTCGTTAATGCCCACTCTAAATTCACTAAGGGCAGCTAAAAACGGATTGTCCTGGGTTGTTTTTACATCATCCATTACAGCGTCCTTAGCAACTCTTTCTCGACAATCTCTAAACCTTCTAGCTCTTGTTCGAGTAGCTCTATCTCACGATTACGATCACGCACGCTGGCTTTATTGTTGTAATTATTCATTGCTTGTAAGCTCAGTTGATTGTCTTGCTTGTTGGCACGGATCAACTCTTCTGGCGTTAAAGTCAAATTGTGTTTAGTGATAAAACGTTGTGCTTTAGCTTTATTTTCTGATGCTATGCGTTGCTCTTTTGCCAGCTTAGCTGCTGCTTCTTTTTTACGTTCATTATCAAGTCTTACACGCTCGCGTTCACGTTCGAAATCACCAGAGCTAGAAGAACTAGAAGAGCTAGAGCTACTACTATCATCACTTGCAACAATGGCAGCAACACCAGCTGCAATAATTCCACCTACTATCCAAGGAATAGCCATAATAATCTCCTATCTTTTTACAATTGCTTGGCTATACCAAAGCTTGGGATAATGTTTTAATATCGCGCTGTAGTGCTGCTTTTTCTTTCATCGCTTTAGCGCGTTTACTCATTAGTTCAGCAGCAGTCCATTTAGTTTTAGAGCGAAGTTCTAGTAGAATTTTGGATTTCAGACGCTTAAGTTCTTTCTCGCGCGCAGCATCTATCTGTTCAACTAACTTACCAGTAAGGGTAAATAATTCATTTATATTGCTCCTTTCACAGAAGATTGACTTATCCTCTTGAATACCACGTAAATAGCGCTGAGCTGAGACCTTGATGACTTCAAGCTGTTGAAGATCTATAAATTGCATTAATTGCTCACGAATTTTTCTCTCAACTATTGCTACATCATCTGGTGATTTTTGATCTACTTGAGTGATGATAAGGAACATCTTTTGGCTATAGTTTTTATCTTGTCGCGCCAACTTTAAAAACACATCTAATTCATATTTATCTAATTCACCAGCTTGTGCTTGATGAACCAAAAACAAGTAATCAGCAACCTCAAATGCCCCTTTGATTGCTTTCGCATCATCTTGACGATTGACATCGGCATCAAGCCCTGGAGTGTCAATCCAAATCACTTTGTCTTGTTCGAGCTCTCGGTTTTCTACCGTCTCGCGCTTATCTGCGACCTTAAAATATTCTTCGCCTATTAAGGCATTAAGCAACGTACTTTTACCGTGGTTATACTTACCAAATACGGCAACACGAGGCTTAGACGAATTATTTTTAATAAATGCTAAGCGGTTAAGATTCTGCTCTTCTTGGGGCAGAAAATGTAATAATGCGTTAATGTCCATTATCTAGGTTCACTCTATAGCGTGGTGGATAATCTTGCTCTTGTTGCAGAGAATTACAGACTTCAGCGTTCTTTTGGTAATACTCTTTTAAGCCAACCAACTGAGAAAATAGTTTTTCATAGCCTTCGTCTATTCTGCATACCAACGGGCGCTTTTGATAAATCAAACAGCCCTTACTTTTCGAATAGTGTTTGCATTTACCATCGCCTGAATGAAATTCTTCAAGTTCAGCGATACCTTTAATTTTTTGGCAACACAAGCCACAACGAGTGCAAGGGAAACTCATATGTGAATCAAGGCCTCGCCTTGAGTGAACAATGAAAGGATGTTTTTCGACCACTCACGATAGATAATCGCAAGGTTAGGGTTTAGCTCGAAATGTTCGATAATGGCATCAATCGTATGTTGCTCTTCTTTTGCTATAACACCATCGGCATAAACCAGGGCCATTAACTCTAACAGCACGATTTTTTGATGGCTGTCTTGCTCAAAAGTATCCAAGATACTAAACAAATTGAAATTGGCTTCATCATATTCAATGTCATCCATCTGCATTTCCATGCAGTATTTAGCAATCAGCACTTCTTCGTCCACTGAGAAATCATTATCAGCATGAGCGATATGATGTGCTAAAGCCAAGAAAGCCTCTTTCTCTGCCATTGATAAACGATTTAAAAACATGTATCGACTCCATGTCATTTGAAAATTTTGATTTGGATTTAAACTATAACGGCATGATATTAGACGAAAATAACTTCGCATTCTGCTCGTGAACTCTCAACCTTAGTTTTAGAGGCAATAAAATGCCTTGCTTCCCTAATAGCTTTAAGCCTACTTGCAGTTGCTGAGATTATTTAACGAGTCAATAGGCTCTGCCTACCTCTAAACAAGTACAATTTACCGATTACTGGCACTAACAAATACGCGGTAACAGCTCGCCTTGCGGTAATTCGAGGTAACGTCGCCCACCCCACGGATTGTGCATAATCACTTTGTGCTGCTGTGCTTCAACCACGGTGCCTATCTGTTCAGCGTTTGGTGAGAATAGGCGTAACACGTCTAAAGCGGCAGGAACATCTTTCGCGGGAACAGCCAAGATCATGGTGCCTTCGTTGGCTAAATCGTAGGGTTCAAAACCGTATAACTCGCACAAGCCTTGCACAGCATCGGCAACAGGGATTTTCTCTTCTTCGACATCAATTTGGATTTTGGAGCCTTCACACCATTCATTCAAAACAGCCGATAAACCACCGCGAGTCGCATCGCGCATGGCATGAAGGGAAACCCCAGACTCAATCAGGCGTTCAACCACAGGCCACAAAGTCGCACAATCACTTACCAGATCAGACTCTAGGCGCAGTTCATCACGAGCCATTAAAATACAGCTACCATGACAACCAATGTCGCGAGAGACTAAAATGGCATCGCCCGCCTGCAGCTGACTCACCGAAATATTGGGGTATTTAACCGTGCCAACGCCTGTGGTGTTAATGAACACGCCATCAGCCGCACCGCGAGGCACGACTTTGGTATCGCCACACACGATTTGTGCACCCGATTTTTCTAGTTCCGCTTTCATGCTTTTCACTATGGTTTCTAGCTTGTGGTACTCAAAACCTTCTTCGATGATGAAGCTACAACTCAGGTATTGCGGCTGTGCGCCGACCATGGCTAAGTCATTCACTGTGCCTGCAATTGCCAACTTACCTATGTCGCCACCAGCAAAAAACAACGGTGAGACGGTAAAGCTATCTGACGTGAACGCAATCGGCCCTTCAAGCTGCAATACCGCGGCATCTTCAGCTTTCAGCAGTATCTCGTTTTGAAAATGGTGGAAAAACAGATCACTGATCAGTTTATTCATTTCCTGACCACCACCACCATGGCTTAGTTGAACGGTTCTCATGCTGTGATCTCCTTTTCTGTCTTAGCTCTGTGTATCGAAGCTTCTTTATTCAAATCAAGGTCAAACGCCAAGCCCGCATAGCGGTAATAGGCATTGCACGCCCCTTCCGAACTGACCATGCAGCTTCCCATTGGCTTGGTTGGGGTACAGCCTCGGCCAAACACACGACACTGATTCGGTTTTGCTAACCCGCGTAAAATGTCGGCACACTGACAAGCTTTGTGATCTTCTATCGCCTGCTCCGACAAGGCATCGGCAAACACAATTTCTGCATCACGATGACGATATTGTTCCGACAACACCAAAGATGACAATGGAATGTCGCCAAGGCCACGCCAGCGAAAATGCGGGCGCAAGGTGAACATACTCGCCACTTTCTGCTGTGCTGCTTGGTTGCCTTTGGCTGTGACAACACGGGTGTATTGCACTTCTAGCTTGGCGATACCTTGTACTTTCTGCTCCACTATCATCAAGATCGACTGCATTACATCGACAGGTTCAAAGCCGCTCACCACAACGGGTGTGTGGTAACAATCGACAATCGGCTGATAAATATCAGAACCGGTAATGGCACTAACATGCGAAGGGCCAATAAAGGCGGTGACTCTAGCGGCGCCGTCTGCCATTACGGCATCAACCGCTGGTGGCACTAACACATGGTTAATATGAAAATAGAGGTTGGCGACATTTTGCTTTTCTGCCAGCTCCAATAACACAGCAGTCATTGGTGTGGTGGTTTCAAAGCCAATCGCAAAGAACACCACCTTGCGATCTGGGTTCTGCTTGGCGATTTCAAGGGCATCGAGCGGATCATAAACAGGACGAACATCGCCCCCTTTAGCACGACATTGCGCCAAGGTACCTTTCGAGCCAGGTACGCGGATCATATCGCCCAAGGTTACCAGAATAACCTCGGGTAACATCGCCAGCTCAATCGCATGATCGATCCGCTCTTTCGGCATGATACAAACAGGACAGCCGGGACCGTGGATAAACTCAATGTTACGGGGTAACAACTGATTTAAGCCGTATTTCATGATGGTGTGGGTATGGCCACCGCACACTTCCATGATTTTAATCGGTTCGCTTAATTGAGCAGAAAGTTGATGAATACGTTGAGAAAGCGACTGCATTAACTCGGGGTTACGAAAGCCTTGGGAGAGATCTTTAAGTTCAATCATATAAACAATGCTCTCGCTTCTTCTTCACCCATTTCAGCCAATAATAAGCGGTATTCTTCTAGGCTTTTTAATGCTTCTTGTTCGTTGATTTTGCTGATAGCAAAGCCAACGTGGATCAATAAGTAATCCCCCATGCTCAATGGCTCTTCGATTAAATGAGTACTTATTCTACGTCGGACGCCCAAAGTATCGACCGTGACCGTACTGTCCTCTGGGTGGATTTCCACTATCTGCGAGGGAATACACAAACACATAATTTATCTCTCTTCCAAGTTGGTAATATTCTTTTTATTAATGACAGAATGCCTATAAGCCTGTGTCTTATTGCCATAATCCATGCCAAAGCTGTCCCATCGCGATCCCACCATCATTTAGTGGAATGATTTCGCTGGTGAGAAACGAACGAGCCTCAGATGTAAAGCGGGCATCGAGCCTGTCCATCAGCACACGATTTTGGAAAACCCCACCCGAAACCACGACTGGATACTCAGGGTGTTTGGCGCTAATGGAGCTGATCATCTCGACCAGCGCGGTAAAAAATTGGTTCGCTGCGTTTTGCTTCACCGCCAAGTCTCGCTGAGTAGAAGAAACAGAGGGACCAGTAGTTAAATCAGAGCAAACAGGCTGGAAAGCACTAGTGGCTAAACTATCGATCACACTCGCAAGTAGGGGTTGCGGATCAATAACGTCATTTTCAACAACAAACGCAGGAATAAACGATGCTTCTGCGCCCTTATCGGCATCAGCTTGTAAAGCCAGCGCTTCTAATCGCATTCCGCATTCGCCCTCAAAATCAACCTGTTCAACAAGGCCGAGTAAGCTGGCAAACGCGTCGACTAAGCGCCCCATCGAAGTGGTATAAGGTGAACTTTGTTTAGTTAACCAGAGTCGGTATAAGTTATCGAGTTTACTGTTAGGCGTATTGGCAAAGGCTTCTAACTGGAATGCTTTTATCTGCTCGAATGAGTAATACTCCAGCAGTAAGCCCAGCAAGATCCGCGCGGGCTCTTTAATTGCTCGCTCGCCACCGATTAGGCGGAAAGGTTTTAGATGATAAAGGCGCTTAGCCGTTTGATGGTCTGCCAGTAACACTTCCCCACCCCAAATTTGGTGGTCATCGCCCAAGCCTGTGCCGTCAAAAGCAAAACCTAATACTGTTTCTCGCAGTTGGTGTTCAGCCATAACGGCAACAATATGGGCGTGGTGGTGTTGCAGCTGGAGTAATTGAGTTGGCTTCTCATAACTAGTGTCGGGGTTGCTAGCATAGCTACTGTCGGGGCTATTTTCTTGAACCACTTCTTGGCCATTTTCCTGAACATTACCTTGAGCATTATCTTGAACATAGCCTTTAACATAGTCCTGCGCCCATTCAGTGGTCATATAGTTTGGGTGCTTGTCGCACACTATCGTTTGTGGCTTAACGTGATAAATCTGAGTAAAGCCATCGAGCATTTGTTGATAGTGCTGTTGCATGTCCAAGCCAAACATATCACCGACATGTGGGCTGATGATCCCTTGCTCGGCAAACCCTAAACCAAAGGTCACTTTTTGCTGTCCACCCACAGCCAGCACAGGGTGCGTTAACTTATGCGGTAGCGAAAAAGTATATGGGGCATAACCACGGGCTAAGCGGAGTGTTTGACGTCTGCCGCCTGCAATCTGGACCAAGCTATCATCGCAGCAATGGACGATTTCACGGTTGTGATCGAGTACGCCATCCACCACATGCCCCAACTGCCTGAAAATATCATCACTGTTAGCAATAATGGGAAAGCCTGAAATATTGGCGCTGGTCGCCACTAAAGGCACATCGACTAAATCGAATAACAAGTAATGTAGCGGTGTGTAAGCCAACATCACCCCAAGATAAGGAATATTGGGCGCGACATTATCAGCAATATCGGTGATATCAGCCCTAGCCCGAGCCGTCATAGTAAGATCTGAATCACTTACGTAATCTGAGCTCGATGCTTTTTTACGAAATAAGGTAATAGGCCGCTGCTGAGATCCTAATAGCGCCCACTCTTGCGGGCTTCCTTCTACATAACCTTGGGCTTGGTGTGTATCTTTCATCATCACCGCCAGCGGTTTGCGTTGGCGTTGTTTGCGGGATCTAAGCTGGGCGACTGCTTGCTGATTAGTGGCATCACACATTAAGTGGAAACCACCTAAGCCTTTGACCGCAATGATTTTACCCGCTTTCAAAGCGTTAGCTGTGGCTTCTATCGCTGCGTAATGTTCGGCAACAGGTTCGGGTTGATCTTTCTTGCTTTCTAGATCATAAAAACTGACCCAAGGGCCGCATTTAGGACAGCTAACAGGTTGCGCATGGTAACGGCGATCTTCAGGGTTGGTATAGGCCGCTTCGCAATCAGGGCACATAGCAAAAGCCGCCATTGAAGTTTGCTTACGATCATAAGGCAGTCGTTTGATTAGCGTATAGCGTGGGCCGCAGTGGGTACAGTTGGTGAAAGGGTAGCGATAGTGGCGATTGGTGGGATCGTTAATATCATCAAGGCAAGCAGGGCAAATACCTTGGTCTGGCGACACACACACTGTGGCGCTTTGGCTGCTGTCACTTTCGGTAATAATAAAGTTGGGGGTATGTTCAGGCGAGGCACTGTCAGAAATAAAGGTTAGCGCATCAGCAACAGCAATCACTTGGGCGGTAATACTATCAATGCGACTTAGCGGTGGTGCTTGCAAAGTGATGTCATTATAAAAAGCCGTTACCTGCCGCTCCTCGCCTTCAACCTCAATACTAACGCCATTACCATTGTTAAGCACATAACCACTAAGTTGATATTGCTTGGCCAGTTTGTAGATAAAAGGTCGAAAACCAACACCCTGCACTATCCCAGTAATATGAATTAACTGTCGAACTTGCTCCATGCTCCACCAACTTATTCCAAGCACTAAAACCATTTACGTTAGACAAATAAACGCCCAAACGACACGCACACATATTTGTATGATAAGTAATTGAGTGAATAATAATTAGACTAAGTTCACATTAAATGGCTTGGGGTTACTTTTGGCCTAAACTCAGCCACAATTCGACTATCACATTGATTTGAATCAAAAATAACAAACAAGTTTCAACAACATACAAACGTAAAATAGCGCGATTAGTTAGCCCTCGAAGTGCAAGTTATTCGAGATGAAGCACGCTTAAAACGTGATCAGCTATACAACCTCTTGTTATTTCGGTACTTAATTCGCGATGCGGTCATTAAAACACGAGCAAGGCCAAGTTTACTGACCAAATATTGATCTAGTCTCTTAGGTTAATAAAGCTAATAATTCAAATTTATAGGGCTAAAACAAGACAATACCGAGGTAATAATGATCACCATTACTATAAATGGGAAGTTGCTTGAGGTTGATAACAATCACACCCTACTCACTATCGCGAAACACCATGGCATCGACATCCCTACCCTTTGCACTGTCGATAACCACCTTGAACCTTGTATCGACTCCAGTAATGATTCAAACGCCAGCAAAGGCATCACACACTCACATTGTGAACTCTGCGAAGTGGAGATCGAAGGTAGTGGCTTAAAAAAAGCGTGCAAGACAACACCATACGATGGCATGTCTGTGATCACTGAATCGGATGCACTTTCAACGCACAGAAAAAAAATTCTGATTCAACTACTGTCTGAAGATACCAAGGAATATTGCGAAGCCCCTTGCCAAACCGCATGTCCAGCAGGGGTCGATATTCAGTCTTATTTACGCCATATCGCTAATGGCGACCATCAAAAAGCGATCGAAGTCATTAAGCAAACCCTACCTATGCCACTGTCTATCGGTAGAGTCTGCCCTACGTTTTGTGAAGCCGGTTGCCGTCGTCGGTTA
Source organism: Photobacterium kagoshimensis (assembly GCF_050337045.1). Classification (NCBI taxonomy): domain Bacteria; kingdom Pseudomonadati; phylum Pseudomonadota; class Gammaproteobacteria; order Vibrionales; family Vibrionaceae; genus Photobacterium; species Photobacterium kagoshimensis. The sequence goes on along the minus strand of NZ_JAKJSO010000015.1, from coordinate 102,469 downwards.
ATCGATGAGCCACTCGCGATCCGTCAATTAAAACGACACACTGCCGATATCGATCTTGTCGCATTAGAGTCTTATGTACCGCCGAGAAAGCCAAGTAAAGATAAGTCGGTTGCGATTATAGGCAGCGGCCCAGGCGGGTTAACCTGTGGGTATTACCTGAGCAATGAAGGTTACAACGTCACTGTTTTTGAGGCTATGCCGCTTACTGGTGGTTGGCTACGTTATGGCATTCCTGAATACCGTTTACCCAAAGCGATTTTAGATAAAGAAATTGAGTTAATGTGTCGTAACGGTATGGAGATCAAAACCAACTGTAAAATTGGTGAAAACCTAAGCCTGACGGCACTCAGCGAAGAGTACGATGCCGTTTGTATGGCGGTTGGTGCATCCAAAGCCGTGGGCATGACCTACCCCGGCAGTGACTTAGAAGGTTGTTACCTAGGTGTCGATTACCTCAAAGATTTTGTTACCGAGCAAAAATGCATAACAGGTAAGAAAGTCGCGGTGATTGGTGGCGGTAATACTGCGATTGACTGCGCACGTACCGCAGTTCGTGCAGGTGCTGAGACCACCTTAATTTATCGACGTACCCGCGCAGAAATGCCAGCAGAAGCCTATGAAGTGGATGAAGCAGAAAAAGAAGGCGTGAAGTTTAGCTTCCTGACCAACCCTGTTGAGAATATTGCTGCTACTGATACTGATACTGATACTGATACTGATACTGATACTGATACTGATGATACCAATAACAACAATTGGGTCAGTCAGGTTAAGTTAGAGATCATGGCGCTGGGTAAACCCGACTCGTCAGGGCGCTGCCGACCAGAACCGACAGGGGAATACATTACTCAAGAGTTTGATACCGTGATTGCAGCAGTATCGCAAGCACCTGATTTGAGCCTGCTGGACAATGAAGAGATAGCCATCCCGCTTACTCGCTGGAACACCATAGATTGCGATGAAAATAACATGTACAGCGGTATTCGTAATATCTTCGGTATCGGTGATTTCCGCCGCGGGCCAGCGACTGCGATTGAAGCAGTAGCAGATGGCCGCCGAGCAGCAGATGCTATTGCCTATTATTTAGATGGGCAACTTGATCGTCTACCACACAAACCCTTTACCTTTAAAAATGATTCAAAAATGCAGTTCGTAAACTCGAAACATTTAACCAATGTGACTGAAGTGATGCGTATGCTGTCTAAAGGCAAAACCGCAGAGCAAAAAGAGGTGAAATTTTCAGATGCAATGCAGCATATCTTACGGGTTACTGTGCCTGAAATGACGCTTGAACAGCGCCAAGGAAGCTTTGAAGAAGTTGAAAAAGGAATGAGTCACCAAGCCGCCATCACTGAAGCAGAACGCTGCCTAGAATGCGGCTGTCACAGTCGTAATCAATGTGCCCTTCGTGATTGTGCCTCTAAATATAACCTTGATAACGCAGAGCTTTCCGTTAAAAAGCAGCAACGACCGATAAAGAGTTGGCTATAACACCAAGGTTAGCGACATAACTAATGAGCACTCGTGCCTGCATCATAGTCTTGAGGCAGGCATGCGTGAGCCACTTTTTGCTTAATGGCTCTCATTAGAGCGCCATGACTTTAATTCTGATCATTTTGACCGTTATCTTTTTGGCTGTGATCACTTTGACTCAAGCGACTACTCACTAAACTCGCCACCATGATAGCCAAATAAAAGCCCCCTAAAATCGATTCAATAAACACGAAAAATCTTGGAATAGGCAAGGCTGGTGAAATATCGCCATACCCAACCGTTGTCAGGGTGATAAAACTAAAATATACCGCTTCAAATAAGTTATCTACCCAAGGTTTATACTCGATACCGTTAAAAGCCGTTGGAAATAACTCTAATTGGATCAGGTAGATAAATGACCATGATAAACCCAGTAATAAATACACACAGATTGAGCCAACAATCTGGTTACCACTGACATAATCGGTGATCATCACTTGCTTGAGTGCGGTGAAAGTATGCGAGAGCAAGAAAAAGAGCAATGCAATTAAGGTCACCAATGAAAGGTCTATCGTTTCCAAAAACGTAAAAGTGCCCGATATCGCCGCTAAAAAAAGCAAGAAGCCATACCAATTTCGGTAAAACACTTTTTCTCTATGTACCCCAGCTATCGAGACACCCAAACAAATAATGATTAAGGCCAAAATGGTCTTCTGGCCGCCAGCAAAGAGCTGCTGCATAAAAGCACTGATAAACAACAGCCCCAACAAGGCAGCCAGCAGAAAGTAAAAGTTATCGTCTTTTGAGACTTTCTTCATCATAGCTGACCGCTTTCATCTTGTGTCTCTTTGACTGCCTTTGCTTCACCCTCTTCCACCGATTCGCTGTCTAACCACACAGTGAATAACTGGTAGGTTAAGCTAAGTACCACAGCGCCAACAAACAAGCCGACAATACCCGACATCGCCATGCCACCTAATGCGCCGAGTAAGATAACCAACATAGGGATATCCGATCCTCGACTTAATAACATAGGTTTTAGAATCGCATCACTGCCGCTCACCAAAATACACCAGATCAAGAAGAGAACTGCCGTGGTAGTAGTATCAACACTAAACACGTAAATAATCGCAGGTAATAATGCGATGATTGGGGGGAGTTGAATAATTGCCACCAACAAGACTAACAGCATCCAAAATCCCACTGCAGGTACGCCAGCAAAGGCGACCCCGATCCCAGTCATTATGGATTGAATGACTGCGACACCAATTACACCTTGAACCACGCTTCGCACTGTTACTTTTGATAATTGGGTTAAATCATCACCGTGATCACCCGTTAAGCGACGGGCAACTAACACAAATGCACGCTCACATTTATCGGCATTCGCCATAAAAACACCGGCAATAATAGTCGAAATAATGAATTGGATGAAACCACCACCTAGCGAGCCTATTACAGAAGCCAACTTAGCGACCACGGCTTTCACTTCTTCACCATAATTGGCAAAAACACTTTCTAAGTTTGACGATGCCTGTAACCCAAACGCATAAGCTTTCTCACCAATGAGCGGCCACTCTTGTATGCTGGGTGAAGGTTTGGGGATAGCCATCGTCCCTTCTTGAATGCCACTTACCAAATCGGCGCCACTGGTATAAAGGCCTGTCGAGAGCGCAATCAGTGGTAGCAACAACAGCAACACCCCGATAAAAGCTAATCCCCCACTCGATTTGCTCTTACTAATGCCGTATTTACCATGGGCCCACGTCACTATAGGATACAGTGCCGTGGCAATAATTCCGCCCCACACCACCAACATGATGAATGGCCGTAGAATCGAGAAACACCAATAAACAAGAATGGCGATAGCTGCTATTTTTATTGATACATCAATGACTTGTTTCGTAAACTCACTTTCATGCTTCATAGGTATTCCTTGGTGTTGAATACAGCAAAAGTTAAATTTTCAAAAATTTCCAGTTTCTCGTTTCTAGAAAAAATGACGCCGCAATCATGTAAATACCTATCATGAATAGCTGAAAGATCCGTATAAACATGTTGCTGTCTATTTCACTCGAACTCATCAAGGTACTGCCAAGTAAGACTAAAACCGTACTAAACGCTGTTGCAAAAATCGGGGCTTTTTCAGGTTTAGTGTAGATTTGAGTCGCCATCACGATTGCAACTAATGAAATAAACAAAGTATAAAATAGAATATTCGGCACAAACGAAAGCACCATAAATACGCCTATCGCCAAGAAGCCACCGATGGTGTTGGTGATAATCAAAAAAGCGCTTAACTTGACTGACTTCTCCCCTGTAATCATCAATGATAGTAGAGCAATGAACATCATGGTCAGCAGTGCTTGAGATATTTGAAATATGAAAAAGAAACACACCACAGGAAAAGAGATAATCATGGCGCGAAACGCAGCATGCCAGCGCTGTTCTCTTGTTAACGGTGAAGCTTGATACCCTTCAAACGTCGATGGCGGCTCAGGGAAATAGATATGTACAAGAGCAAAAATAATCACAGCGACAACACCTGAACTGGCTAACCCCACCGCCAGAAAAACCGAGATCCCCGGGTTCGAAATGGCCATAAATGGCAGCATTAACACCGCTATGATCAAAATGGTGGCAAACAGATTCCACTTAGGGTCTGTAAATAAAAAATAGCCCCACAGCATCATTAAGCCGACCAAAATTAATAAGGGCAGTGGGTATTGGGTAATACCATTTGATAGCAGCAAGCCAAGTACGATTGTCGCCACCATGGCGATGGTTAACTCATACAAGGTTTCTTTATTTAGCTCAGGCTTATCAACCAGAAACTTAGCTACAAAAACTGGTGCAACAAAGGCCAGCGGCCAGTCGATCAGCGCCGCTAAAAATACCGCCAGCCCAACCCCAACGGTATAGCGAATAATCTTGGTCTGTACGCGAACATCCTCAAGAGGATCAGGTGTGATCGCTGAGTCAGCTTGTGGATTATCGGACATAAGACATAAAGCTCACGAAGCGGATCCAAAGCTTACCTATGGTATTGAATATAGGGTTATCGCCACTATAAACAACAACATCAGCTTGCCCACCAATGCGCAATAATCCACTCACCTCTTGATGGTTGAATTCAATCGAAATCGGCAGCATTTGAGTCTGTCGTAACCAACCGGTTTGATTGTTCGCTTGGGCGAGCTTACCCGCTTGATCGTTTTGGCCCCAATCGACCCCCCAGTCAACACTGGTGACCTTGCCTTTGATCACCTTACCCGGCGCAAAATCCAACGCGACTTCAACTTCATCACCCGCTTTAATATTGCCTAAGCTGTTTTCTCGAAAATAAGCTTCTACCCAAATGCTTTCGGTCGAGACAAAGGTCATCAAAGCTTGCCCTGTTGAAGCGTAAAAACCTTCCGATAGACTGAAATTAGACACGCCACCAGCGGTTGGTGCTTTGATTGTGGTACGTTCGAGGTTAATTTGCGCCTGCTCTAGTGCCAATAGCGCGGCTTTAATTTGGCTGTTATCTTGCCCTTTCGCCCCTAATTGCTGCTTAGCTTTTTCCAAATCTGCTTTGGCATTCACCACATTCGCTCGTGCTGTGGCTAAATCAGCACGCGCCTGATCGCCATCGGACTGTGATACCACGCCTCGTTTTGCCATCGCGAGTACTCGATTAGTTTGTAGCTTACTGTTTTCTAGTTCTACAACGGCTGTCGTAACACGCGCCTGTGACGCAGCTATCGCTGCCGTTTGCGCCCCGACATTTTGGCCTGCAATTTCTAAATCTTGTTCTGCCTGTTTTACCGCAATTTCGTAGTCTGTTGGGTTCAGCTTAACTAAAATATCGCCCTCAGAAACAGGCTGATTTGGCTGAACCAAAATATCCAACACTTGGCCTGAAACTTCAGGCTTGATCGGCACAACATAACCTTTAACACGCGCATTATCAGTAAAGGGAATAATACGGTCTGAAATAATGCTAAACGCGAGCATCGAAGCTGCAATAAGTAACAAGCAGTTAGTAATTTTACGAATTTTGTTCGTTTTAGCGGGTGTTTTAACCTCGTTGTTTTCCTTTTCATCTTGATTTTCAACAAGGTTTTCATTTTCTATTTCAGAGTTATCTGACATAACCTTTCCTACTGAATGCTTTATTGGAGATGATGCTAGCTTAACCTCAGTAATAATAATTCAAGTGCTTTGAGGTCTCATAAGTAAGATAACTTCTCTTACTTTAAACACTGTTTGCTATATTTTCGCCCTTCAATAATCACTAGGGATTGTATTATCATAGCAAAAGAAATATATACTGAGCCAAGCGATAAAGCTTACCATTTTGCGCCATTTAAATTATTGTAGAATAAAAAGGGAAGAAACAAGCATTGTCTGTTAAGTCATCCAACACCTTGCCAATGATACGCACTGAGTACACCCGAATATTAGTAGAAATATTTGCAGCAAGTGGTATCAATGCACATAAATTACTAAAAGGATCAGGATTACCACCAGATCTGCTCAGCAATGCGCAAGATTACCTACCTGTGGAACCCGTAAAGCACTTGATCTACCTGTTATCTCATCAAGTGGATGGCAACAATTTTAGTCATTTGCTTCGACTGGCTTTTCGTGAACACATTATTCCATCTATTTTAGGCCAGTTTGATAGTGCTGAAACAGTACGCGACGCTCTCATTCAAGCAAGTACGATCTTTTCATCTGATTCACCGGGTAGCCAAATAGCAGTTGAAGAAGCACATGGCCGATTTTGGTTTTGTCGCGGGGCAGATTATGAAGACTCACCCTATTTTATTTGGGGAGAAGTGTTTGCAATTCTTTATACCATTGAATTAATTAACGCATTAACAAAAACCGACTGGCATCCAGCTCAAGTTAAAATTCAACACGTTAGCACCGAGGCTGTCGAGTCTGCGATTGGCCTACACACCCAGTTGTTCGTCGGACATGATAAAACCGCGATTTTAATTGATCATGAAGTGCTTAACACTCCCCTGCAACTTTGTCCCTCAAGTGTCAGCCGAAAAAAAGATCTGATCGAATGGCATAGTAGTTTTAGTGATAATGTTTTTACAGCGTTACTCCCCTACGTAAAAGAGCATTCCCTCACCATCGACCAAGCCGCTCGCCTACTTAAAATGTCATCACGCACGCTACAGCGGCGCTTAAAAGAAGAAAAAACCACCTTTCGCCAAATCAAAGAAAGTCTGCTGCTATCAGCCTCTTGTGATTTAATGGAACAAGGTTACTCACTCACCCATATCGCTAACCAATTGGGGTATAAAAACCTTTCCCATTACTCACGGGCGTTTAAAAAAATTACAGGACTAGCACCAAAATCGTATAAAAAAACATTATTAGGCATAGAAGAATAACTGCGCTTTCCTCATCATTTCAGGTAGTTAATTATATCGTCTTATTCTTGCACTTAATGCTGATTAACTATTAGCTACTATCATAACTAGCTATTGAATGAGTCCAGCTTAAATTTACCATTTTACGCCACCATAAATTTCAAATAACCAATAGCCTTTCAATTAATCTGGTATTTAGGCAAAGTGAGCCACCTAAAATACGCATATTAAGTATAGGTATTAAGCATGAGTTCAATTGTAAAAGAATATGGTTTCAACACGCCTCAACGTTTATTCGTAGGTTACACGCTTGCGGTATTAGTCGATTTAACCGTACTTAATTTTTTTGATGAGTATTGGGATTATGTCAACATAGAGTCTTTTACTATTTCATTTGCTGCTGCAATATTACTTCAACTACTTTTAAAGTTATCGATTAGCGCCGAGCATAAAGTGGCTAATTACTTCAAAACTAAGACAGGCACAGCCCCTAAAGTATATCGTGGGTTAAGTACCTACGTTATTTTAGTGGGCAGTAAATTCATTATGCTCGAAGCCATCAATATTCTCTTTGGTGATAAAGTGAATTTTAGTGGCCCGTGGAACGGTGTGATCGCTTTCTTTGCTGTTGTGTTTACCATCTTGATTTCAGAGGTCGTGATTTCAAAGATTTACTTTGCGTTAAGCAATCAAGATAAATCACAAGCAAATACTGATTCCAACTAGAGCTAGATCTCTCCAACCGTCGATGCCAATACCAACCTGAGGGTTTAACCAGCAAAAACGCTCAGTTACTTGGCTTGGTTGGTATAAGTTGTCATAGAATGATTTATTCGCTTGGTTTGTTGCAGCTTAACTGCGACAATCTAGGGGTTATTCTCATACCAAATATGGTTAATTATGAAACTTTTAGTTCGCAACCTTGCGCGCGCAACAACTGAGCACGAACTTCGTGTACTTTTTTCAGCTCACGGTTCTGTTGCTGAATGCACCTTAGTGCTAGACCAAGAGACGGGTCACTCTAAAGGCTTTGCATTTGTTGAAATGCCTAACGAAGATGAAGCAAAAGCAGCACTGACTAGCTTGCACATGACAAGTGTTGCTAAGAATAAAATTCGCGTTAAGCGTGCTGAAGGGTAATAGGCACTAAGCCTTTCCTTTTATATCAAGAAGCCAGCAACCTTTGTGCTGGCTTTCTGTCGCTTACGCTAGCCCTCCAGCACCTCGTGCCGATTGTTCACTGTTCTCAACCAAAATAGCTGTAGCAGTCGCCTTTAACGTATCCCACTCTGCATCATCCACATAAATGCCATCATGCCATGCACTTTCCTGCGCCCCTAAAAACGCTTTGGCTTCAATATGCGTGTTATAACCTTCAGACACTTTCAGCACATCAAAATCTTGAATAGATAATTTGATTGTCATGTCGTGAACGGTGTTAGATAGAAGATCAACGTCTGATAGAAACAGTTCAGGCGCAATACAACCACGATTTAGGACGTACAAGGTATGTCTTGGGCTGCTGCCGTTCTCCCACTTAGCGGTACAGGCAATGCCTTTTGCGGCCAATTTCACTAACTCGCTATAGGCTAACCAGCGGTTGTGGCAGTTCTTCAGCTCTATGGTCAGCACACTGCCGCCGATCATTTTCTCAATGGCGTAATCCATTACTGCAGGTAAATGGCAAGCTAGGCTACAGCTGTGCAAATCCACTTCAATGGTATTTTCATCAAGTAGGAAGATATCGACTGGGCTATCAACTTCCAGTCCCATATAAGCACTGGCGTTATTAAAGTGATGTACGCCGTGTAACCCAACCATCTGTAAATCGGCAACCATAGTCGCAATGACATCGCCCTCGCCACATGCTCGACGCATGCCCAGAAAGGCTTTATTTACCACCGCAACTAATTCATTGTGAGAGACGATCATCAGCACTTTCCTCCGTCATCTGGTTGATGTGATAGGCATGATTCAGAGAGTTCGTATTGGCTTGGCAATAACGGGAATAACCATTGTTCTTGGTAATTATTACTTGCTAATTCATCTAGCAATGGTGCACCTTGAAAGAAAGTCACCCGTACCCAGCGATCTGATCTCGGATCAAACTTGGTGGCACCGAAAACCGCGAGTTTGCAGCGCAGTAAATGCATCGGCAGCGATGATTGATGTAATACATTCATTTGTATATCGCCCATCGCTCTATTCCCTAATGTCCACACTCGGCGAGCAATGGCACGAAACTGTGGTTGATGTACCAAAAATTCCGCTAAGGATTGCTCAGGGGATTGCGTGATTAAGGCCTGATATAACCGATAAACTTGGCGACCAATATCTAACGGTAGCTCTCTTTCTTCACCAGCTTCTTGTCCTCGAACCCCTAACCTTGGTTCTTCTTTATCTTGTGAGCGATACCAAAACCAATAGGTATTTTCACTTTGCGTAAAGTCGGTGTCTATCGCCCAGCGATAATGCTGCTCTAACGTGGTAATCAAGTCTTGGATTTGCTTACCACTAGGTAAAGAAAGCGTTTCATCGCAATTCATTTGATCTTGATAAGGGTCGACACGCTCAGGATAGAGTTCCATCAAGCACGAGAGTAGAATCTCTTGCCCTTCAAGCCCTATAGATAATGATTGCTCTACAACTTCACGCCAAGTTTGGCTGAGCGCAATAATGGCATCGAGGTTATTATCAAACGCTGTCAATTCAGCGACAGCCGCTGCATTCAGTTGCTTTTGATAATCGTTAATCGTGATAACTTGCTCTAAATGTAAAATGGCCTTTTGTAATAACCTTCGCAAATAGATGCACTTAGCAGGCTCTGACGGATAAGCTAAAACATCAGCCAATGCCGCTTCTCGGGTTGTCATCCACTGATCAACAATACACGGGTGATTGATCAAGTAAGGGGCCATTCCTAACCCAGTGGCATTTCCTACTCCTAAGTAACGTTGCAACTCACGGTGTAAGGCTATGGCTTGATCACCGCCTTGTTGTTTCGCTAGGTAATTGACCCAATCTAAACTGAATTCACGCAGTAAATACACCGCACACATCTGAGCACTGAACGACTGATTAAAATCAGGGTTGTTTTCCAGCAACTTAAAGTCAGCAATACCAAACTTGCCATTTCCGTACACAGCGGTTGTACGCAGTAGATAACCCACTTCTGCCAATGCCGCTGGATCTGGTTGTTTTCCTGCCGCAAGGTGACTCACAATATGCTTAAACACGCGCACACTTTTATTCGCACGTGCTAACACTAAAACGGTATTGGGGTTACGCCCCGCTTCTTGCAGCGGTACATTGGCCCTTAACCGTTCTAATAAGGTCACATCGACATCGCCTTTAATTAAGGCAAAGGTAACGTCCCACTTTTCCGCAATAACCCTATCGTTGCGTTCATCATCGGCAATTTGATCACAAAACACGACCAAATGATAAATGTGATTGGGTGTTTTGAGCTTGTAAATCACATAGCCAAAACCTTGTGGGCATAACTGCCACTCATGCTTAGTCACTTGCCATTGCTGCTGCGCCATTTTCCGAATCATTGTTCTAACAAAACTGATTCGGTTTTGGTGCATAGCCCCTAGTCTTTCAGGCGCCATAACCACGTCTGCGCTTCGCATTGACGCTGTAGTGTTAGTAGAACGATGTGCATCCATATTGCTCACCACCATGTAGTTGTAGAGTGTTCAACGTGTGAGTTAGGGCAAGAACCCCTGCCCTGTTTATTGTCATGACTGATGTATTCTCACCAGTTCAATGAAATGCGTGCATGCCAGCCATGCACGCGCTTATTAATTAATGCCTTGTGCTTTTGCCATTTTCATTGCGATCTTTGGTGCGTTCCAGAGCGATGGCAGCAAGATTAATGAAACGGGGACTGCCGTGATAACAATGAAGGATTGCAGCGCCGAAATACCGCCAGAGCCGAGGGAAATCAGTATTAAGGCTGTAACCCCCATCATCACTCCCCAAAATGCTCTTATAACGGGGTTAGGCTCCGTTTCGCCACTCACGACCACGCTGATGGTATAGGTCATGGAGTCACCCGTGGTCACAATGAAAATCGTGGTCAAAATCAGGAATAAAATAGACGTCAGCATGGGCAATGGGAGCTGTTGCGTCACCGCCAGTAACGCACCAGGTAAGTTAAAGCCTTCAAACGCTTTACTCACACTGCCAGGGTCTGCAATTTCAAACGCCAAACCAGAGCCACCCACAATGGTGAACCAAAAGCAGGTGACAAAAGGTGCAATAATACTGATGGTTGTGATGATTTGACGTATGGTGCGACCACGTGAGATACGGGCAATAAAGATAGCCATCATAGGGCCATAGCCAAGGAACCAGCCCCAAAAAAACACGGTCCACCAGCTTAACCAACCTTCATCACCACGGTAGGTTGCCATGGGAATAAAGTTATCTAACATGCTACCTACACCTTGAATGTAGCCATTGAAGATAAAGTTTGTTGGGCCAAAGACAAGCACATAAATCATTAATGCCATCGCCAAAATAACGTTGTAACGGCTCAGCATTTGCATACCTCGGTTTAAACCGCTCAAAGCCGATAAGGTATAAAGTGCAATCGCAAATAAAATGATGATGAGCTGAGTAGTAAATCCATCGGGTATATCAAACAGCACATTAAGTGCATAGCTCACTTGAAGGCCAAGGAAGCCGATAGGTCCAATGGTGCCTGCCGCTACGGCGATAATACAGCATGCATCTATGATCGCGCCTGTGTTGCCGTTGAGGGCGCGTTCGCCTAACACTGGATATAGCAAGGTGCGTGGTTTAAGCGGTAATCCTTTATCGTAATGAAGGTGCATCACTACAATGGACGTTAAACTGCCGACAATCGCCCAAGCAAGGAACCCCCAATGCATAAATGACTGTGATAACGCATTAACTGCACCTTGCTGTGGGTTTTCTTGTGGGCCATAAAGAGGCGGTGGGGTGACGAAATGTGCGATAGGTTCAGCTGCGGCCCAAAAGACCCCACCTCCTGCGAGTAACGTACAAAAGATAATCGCCATCCAGCGAAAACCATCAATTTCAGGTTCGGCAAGGCCACCTAAAATGACTTTACCTGTTCGCCCTGCAGCCAAGCCAAGACCAATAAGAAAAGTCAGAAGGAGTAGCATTTGCCAATATGGACCAAATATTTTCACCGACCATGCAAAGCCTGTGTTAACGAGGATGGATAATAGATCTGCATCTAACACAGCAATCGCGACAAAGAGTGCGATAAAGCCGCCGCTATACCAAAATGCTGGATTATCTAACCCTAATTTTTCTGATGTCGATTTTGTGGTGTTCTTTCGAGTGTGTTCACTTGCAATTTTATTACTACTCGCGTTCATGCGATTGCTTAAATCAGACATACTCTGACTCCAGAGGTTTTTGTAGCAACCAGCCATTCAGTGGCTACAAGAGGTATGTATAACACTCGCTCTATTGCTTTGTAGTTGAGCTATGTGTTTTATATTTATGCTTTGATAAACCCCATCAAAGCATTACGCACTCGGTTCTAGCCCCTCAGCTAAGAAAGTGAACCAGTTCTCGCCCAATACTTTCCCTGCCTCCGCTTCGCTGAATCCATACTGGATAAGTCCGTTGTATATGTTCTCCATTCCTGCACTACCGCAGAACCATGGCAGAGCATCAGGCCAACCTGCGTTGCTTGCTGAGCCTTCACCATAGTCCATCGTTTTCGACCAACGACCGTTTCGCATCCATTGCAAAACTGTTTGGGGCTGGTTTAAACATAGATCACTACCGATACCTAGGTACTCTATCCCCACCATATCAGCGGTTGTTGCTACCATTTGGCAGAAGTCATCCAAGGTGCATTGGCTGCCATTAGGCAAATGAAACGGATACAAACTAAAGCCAATTAAGCCACCGCGAGCAGTTAAGGCTTTGATAACGTTATTCGATTTATTACGCAGAGCATCATGGGCAAACGTTGGGTTTGCATGGCTAATACAGATAGGACGCGACGATAAATCTATCGCTTCAAGTGTTGAGCGTTCTGCGCTGTGTGACATGTCGATAATCATGCCGACGCGGTTCATCTCTTGGATCGCTTGTTTGCCGAAACGGGTAACGCCTGTGTCATGCTTTTCATAACAGCCCGTCGCCAGCAGACTTTGGTTGTTATAGGTCAGCTGCATAATCAGCAAACCTTGCTGGCGCATGACTTCAATCAAGCCTATTTCGTCATCGATAGGTGAACAGTTTTGCGCACCAAGAAATACCCCAACTTTGCCTGTTGCTTTCGCTTGCTCAACATCTGCCATTGAATGAATGGGCATGATTAAGTCGGCGTTTTGCTCAAATCGTAAATTCCACTCAGCAAAGCGGGTCAACGTTTCGCGGGCATTTTCGTGATACACCACAGTGGCATGCACGGCCGTAATACCGCTGGCTTGCAGGGTTTGAAAATACTCTCTGTCCCAATTGCAGTACTGCAAACCATCAATCACAATTCGTTGTTGATACATAGTTGCTCCTTAAACGATGTTTAACTCGGTAAATAGGCAAGTTCAGTTCAGCACTTACCTATTCTCAGACCGTTTGAATAAGTCATTCCCTTGTATCGCAACACTTAATAAGGACGCTGATAAGCCGTTTTCACCACGGTGTAGAACTCTTTCGCATATTGGCCTTGCTCGCGCGGACCAAAACTCGACTCTTTACGGCCACCAAACGGCACATGGTAATCCGTACCTGCCGTTGGTAAGTTCACCATCACACAGCCTGTTTGCGCCTGTTGTTTGAACATGGCACTGGTGCGTAAGCTTTGGGTAATAATGCCCCCCGTTAAACCAAAGCGAGTATCATTGGTTGTCGCTATCGCCTCTTCTAAATCCGCCACGCGGATCACACAGGCCATAGGAGCAAACACCTCTTCTTGATTGACTTCCCAGCTATTTTGAGTATTCAAAAATAAGGTTGGCGACATGTAGTAACCTTGATGCTGCAAGCTTAAGCGCTCGCCACCACAAGCTAGCTCTGCCCCACTTTGGCGTGCTTTATCAATCCAAGCGAAGTTAGATTCAAGTTGATTGCCATCCACGACTGGGCCCATAAATACGCCCTCTTCTAACGCATGTCCGACTTTTAGTTCACCCATGCGTTTAATCAAGGCTTCTACATAGGCATCATGAATGCTATCCATTACCACTAAGCGAGATGAAGCCGTGCACTTTTGACCTGCGCCTGAAAATGAACCCGCAATTGTGGCTTCTACCGCGGTCTGAATATCGGCATCATCAGCAATCACCAAGGCATTTTTACTGCCCATTTCAAGCTGGCAACGAACAAAATTAGGGGCTGTTGCCGCGGCAACTTTGCGGCCAGTATCAACGGATCCTGTAAAGCTGACACCGTTAATGTTTTTTGAGTTGATAAGGGTATTACCGACTTGCGAGCCACTGCCTAGCACCAAGTTAAACGTGCCCGCAGGTAAGCCTTGACGGTGAACAATTTCAGTTAGTGCAACGGCGCTTGCTGGAGTAAGGTTAGCTGGCTTCCATATAACGCTATTACCAAAAGCTAATGCCGGTGCAATTTTCCAAGCGGCTGTCGCTGTTGGGAAGTTCCATGGTGAAATAATCGCGACCACACCGACCGCTTCACGTGTCACTTCAACCGACACACCAGGGCGAACGGACTCGGCGTTGTCACCAATTTGGCGTAACACTTCTGCGGCAAAATACTGGAAGAACTGCCCTGCGCGGTAAATTTCACCACGCCCTTCAGCAAACGGCTTACCTTCTTCTCTCGCCAGCAAGGTACCTAATTCATCACAACGTGCAATTAATTCGTCACCAATGGCTTGAAGCACGGCTTGCTTACGTTCAATCGGTGTTTTTTCCCATTCTGGCTGAGCCTGTTTTGCGGCCGCGATTGCTTGCTGAACTTGCGCTTCACTTGCTTGCGCATAATCACCGAGGTTTTCACTAATATCTGACGGGTTAATGTTAGCAAGCGTGCTGATCCCTGATTGCCATTCACCTGCAATATATAGTGAGGTTTCTGGTTGAACATTCTGTAATTGAGTCATCATTCTGTCCTTGTACCTAATACTTGATAAACAACGGCTGCATCTGAATCTGGCAGCCTTCATTACGTTGTTGAGTTTGGATTACACCGTCACGCTGTAGGATCAGTCGCTGCCGCATACACCACAAATTCCACCAGCATTTCTTCACGCGCAAGCCCTGCCACAACAATGGCTGCTCGATTGGGATAAGGCGCATTGAAATGCTCGGCATAAATACTGTTAACGGTTTTGAGATATTCACGATCGGTGACATAAATCATCACTTGCAATACGGAATCTAATGATTCTCCTGCGCATTCCAAAGTATGAATCAGGTTACTAAAGATTTGGCGAGTTTGAGCTTCAATGCCCCCTTCAACAACGGCCCCAGTCTGATCGATAGGTATCTGCGCAGTATACAAGGTGCCATTGTTGATAATTGCCCATTCCAATGGGGCTTTTGAAGCAAACAGAGAAGTCTTTACTGAGTGTTTTTGATTATGATCATTCATGTTTCAATTCAACCATGTAACAACAATGTTTCGTAATGGTTAAATATTGCCCTTTGACACTTGATAAATCTAACGGTAAATTTTGTACAAGTGATAATAAAAACTTATCACCTTGCGGGAAGTAAGGTAAATAAAGGGCTCACAAGGAGTCATCCTCTATGAGTATAAAGCTCCAACAATTGAAACATTTTGTATTAGTGGTTGAAGAAGGTG
Organism: Photobacterium kagoshimensis; assembly: GCF_050337045.1. NCBI lineage: Bacteria > Pseudomonadati > Pseudomonadota > Gammaproteobacteria > Vibrionales > Vibrionaceae > Photobacterium > Photobacterium kagoshimensis. The sequence continues at coordinate 86,831 of NZ_JAKJSO010000015.1, read as the reverse complement.
GGTTTCGGGCGGCTTCTCATCGAGCAAATCGATCACAAGCCGCGCTTTCTACATCAATAAAAGAGCTAGAAAAAATTTTGGGGCAATCACTTTTTGAAGCTGGTAACAAGTCCACACTGACGCCCTTTGGGGAAATTTGCTTACCCAAGGTTATCCAGTTTCTGAATGTTTACAGTACATTGAATAATGACCTACGTGCGGCCGCCGCAGGGCAACAAGGACGCGTTCGTATAGCCAGTGTCCCTTCTGTTGCTGCCAAACTGATACCCAGTGTGCTCGGTGCTTTTTGTGAAAAATACCCCAATGTTGAAGTCAGCTTAATTGATGATAATGCCACGGGGGTTGAAGAAAGGCTGCTCTCTGGTGACGTGGATTTAGCGCTGGGAAATTGTTCTCAGCTTGAAGAAGATGCTATCGAATTTACCTCACTGATTTCGGATCCTATCGGTGTAGTCTGTTTGCGTGATAACCCAATCGCACAGCAACCTGAAGGGATTGAATGGAAAACATTGCTACAACTGCCGTTCATTCGCAACGGGACATGTAAGCTATTGGATCCCACCCCTGCACGGACTTTGAGTGAGCAGGCGATCTACTCAGTTGAAAATATAACCTCGCTATTTTCGGTATTAGAGCTCGGTATTGGCATCACAACGCTACCTAAGCTAGCCTTCCCTACTAACGAAACTCGCTTGGTTTGGATCCCACTGATCGATCCCCCTCTTAAGCGCCAGATTGGTATTTTCCGATTGAAAGACCGCACTATTTCACCTCAAGCACAGGCTTTTCACGACTTGTGCATTGAGTATTTGAGTTATTCATTGCTGGAAGATAAGCCCCTAGAAGAAGAGGCTTGATAAACACGTTATACAGCGGGAGCTGGCTTACCCGAGGTTTGAGGGGCCTCTCCATCATCCGCTATTAGATGATCATATTTCTCTGTGAGATGATCTTGTACCTTTTGGTGGTACGCTCCATTTAGCTTATAAAAGCGGAAGTAGATGATCAGAGCGATAGCAAAGAAGAAGCTTGGCAGACCAATCATAATACATTGCATACCAAAAATCGTATCAGGGCTTTGCTCAACATTAGGAATATAGTTCACTGCTGTTAACGCAATACCGATAAAGAAAGCAGCGAAGGCAGAGCCAGCTTTAACCACTAAGGTTTGTACCGAGAATGCGATACTTTCACAGCGTACACCTAGCTTATATTCACCATAATCTACTGTGTCGGCCACCATAATAACGTTCAACACCCAGAATAATGCCGTACCAATTTGCAGTAAAATACCTGCGGTGGAAATCAGCAATACGCTCTGTTGATCATATAGGCCGATATAAATCAGCACCAAACTTCCTAAGATTGGAAAGCCAGAGGCACCCGCCCATAACATGCGGCGTGAGAAAATTTTCGCAAGTTTAGGGAATAACACTAAGGTGATAAGGTTCGCGATACCAGCGTATGCCATGTAGTACGGGAACAGCTCTTCATTACCAACTACATAGGTAAAGTAGTAAACCGCAAACGCCATAATAATGTTGGTGGCAAGGTTATAGGATAGTGCCATGCACAACACGCAGCTTAACTGGCTGTTTTTATAGATAAGTGACACCATTTTTTTCAATGACACTTTCTCTTCGACTTTTCCGCTATCGAGTTTATCGGTTGAATAACGCTCTTTTACATTACGAAGCGTAATAAAGGTTGAAATCGCAAAGCACACAATCAGCATTAGACTGAACATCTGAAAGCCAAAACCTTTATCATCACCACCAAGGTAATTAATCATCGGCATGGCAATCGCCGCTGTCACAATCCATGCAAGGCTTGCAAAGAAGCGAGGGTAAGGAACTAACTCTTCACGCTCACGTTTATCCAGAGTTAGCGTTGGCACTAATGACCAAAATGGGATGTCCATTAAGGTATAAGTCATGCCCCATAAAATGTAGGTCACAGCAGCGTAAGCGATTAGCCACGGGCCTTCAAAATAGTGGGCAGTAAACAGCATATACAGCACAATAGAATTCGTAATTGTGCCAATTAAAATCCAAGGCTTAAATTTCCCCCAGCGCGTTCGGGTGTTATTAACCACCCAGCCCATAATTGGATCGTTTACAGCATCCCAAATACGAGCGACTAAGAAAATTGTACCAACTACGCCAGCTGAAATGCCCACAACGTCGGTATAGTAAAACATGAGGTACATATAAACGATGGTAATGGCGAAATCTTTACCAAAAGCACCAAAGCCGTAGCTTAATTTGGTGTTCATTGAAACACTCATTGCAGCTCCTTTAGCCTTTTTGTTTTATACTCAGGCCATCCTAGCCTGAGTATAAAAAGGCATCATTCCATTTAATTCACGTTAATTTTGAAAGTATTGATTGTGATAAGTCGTTATTATTTTGATCGAGTGATTATCGGGTTATTTATGGACCCAAGCAGGTAACCAACCTTCATGCGCAGCAATCAAATCATCAACGAGTGCATAGATTTCTTCGAGCCCTAATACAGCTGAAGTATGCGGGTCTAACATTGCAGCATGGTAGATACGATCTTTGTTTTCGGTCAGAATAGCTTCTGTCAGTAAGGTTTGAACATTGATGTTGGTCTGCATCAGCGCTGCTAAATGATTAGGTAGCGTACCAACTTTGGTTGGCTGAATACCGTTAGCATCGACTAGACATGCCACTTCAACACAGCAACCGTGTGGTAAATTGTCGATAAGTCCTTCGTTTTTCACATTGCCGTAAATAACACTTGGTGTGCCTGTCCAAATCGCATTCATAATAGTGCTGGCATATTCGTGTGATTCTTTTACATCAATACGATCGGCATTTTTAAATGCTTCTAAGTCTTGCTTCCAAGCTGCAATTTGCTCGACGCAGCGTTTAGGGTACTCATCTAGCGGCACTTTATAACGTTCAATCAAATCTGGGCGGTTAGGCTTAATAAAGTACGGTGTGTATTCTGCAAAGTGCTCCGATGATTCAGTCACGAAATAGCCCAGCTTTTTGAACATTTCATAACGTACCAAGTTGGTACAGCGGCCATTGTGATAAATGCCTGGCTTAGGTGCTTTTCCACTTTCGAAAGCAGCTAACAAGTCAGGGGAAATATCGACATACTCGCCCTGCTCATTTTTGTGCTCCAGCGTGAGGTAATAAGCCATGTGGTTGATACCCGCACAGGTAAAGCGTAGATCGCGATAGTCTATCTCTAAGTCACGCGCAAGTTCCTCTGCCGTTCCCTGTACAGAGTGACAAAGACCCACTTGCTTAATATTCGGATACTTGTCATACATAGCCCAGGTATTCATCGCCATAGGGTTAACGTAATTCAGCATGGTTGCCTCTGGACAGATTTCCGTCATGTCTTCACAGATCTGCCATAGGTGTGGAATGGTACGCAGCGAGCGCATAATACCGCCAGGGCCTAATGTATCGGCGATAGTTTGCTCTAAACCATGACGCTTACACACTTCAAAGTCGGTCACCGTACAGGGCTCGAATCCGCCAATTTGAAAGGCCACTACGACAAAGTCGGCATCTTGCAACGCTTCTTTTTGATTAAGGTGACAAGTAATCGTCCCCTCAGCACCCGCTGATTCCATCAACTTACTGACAACAATATGAGACTCTTCTAAGCGAGTTTCATCAATATCCATCAAAGCAATTCGTGCGTGTTTCAGCGCAGGCTTATGGAAAACATCGCCAAGAATATTCTTAACGAAAATAGTTGAGCCAGCTCCAATGAAAGTGATCTTTGGCGTATTCATTCGATTTCTATCCTTCAATCTCAGTAACTATCGTAATGTGATGATGAAACATTACACGCCTTCGCTGGTACTTTTCGTCTCGGTAAATGATATCGCTATCCCGTTTTCTCATATTTTCCTCCACCAGAAATAAAATATGAGAAAACAGGATAAAAAGGTGCATTTTGGTGAGCTTTTCGGATACCAAACCGATACAAAGCCAAAGATTGTAACCCCGATCTCATATCGGAATTTATACTTAAGAGAAATATTCACTCTGTGACAAACATCCTGAATCAAATGAAATACTCTGATAGAACAGCCATATATGCTATTTCCTAAGGACCTGACATGAAACCGCCCAAAAAAGACGTATTGTTTGTAACAACACAAGACAACGATATGCCTGAAAGTGTTTCTATCAGTCCGCTATCGCTTTACTCTTCGTATGAGAAGATCGATATTGAATTGAGACAGCCACATGATATGCCGGGGTACCATTGGCATGGGCAAGTTGAAGTGAACATCCCATTCGGGGGCGATGTGGAGTACATCATTAATGGCAGCCCTATTGTACTAAAAGATGGTCATATTGGACTATTTTGGGCATCAGTCCCTCATCGACTAACCAACCCTGGAAACTGTCATAATATGGGGATCATCAACATCCCAATTCACCACTTTTTATCGTGGCCACTTAATAGAGAGTTTGTAAATCAGATAACACATGGCGCCGTTTTACATTCGAATGACGCTTCATTGGTGAGTGAGTTTGAACTTAAGCGGTGGGAATATGAAATGGCGCATAACGCTGAAAGTCGTCAGCAATTGGCCGCCGATGAAATAAGTCTGATGCTCAAGCGTTTATGCCTTACGGGTTGGTCGCAGATGCTCGCCAGCCGCAAAGACAAACCAACTCAAAATGGTGTTTCCAAGCATTCGCAGTTCTATGTTAGTCAAATGCTTGAATATATTGCTACTCATCATGATACACCGCTAACAGTTAAGCAAATTGCCGATCACGTTGGATTGCATGCCAATTATGCTATGGGGATTTTCCAACGCATGATGCAATTAACCATTAAGCAATATATCACCGCGATGCGCATTAACCATGCTCGCGCCCTACTGAGTGATACCGAGCGAACAATATTAGATATAACCCTAACCGTGGGTTTTAATTCCAGCAGCCGTTTTTATCAAACTTTCCAAAGCTACCTTGGGGTGACACCGACCCAGTACCGCAAGCTCAGCCGTAATGACCACCGCTGGACCCTTAAGGAAAGTAGCCCCCACCTAATAGACACAAATATCTCTGATGGTGAACAGGTTGTACGACCATAACTAAAGCTGTGCCGCTGCTTGTGCAAAGTTAGCTAAAGCTTTACTTACTTTTTTAATAACAGGATCACAGCCTTGAATATCATGACGTTTTACCAAGTAGTAAGGGTCATTATAAGTTAGCCAAACTTGCTGATTTTCATCTTCGCTAACCACGATTTTCTGGGGTAGATCAATCGCAATCCCTTGGCTACAAACCATAAGCGGTGAACCAACTTTGGGGTTACCAAACATTACTAGTTGGGTAGGCCGCAAGCTAACACCAATAGTTTCCGCATTTTTAGCGTGATCAATACGCGCAAAAATCGTCAGGCCCTTTTCTTGTACCGCTTTTTCAAGCCTAACCACCGTTTCATTGACGCTATAAGCACTTTTAAGTGTTATCAGCCCACTGTCAGCATTTACGCCAGCACTCACAAGCAAAACAAGCATTCCCCCAATAAGACGCTTTTTCATTTTTAACCCTCCAAACGACAAATGGTTAGTATTAGAGAATGGTGAAAGCATAGAAGTGAACCGCTTAATAAACAAACAAAGCCATCGCATGTCACGAATATTAAAAGCTGTGTGCTTTTTAATTTACTAACTCATTGTTTTATGAAGCATAATATAACGCTACATGCTATTTTAGGCAGCTACTCAACAGTGTTATTATTAATAATTAATTAAAAGTAACTACCATATTATTCAATACCAATATAATATGACTTTGATTCAATAATATAAAACCATCATTAACGTATTATCACGATGACATTAACATTCCTTTTACGAATACAAGTTACTTTTAAAATCCACCCTTCATTGTTACTTATGTGATGTTATGCATTACTCTTTTCCTAAGTTCAAATTCTTGACACTCAAAATTTCATATTTATAACTCAGCGTTAATTTTTTATATTTAAAGTGCATCTCTCTTAATAAAACAGTTCAAAACAACTATACTCACACCCGAAAAGAATGAGAGCTATAGATACAGAAACTAATTAATGCAATCAATTAACAAAACTAAAATTAAAAGCAATCTAATTGGCTATGAACTGGATATATTCTCATCAATTATTAAAAACTAAAATCATTTACTGAATCAAGATCACAAGAATAGGAATATCTTGTATAAACCCCATGGATATAAGTGGATTAAAAACAGGCATTATTAAATGAATAATTCCGCAACGTATTTGCTCGCTGCGTTAAGAGAAAAAATCAAAGAAAAAGGCATTTGTTACGCAGATTTATCTATAGGAACAGGGATACCGCTTTCGACGATTAAAAGGCAACTACACAATACGGCTTTAGGGCTTGATAAAATATTACTCTATGCAAGCCACTTAGACACAGATCTCGTTGAATTATCAAAGCGAGGTAGGCAGTTACAACATGAAAATGAACAATTTATAACAGATGTAAACAGTGAAATTTTCCATCAGTTTCCTTTCCTTTTCGATTTTTTGTATTTGCTTCGTCGAAATGAATGGACACTAGAGGAAATCACCCAAAAATATACGCTCAGTTCAACTTCTATAACCCTCTATCTAAGAGCGTTAGAGATGATGGACTATATCGTCCTTAAAGGTGAACACCAGTTTCAATTCAAAGATAAAGGACGATTTATTTTTGAGGAAGGTTCAAAGCTCGATACCTTGTTTGCCGAAAGATTTCGAAAAGAATCATTCAGCCATAAAATTCGCCCTCCTATTTGCATAGGGAGAATTGCTATAACTGAAGAGCAAGAAGAAAAACTCGCCACGGAGGTATATAACAAACTCATTGAATTTGATGTTCAAAATAAAACTGGTGAAACTAATAGAACACTAAAAAATGTACTTATGACATTTACACCAGGTAATCAGATCTTTTTATCTGATACTATCCCAAATGTGGATGGTGAATTACTCAAAGCGATTTCATTCGCAAAAGAATTACAATAAAAATAACAATTTAAAAAATTAAATTTAAAAAAAAAGAGAATCCTATTAACTCAGGATGGATTCTCACACTTAAAATTTGCTTATTTAACTAAGCAAAAAAAATAATATAACGTAAATAATAGGAAAATAGTATGTTTAATAAAAGCACACTTGCTATTGTAATCGGGGCTTCAATCTTACTATCTGGCTGTAATTCTAATGACGATAATAATGGCGGTAGCGGCTTCACTTTGCCAGTTGCACCTACGTCTGAATTTACCAACGTCATAGATCGTACAGGCAACCCTACTCACCTGCGCGATTACGATGTTTACTCGAACCTTAAATACAATGCATTGATCGATAATGGTGCATGGCATGGCCACTTGCTACCAGAGGATGCCGCCGGTTACGGTAGCTTTGGTGGCATTATGCAGGTGACGCAAGAATATGCGCACTTCATGTCTGGCGAAACGTTCGACAAACTCACCATTACCGATAAAAACACGGGAACAACCTATAACCTGTCGAATGCGAAAGCGAAGGTTTACTCTATTCCTGGTGCATTAGTTCAAGTATTAGAATTGGACGACATTCATGTTCAAATGGTTCTACGCTTTGTCACTAATCGCTCTTCGTTAGTTGAAACAAAAATCACCAACTTAACTGATAATGACATGGATCTTTCATTAGAATGGGATGGTGAGTTAGTTAAATACGCACGTTCTGGTGAAAGCTATGAAAATAAGACAGTTGCTGAATACTACCCAGAATACAAACGCCAAATTTCTGCAATTGATAACGGCATCAAAATCAATTTCGGTGATATGAAAAACAACTGGGCAATTCGTAGTGATGCTGACGCCGAATTCCGTATTACGCGCTCATTAAAAACACGCACTATCGCCAACGAAACTTCATTTACTTCTTTCTCAGAGACGCAAGTTTCAGCTAAGAAAACAACCGCCTTCTATTCGGCCTACTCGAACTTACACAATGCCAACGAAGTCGCATCTGAAATCGTAAAACTACAAGATGTGTTGGCCACACCTACCTCCTACATGAATGCCTCTAAAAAACGTTGGGATGGCTATTTAGCGAATGGCTTAACCAATAAAGATGCAACACCTGAACAAGCACGTGTCGCAGTAAAAGCCATGATGACCTTGAATGGTAACTGGCGCTCAGCCGCTGGTGATATTAAACAAGCAACAGTGACACCGTCTGTTACTGCGCGCTGGTTCTCTGGCAACTTAACCTGGCCGTGGGATTCATGGAAACAAGCGTATGCGATGGCGCACTTCAACCCCGATGTAGCGATGGATAACATCCGCACAGTTTTCCAAGAACAAGTCCAAGCTAATGATACAATTCGCCCACAAGATAAAGGTTACTTGCTTGACGTTCTGACCTACACTAAACCAACATCACGCGGCGGTGCAGGCTCTGAAAACTGGAACGAACGTAATACTAAACCATCACTCGCGGCTTGGTCTGTCATGGAAGTGTACCATGCACTGGCGAATGACTTTGGCCGCCAACAAGATGCACAAGCTTTCATTGACGAAATCTACCCGAAATTGGTGGCATACCACGATTGGTGGCTATCAAATCGCGATCACAACCAAAACGGTGTGCCTGAGTACGGCGCTGCGGTTGATCCTGCGCACAACACTCCTGAAGGTGTGATGTACGTATGGGTTGAGACCAAAGATCCTAACTTCACGACCATTATCCCTGCTGAAGACATCATTAAAAAAGACGGCGATCACTACCAAGTAAAAGGCATGACTTCGTATAATAAGATTCTGGATCACGTTGATTACATGAACCTTGAAGTCGGTGCGCAAGAAGCTGCTGGTTGGGAATCTGGCATGGATAACGCGGCTCGCTTTGGCTTTATCTACAATATTCACGACATGAACAAACAAGCTGAAGATATCAACAACCCTGACATGAATGTCGATCAACTAGGTCGCTATGCAGCCACTGCACATGATTTTGATAACAGCATGGCGCTAACCAATGGCGCATGGGATTACACCAATAAAGATGCGGCTAACTTAGCAAAACTGAAACTGGCGAAGAAAGACTGGGAAGTCCGTTTTGCTGAAAACCGCGCAAATAACAACGATCCAGCGGGTCAATTACTTGGCTTCTCTATGCTGCAAGAGTCTGTCGATCAGGCCTCTTACATGTACTCAGACAACAAATACCTTGCTGAAATGGCGGGGTTAGTTTCTGATGGTGTTGCAGGTAAAGACCGAGCACAAGAGTTCTTAGATGGCGCAAGTAAAATTAAAACCTACATTAACCAATGTATGTTTGATGAAAGTACTGGCTTTTTCTACGACATTCACCTCAATGTTGCAGCTGATGGCACAACCCCTGCCCCATTAGCCAATGGTTGTGCCGGTGAACCTATTGTTGCTCGAGGTCGTGGCCCTGAGGGTTGGTCGCCTCTCTTTAATGGCGCGGCTACGCAAGATCACGCGGATAAAGTCATCGCGGTGATGCGCGATCAAGACGAATTCAATACACCTGATAAATTCCAAAATACCGGCGTGCCTTTACCAACCGCATCACAAACTAACCCCGCTTATGGCAAAGATGTGTATTGGCGTGGTCGTGTATGGTTAGACCAAGTGTACTTTGGCTTCCGTGCCATGGATAACTACGGTTACAAGCAAGAAGCAATTACGATGGCCAACGAGCTATTTAATAACGCAGAAGGCATGACAGGCAATATGCCCATTCGCGAAAACTACAACCCAGAAACGGGGGCAGTGCAAGGCGCATCGAACTTCTCTTGGTCTGCGGCTCACTTATACATGATGTATAACGGCTTCTTTACCAAATAAGCATCTACATACAAACAATTGACTATCACGGTTCGTTAGTTCCCCCCTAACCTAACGAGCTAAATGATACATAACCAAAGCCGACGCTGATTCATTCTGTGTCGGCTTTTCTTTATAGATACAGTCGATAGCTCCGTAAAAGTTGGGCTTACCGCTAGCCAAGAACTCGAACTCTCGAGTCAAAAACTAGCTGAACTTGCTCAAACGTTAGACCGCCATGTAGGGGCTTTTAAATTTAAGCAATAGTAACCATTCACTAAAATATATCCCTTCAATCAAGCCCCGTTCAGGGGCTTTTCTATACAGCTTTCCCTCGTAAAACGCTATATCAATTGATTTAATAATTGACCAATTTGGTATTAAGTATATAGGGCTTGAAAACACAAAGAGATAAAACCAAAATGGCAACTGAACATCTCTTTTAAGTGGTCAAATATACATGAATAGAATGATAGCAAGTGGCGTGTTTGGTGGCTTAGTCCCAGTTTTTAGTCTTATTTTATTGCTGGCTGGAGACTCGCATTTTCCAGCTATCGAGTGGCCATTTGAAGCATTCCAAGGGTTAGTTTTTAGCTTAGTGTGGGGCTTAGGTATTTCCCAATACCTTGCTTATTTCATTTCTGCCATGTTGTTTATTACACTTTTCGCGATTGGCTATGCGATCGGCTGTAAAATTTATCGTCGATTGAGCCGTTAACGGCAAACCTACATAGGGATATCATACAGAACAAATGATAAATTATGACCAATACGTTACGAAAGAGCTGAACTTAAATCAATAGAAGCTAACAAGCATTCATTCTAAGTCCCTCATATCAAGGAAGATCATGACACCAAATCAACAAGCAATGCTAGATGCATATTTAGCACAATTAACACCAAGCGAGCATGCTGCAATCCCGCAAATTATTGCCGAGTATTTTTGCGCCGATGAGTACAATGCTAATGAATGCGCACGTTTAATTAATGCGGACATTAAACGCGCATCATGCAGCTTAAAAGCAGGCTACGATATTGATAATGAGCCACTACCTCAAGTTGGTAACTTAACCCTAGTGCTGAACTGGGCTGAAGAGCCTGTATGTATCGTCAAACTAACCAACGTTTCCACCAGTCCTTTTAACCAAGTCACACGTGAGTTTGCAGAATTAGAAGGCGAAGGTGATGGTAGCTACGAATGGTGGCGTCAGGCTCATATTGATTTCTTTACTAAATATGCGCAACAAATAGGAACTCTCTTTCATGAAGAGTCTGAACTTGTGCTAGAGCGATTTAAAAAAGTTTACCCTCGATAAAACACTCATCATTTATCCTAATGAAGAAATAGAGCTAGATACTAGCTCTATTTCTTTTATATTCGATTACAGTTTACGGCCTAAACGCTTTTCTACTTGCTTCTTCTCCCAATCAGCCCCGAAGAAGTTCATAATTTCAAAAGCACTCAATGCATGAGAAATTATACCAATCCCCCACCCCATTGCAGGCCACCATGCCCAGATATAACTGGAATCAGTAATAAAGTTAATTACAAACAACATGCTAATCACAAGCACATACGTGATTAAATGAGAGTAAAAACCTTTAATCTCCCTAACCTGCGCTAATACCTTATTTTCTTCATCTGAAATCATTGCCTCACGATGCGTGTCTGCATTTGGAATATCAGAATTATTGCTGTTTGATTCATTCATGGCTGGCTCCTTTTGTAAATCCGTTACTTGAACGTCAAAGACAGCAGCAAGCGCTTTCAAGGATTCAAGACCAGCATTATGTCCTCGCTCAATGCGCTGAATAGTTCTTACACTCAAGCCGCTGATTTGAGACAAATGGTCTTGCGACCAACCACGCTGTAACCTTAACTTTCTGACTATCATCACTGATTCCCTTCTGCTGTTTAAGTCAACATTACGCTATAGAGCCAATTAAGGTAACGTCACCAACACGACATGAACATGACACTTCAAATATATCAATAGATTAGCTCTAGACTACTATGCAATTTATTCAACACAGGACAAAGGAAAGAAACACACAATGCGAGCTTGTTTACAAAATTAAATAGGGAAATCTCTACAGTTCACCCAGTATCGGGCAATTGGATTGGGGAAGACCTTACCTATAACGATTTTATCGAACTGACCGCCATTACTTTCAATGACTTTACGCGATGCAAGGTTATCTTCATCTGCCGTGATAAGGGCGGTATGAATGCCGAGTGCCTTGGCTTTGGGGAGCACAAGTCTCAGCATTGTTTTACCATGACCCTGGTGACGAAATGACGGTGCCACATCGTAACCAATATGGCCTGCTTCGAGGGCAAGGAAATCACTGTCTATATGATGACGAACACGAATAGCACCAAGCATCGCTTTGTTATCATTAACTAACCAATAGTGGTTACAAGGCACATAACCCTCGGGTAAATTCACGCCATTTGCTTCATCAAGAAGTCGCTGAACATATGAAGTGAAGTCTTGTTTACCCGCTAAATAGTGCTCTGCATTGCTGTGGTCATTAGCTAAAAAGTCATCATAAAATTCAAAAAAAGCGGTTTCAAACTCATATGAAGGTGAAACTAATTCCATTTATTTTCTCCTGTATTTTTTTGTTCGAGGACCTGTTCTTTATACCATGAAAATACGTTTACAGCGAAAGACAGTTTATTTAAACTTATTAACAGATAGCGATATATATAATGCGCTGCAGGTATTAGATTAGTGACAGATATTATTCACCAATCGAAATACGTCTCACAGACTTCCACTTCAATATCGGTTTAACGATGTGCCAATAGGCTATAATACTGCCGTAAACAAGTAAAACACACAAAATGACATCTGAAATTAACTCATGAGTGTCGTGACTCCATGGATTGTTCCAGTCTTCAGTAAAAATCATAATGATAGTAGCAAAAAACGTTGTCGAATAAGCAATCATAAGATGCATTGCGACAAAAAGTGAATGTTTTAAAACAGTGAACTTCATAAAAACATATTCTTTAATAGATTTTATTTTTTATAATATCTCGTTAATAGATACATATGGGCATACACCTAAAATATAAATACTTATTTTTAGGTATCTACTGCGTAATATAAGTAATGAGAATTACAAATCCAGAAAGACGAACGAATAATATAATAGATGTTTTGCTCTAATGCGAGCATAGATTCATATTAGCAGTGAATAATTAAAGATCTAAGATTCGCTGTATGAAAATAGAACGAATCGTGCTCAGCTTAAAGCCATTTCTCTAGAATGAAGTTATTCATTTTTTGTCCTCGTACTGTAATTGTTTGCTCTCGTACGACAAAAAAACCGTAATGTTCATAAAAAGGCCTTGCCGTAATGCTCACTTCTGAATACAAACGGGGAATCGCTTTTGCTTTGGCGCTATTGAGTACATGTTGCATTAGCGCTCTACCAACCCCTTTTCCTTGATATTGATGATGACAAAAAAAATGGTCAATCAAACCAGATGCTTGTAGATCAGTATAACCGACAATCACCCCATCAATTTCAGCAACAAAAGGTTGAATACCTGCCATACGCTGTTGCCAAACGTTAAAGTCGAAGTTAGCTGGCGCCCATGCCTTAACTTGTGCTTGCGAATAGTCACGAGAATTTACTTCTTTTACCGTATCAAAAAACAGCTGCCACAGGGCTTGTGCATCCGCACAGACATAAGGCCGGATAGTTATCCTCATAACGCCTCTTTAATCATCAAAGTTTTTTCTAGTAAAATCCCTTCTAACAAAGTCTTTTATACACCAAAGACATACAGTGCTACAGTTAGGGATACTCATTACTCAGCCAGTCGTTACATGAATTTCAGCCTAGAGCAACTTAATGCTTTCGTTACCGTCTACGAACAAGCATCTTTCAGCAAAGCCGCAACTAAGCTTAACAAGCACCGCACCACAATTGGTCAAGTAATCTCTAATTTAGAAGATCAGCTCGCCATCAAAGTCTTCGAACGTATTGGTCGTTCGGTCAAGCCAACCGAAGACGGTGAACTTTTGTATCGCTATGCAAAACAAGCCATTGAACAAGCACGCACTTTTGATCGCGTCGCATTAAGCCTCTCTTATGGTGGGCTTGAGTCTATTACTATTGCGTATTGCAGCTTTTTACCAAATAAAGTCCTGACGGATATTCGCGTCAATCTCGCAAAAGCCTTTCCATCCATGCGAGTTAACTTTCTCGTTCGCACTAAACCCGAAATAAAGAGAGGAATCCAAGATGGTTCAATCCATTTTGGCATGGTGAATGTTCACCAAAGTACGCTGATTAACAGTATCGATTATATCCTTCTTAATCATATTGCTTTTGCTCCCTTTGTTGGTAAAAGCCACCCTATTTCAGCGATGCCACTCACAGAGCAATACGGAGCATTAAAAACAAGCCGTCAGTTTGTTTTAAAATCATTAATCGATGATGAAATGGGTGAAAAGGTGATTCTCTCACCGAACTACGAAGTTATCGAGCAGCTGTCTTTAATTGTGAAGTTTGTTGAGCAAGGGCTCGGTTGGTCACTACTGCCAACCAAAATCATTCAGTCTGAATACATCAGTGAACACTTGCTCAAACTGCCATCAGAGCAACTAAAAGACGATTTAAGGATCCCACTAGCCCTCTGGTGCCCCCATTCAAAGCAGATCACTAAAGTAAAAGAAAACATTATCGCTACGATTTCGCAATACACCCAGTAATCACGTGATCTCATCCCTTCTCCATTTGATGGATCTGATCCATCAAATGCGATTACCCGTATCAAGCTTCTCGCTCTATCCTTACACACCTTTCAATTATCATCCAAAGGTGGCCCTCGTTATGATGCCGCATGAAATTGCATTAGGTGAACTGTATATTCCGCCACTTTTATTAGTTGTCGTCGTCGCTTATGCGCTAGCTAGCTTTGTCTTTTTTATTGGCGGAAAGCTCGGACTGTACCGTTTAATTGCTTTTCCTATTATTGCAGAGCTGTGCTTAATGGTCATTATTGTAAACGCCCTCAATAAATACATCCCGATTTTTTAAGAGAATTATTTAATGCTAAAACGTTACTTCGTCACCTTTACTTTAATGGTGACAGCTTCGGTGATCCTCTATTCGCAATACCTCACTTACACTCAAAACCCTTGGACTCGCGATGGACAAATTCGCGCATACGTTATTCAAATAACCCCTCGTGTAACAGGACAAATAATAAAAATGAATATTGAAGATAATGCACAGGTTAAGAAAGGAGATGTGTTATTTGAAATTGATGACAGTGTATATAAGAACAATCTTAAAAAAGCGATTGCCAGCCACAAACAATCACTGGCTCTGCTAAATAAAGCAAAAAATGAGGAGCATCGCTCACTGAATTTAGTCAGACGAACACCTGGGGCACTCCCAACATTGACCTTAAATAACCTGCACAATGCGGTAGAAATAGCTCAAGCCAATGTATTTGCCGCAGAGGCTCTTATTGATGAAGCTCAGTTAAATTTGAACTATACAAAAATCACCGCACCGACAGATGGCTATATAACAAACCTAAGTCACCGTGTAGGGTCACAAGTTGTAGCTAACACCCCTGTTGTTGCTTTGATCGATCAAAATAGTTTTTGGGTTGAAGGTTTTTTTAAAGAAACCGATCTGCAAAATGTAAAACCTAAAGATACGGCTTTAGTTACTTTAATGATGAACGATAACCTCCCACTTGACGGTGAAATCACAAGCATTGGCTATGGTATTGCTAAGCAAGATGGTAGTACAGGCAATGCTTTGCTACCCAACGTGAATCCAAATTTTCAATGGATCCGTTTAGCCCAACGCATTCCTGTAAAAGTTCACCTTAAAAACATGCCTCAAGCCCTACAACTTCGAGTGGGGATGACAGCATCAATCAAAATAATAAAAGATAAAACAACAGAATAAGCGAGGTCGCCATGCATATTAGCCCGTCGACAAAAAATGCCATAAAAGTTGCACTTTCTGTGGTTCTAGCCATTTGCCTTGCGCTTTGGTTGCAGTGGGATAAGCCATACTGGTCGGTTATTAGTATCATCGCGATGGCAGCTAATGAAACTTACGGCCATGCCTTTCGTAAAGGGCAAAACCGAGTACTTGGTACGTTATTAGGTATGGGCTACGCAATCTTTCTTATTGGATGCTTCTCACAAGACCCACTGCTTTTTATTAGCTTCTATACACTATTTTTAGCATATTGTGTGTTTATGGCGAGTAATCAGCGCTACGGCTATATGTTTACCATCGCTTTCGTAGTCTGTGCCATTATTGCCTCGATTGGCGGTTTTGATAGCACCAATACTTTTAATATTGCTGCGTTGCGTATTCAAGAAACCTTATTGGGTGTTGTCGTATACTCGATTGTTTTTCGCTTAGTCTGGCCTCAAGAGACAGAAAGTCATTTCTTTTCCACCCTGAAGCAGGTAGTAACCAAGCTTAATACCAGTTACAGCGCCTTACTCAATAATGAGAGCCTAGATCTAACGATTAACGATAATGTGCAAACCCAAATATATAAGTTGCAAGAACTGCTGTCCCTCCCTTTAACGGGTAGTCATCAACTACAACATCAACACAAGCAATGGCGTTTTTTGGTGGGTGTCTGTCAGCGCGTACAAGCTCATGTTGATTATTTAGATCAACAAAAGGAAGCGTTTGAAGGCAACAATGCGGCTGATGTTGAAAAAGCATTATGCACATTAGCCACAGTGCTACCTCTACTGGATAAAGCAATAGCAAACGATAGAAACAGCCATAAAAGGCTACGCCTCTTCATGCAAGAGCATGCTGTTGAATTAAAAGTACCGCTTGCAATCAGTTCGCCACGCTTGAGCAAGCCAATTGAACAACCAATACTCACTCAAGCAACAAAGGCACGGCTACGTAATGCGTTAAAAGCTGTGTGTATATTGCTGACTTGTTTCGCTCTATGGATCTTTATTCCATTGCCTGGTGGGGCAATATTTCCCATGCTAGCATCCGTTTTTGCCAACGTCATTGTGACCATGCCGGATAGCATCGTTAAGCAAGCTTTTTGGGGAACGCTTGGCTGGGGGGCTGTCATCCTATTGCAATACACCTTCATCATGCCCAGCTTTACCGAGCTGTGGCAGTTAGCGGGCTTTTATGGGATTAACTTTATTATCATTTGGAAATTGTGCGAATCACCTAGCCTAGGCATACAAAAAGTGCTGGGCGGGAATCTACTGGTTGTTTTAACCATGAGCGCATTACAAGCCACGCCCAGCTATGGCATAGAAACACCTTTGCTAATGCTGGTAAATGTCATGATCTGTATGGCTGTTATTCGTTTTTATACAGGCTTATTCTCAAGTCCTCAAAATAAAAAAAACGGCTAAGCATAGCCTTGGGATACACCTAAGGCCAAGTGGAAAACGATGAAAACCCCTTAAATAGGTCGTAGATTTATATAAAGAAATCAGCTTGTACCAAAGTGCAGCCCGCCGACTCTTTAGCACGAACAACGCCAAAAGTGATTTTATTTTTAGCTCTTTTTTCAGGAATTGAACTAAATCAAAACAAGCTATTTTTCGCTTATTTCTCTCAAGCTAGAGTATTGACTTTACCAGATGCGGCATGATTTCTAGCCTGTGAGCATTTCCCACAGAGTTATTCACAGCTTCTGTGGATAACGGAAGATCTGTGATTAACTTTGCTCACAGCCTAGCTTCGTTATCCACGCTAGGAACCCCTCACGTTAACCTACTGATTTAATGAGATAAAAGTGGCGTTAGTTCCTTATTTATACAAGCAATAACAGCCTGTTCATCTTTATGATTAAAGCTTGTATACAGAAATATTTCTATTTTTCATCATTCCAAAAATGGAAAACACATTTCCATTTTTAACAATAAGAAACCGAACCGATCACACTGAACTCACACAGTGAAATAGCACTATTGGCTTGTCTTTTGCTCATTCGTTTTCCCCTTTCACACAGAATAATTAGTATCACTGTGTTAATGCAAAATATTGCACACCGAAACGCCCCCACTCTAGTCGAAGACATATGTTATCGATTGCATTTAAAGTACATTCATCTTTTTACTTTCACTTACCCACCACATTTAACCATTACAGCCAATCACACTGATGAAAATCGTTTGCATCAAACCAAACAAATCAATAGCAAACGTTTCTACAGACAATTAAAAACAAAACATAAAAACATAAAGCACTGAAATAAAAGTAATTAAAAGCAAAGCCATCATGTAATAAAATAAATAACCAAAAAAGCACTTGATAAGTTCATTTATATCCATAGAATACGCGCCGTTTACCTAGAATATGACAACAATATTTTTATTCGGCGACAATTTTTGTAGAGGTGTAAAATGGCTGGCGACAATAACTATAGCTTAGGTCCCGTACCGCAATCGGCGCGAAAAGGGGTGCTATCACTAACGATGGTGATGTTAGGGTTAACGTTCTTTTCTGCCAGTATGTGGACAGGTGGGACATTGGGAACCGGGTTAACTTATGATGATTTTCTCCTCGCTGTTCTTATTGGTAATTTAATCCTCGGTATCTATACTTCCTTTCTTGGTTACATCGGCTCTTCTACTGGCCTCTCTACTCACCTTCTCGCTCGATTCTCTTTTGGTTCTAAAGGCTCTTGGCTTCCCTCTCTTCTTCTTAGCGGTACTCAAGTTGGTTGGTTTGGTGTTGGCGTGGCAATGTTTGCTATCCCAGTGCATAAAGCGACAGGCATCGATACCAACATCCTTATCGCCGTCTCCGGTTTATTAATGACAGTCACTGTGTACTTCGGTATTGCCGCGTTAATGATCCTTTCTGCAATCGCAGTCCCAGCCATTGCATTACTAGGCGGTTACTCTGTTATCGAAGCCGTTGGCAGTTTAGGTGGCCTTGAGGGCTTAAAAGCCATCACGCCAAAAGACCCTATCGAATTCTCTACCGCACTGGCACTCGTCGTTGGTTCATTCATTTCAGCAGGTACACTCACCGCCGACTTCGTTCGATTTGGTAAAAAACCCAAAGCCGCAGTGTTTATCACCATGATTGCTTTCTTCATCGGTAACTCTTTAATGTTTATCTTTGGTGCCGCAGGTGGTGCCGCAACAGGTCAGGCAGATATTTCAGAAGTGATGATTGCACAAGGCTTATTGATTCCTGCGATTATCGTGCTGGGTTTAAACATTTGGACAACCAACGATAACGCGCTGTATGCCTCTGGTCTTGGCTTCTCTAACGTCACAGGCATTCCAAGTAAGTACCTCTCTATGATTAACGGTATTGTCGGTACTTTATGTGCGCTATGGCTCTACAATAACTTTGTTGGTTGGTTAACCTTCCTATCGGCAGCAATTCCACCAATTGGCGGCATTATTATTGCGGATTTCTTGAAAAACCGTCATCGTTACAAAGATTTCGCAAATGCAGAATTTACTACGGTTAACTGGGCAGCCATCATTGGTGTTGCTATCGGTGTCGCAGCAGGCCACTTCCTACCTGGCGTTGTCCCAATCAACGCTGTATTAGGTGGCGCATTAAGTTACTTAGTGCTGAACCCGCTTTTAAACCGTCACGATCACTCTGTTCAAGCTAACGCATAAGGTATATGGCGATGCAACAGTCAGAAATGCTCATTAAAAACGTTACAATCCAAGGCAAGGAAGGCCTGCATCAAATCCTCATTGAGAACGGTCAGTTTTCTAAGATTGCACCAGCTGATGAAGCGATTGCATTTGAAGGCAATGTGCTTGATGGTGAAGGTGGCATGGCTATGCCGCCTTTCTGTGAACCTCATGTTCACCTTGATACAACCCAAACCGCGGGTGAACCAAGCTGGAATATTTCAGGTACGCTTTTTGAAGGTATTGAGCGCTGGTCTGAGCGTAAAGCCCTGCTTTCGGTAGAAGATGTAAAAACACGCGCCAAACAAACGCTAAAATGGCAGATCGCTAACGGTGTTCAACATGTGCGTACCCATGTCGATGTTTCTGACCCAACACTGATTGCGCTAAAAGCCATGTTGGAAGTAAAAGAAGAAATGAAGGAATGGGTTGATATCCAGATAGTGGCATTCCCACAAGAAGGTATCTTGTCGTACCCGAATGGTAAAGAACTGCTTGAAGAAGCGGTAAAACTGGGTGCTGACGTTGTTGG
Organism: Photobacterium kagoshimensis; assembly: GCF_050337045.1. Taxonomy (NCBI): domain Bacteria; kingdom Pseudomonadati; phylum Pseudomonadota; class Gammaproteobacteria; order Vibrionales; family Vibrionaceae; genus Photobacterium; species Photobacterium kagoshimensis. The sequence continues at coordinate 66,789 of NZ_JAKJSO010000015.1, read as the reverse complement.
CGCTATTCCACATTTCGAATTTACCCGAGAATACGGCATTGAGTCTCTGCACTTTGCTTTCGAATTAGCGCGCAAATACGACCGCTTAATTGATGTACATTGTGATGAAATTGATGATGAACAATCGCGTTTTGTGGAAACCCTTGCTGCTCTAGCACACAAATACGAAATGGGCGATCGCGTAACAGCAAGCCATACAACGGCAATGCATTCATACAATGGTGCTTATGCGTCTCGCTTATTCCGTTTGCTAAAGATGTCTGGCATCAACTTTGTTGCCAACCCATTGGTGAACATTCACCTGCAAGGCCGCTTTGATGACTACCCGAAACGTCGTGGTATTACGCGCGTAAAAGAGATGCTTGCGGCTGATATTAATGTCTGCTTTGGTCATGATGATGTTTTCGACCCTTGGTATCCATTAGGCACAGCAAACATGCTACAAGTTCTGCATATGGGGCTGCATGTGTGTCAGGTAATGGGCTACGATCAGATTAATCAATCATTAGATTTAATCAGTGTGAAATCGGCTCGTACTTTAAATATTCTATCTGAGTACGGTATCGAGCAAGGCAAAGCCGCTAATTTACTTATCTTGCCAGCTGAAAATGGTTTCGATGCCGTTCGCCGCCAAGTACCCGTTCGCTTCTCTATTCGTGGTGGTAAGGTGATTGCTGAAACACAACCAGCAACAACCCACATTACATTAGATGAAAAAGAAGCGATTACTTTCCGTCGATAACCATTTATAACGATTGATTTATTGATCGTTAATGAACGCGAAAAGCCACTGTACATTCACTGTCAGTGGCTTTTTATCTACCCTATTTTAGTCTTCTCTTGTTGTCGATTCTCTCGACTCTCTCGACAATCTTATGATTTATACCAATCTAACTAAGTAACTGATCGTTCTTGCTGGTTAAAATCAATGATAACTGCGTTATAGATTTTGTAGATAGAACAACTAGCTATCTGCAATCTACGCCTTGTTCTCAGTGTTTTTTCCTGCGCAATCACCTGAACATTTACTTACCCAGATTGGTATTAACGCTTTCTTCGCCTCACAAATGCAACCGCCCCTAGCAGTAATCCGATATACCAAGGCACTGAGCCGCCACCCTCATGCTCGATAAAGTTACAATTGTTCGGTGAAACCCCTTCGGCATTAGAATTACATTTCTTATTTCCGTCTGGGTTGTTCGGGTCATCTTTAATAAAATCTGGCGGTGTGACAGGGTCACTTGGCGCGCCGTTATTCAAATATCCCTGTACCCAATTATAATATGTTCCCATTCGGGTATAAAAAGCAGGTCGATTGATAGAGCCACACAAGGGCGAACCACCGGGTACACCACTCATGATCCCTAATTGAATAACCTTATCCTGAGAATCTTTAACCGTTACAGGGCCACCACTGTCCCCTTTACAGACATCGGGACCATAAGGTGGCAAATCTTCAGTCTCTTCTACAGGGGGAGTGCTAATTTTTGATGGGAGTGAACAAATTTTAGTGAGGTTAAACGGGCTATCAACGATCGATGGATCATCATCACCACTTTCTAACCGCTCAAAACAAATGTTCATAGGTAAATAAGCGACGTTGGCCGTTTGCAATGTGTCTGCGGCTGAATCACCGCTACCATCAATTGCGGTTGCTCCCCAGCCTGTGACAGTCAGGTTTGCAGGCCGTTTCCCTTCATCCCATGCTTCTCCTAACGCACGATCAAAATCTGTCGCTATTTGGGGATTAGCCAGTGTGATAGGCGTTAACGCAATAGGGAAAGAACGATTAACACGCAGTAAAGCGATATCACTGTCTAATGCGAGTGATTTCACATCCGACTCAACAGATCCATCAGGCTGTAAGCTGTTTACAATTTTGGGTAAACGCGTGTATTTCGGGTGAACCACAACATGGGATACTGAATAATAATCATCGATTTGTGCATTTGATAATGTTGCTTCACCTACGGTAATACTGATTTGATAGGGTTTAAGTACAAAAAAATCTGATTCAATAGCACCATTTGTTTTCGGGTGAACAACACAATGCGCAGCTGTTAATACCCAATTACGAGCGATAATTGTACCACCACACATCGGGTGTTCATTGCTAACACTAAGCCTTAGTGAGGCCATCCATGGATTATCTGCAAGCGTGGCGATGTCACCATCAATGATCCGAGGCGCAATATTAAATTCTTGTGCGCATAAAGGTAAAGATAGACTCGCTATTCCTAGCCCAACTGCGAAGCAAATTGTTTTCTGAAACATGCTTTTCTCACTACTAACATCCTTTTAATAGCGGGATCTAATCACATTGTGTACACCACCCAACCACTGCTATTCGTCTTTTCGAGATGCATCATTAAAACAAATGAAAGAACCGCAACCTATAACCAAGAAGAACCGTATTTGCCGAAATTTTCCAAAAAAAACCGCACCTAAGAAGTGCGGTCTGCTCTGTTAGTTATCAAGAAGCATTAAGCTATGGACAATTAACTTCTTCAATATCAATCTGGTTTAGGCCTTCAATACCTAATTGTGTCGCCAATGTTGGGAAAAATTTCGCATTCTCATAGGCAGACTTGATATCAGTAATATTAATTTTGTAAACCTTCAGGTTCAATTGCTTCATCTCAGATGGTGTACAGCTTTTTCCATCTTCAAAACACACAGGTGTTGTGGTATCGATCTTCGCACATGAAGATCCATGAGTACCAATCCCGTAGTTATCTAAATCACTCTTTGTGCCATTCGGAAACACGTCGGGTAAAATATTCTTAAAATGGTCATCTGTAACCGAATAAGTACCATCATCTAAGCCAGTAACACCTTCAACATTTATGCTCTCGACCGCAAAAACTTTGGTTTTTCCTGACAGTGTGTCTTTGATTTCTTCTTCTGTGCAGCCAAATAGGGCTACTAAGCTAATAAGTACAATGGCCTTTTTCATGATCATCCTTTGTGTATGTTCTAATTATGTTGTTTGCATGCTATTAAACATCGGCTAATTATGCTTTTTCTTTATAGCTGTAACTATAATTAATTGCGTTTTTTTACTTTTGAGCTATTTCTGCTGTACTAAACCGTATGTCGCTACAATATAATTGTGTGATATATGCCCATTTGCCTTCCAAATTCACTAAATGGTGGCATAATACGGCCTCACAAAATCTACGGACAATTTCTAATGACTATTGAAAATATTCTAAAACAACGCAGCGAATCTAAGTGTGAGCTTTGTTCTTCAGACAGCAACCTAAGTGTTTATGAAGTGCCAGCATCACCGGATCAAACTGCTGGTTGTTGTGTAATGGTTTGTGATACTTGTCGTGGACAAATCGAAGATGCAGATACAGTTGAAGCTAACCACTGGCGTTGTCTTAACGACAGCATGTGGAGCCAAACTCCAGCTGTTCAAATCATGGCTTACCGCATGCTTAACCGTCTTGCGGCATCAGAATCTTGGGCTCAAGACCTTAAAGACATGATGTACATGGAAGAAGACATGGTTGAATGGGCTGAAAAAGGCATCGCACTTGAAGAGCTTGAATCAATCCAAACTGTTGACGTTAACGGCACACCACTACAAGCTGGCGATAACGTTACTGTGATTAAAGACCTTCCAGTTAAAGGTTCTAGCCTTGTAGTTAAACAAGGTACTGCTGTTCGTGGCATTCGTTTAAACGACAACCCACTACACATCAGCGGTAAAGCAGCAGGTACGACTATGGTACTTATCGCAGCTTACTGTAAAAAAATGTAATTCAGTCGAATACATTACTCAAAAGGGCGCTAAGTTAGCGCCTTTTTGCTATTCATCATTTGTAAACTTATCCTTCACCTTTCCATTTAGCCATCATATTCCTGCCTCATCCCACTTTATCTAAGAATTTTTCTCTCTTCACTTAATGACTAAATGTTAAATTATCTCGAATAAGGGTAGATGATCTACGTGATTACGTTATAATCCCTGCCATACAAAATGCTAAACATATTGATATTTTCAGTGTGTTATTGAAAGTTAGTCGGGGAGCCTTAGGCTGAGACTGCAAGGTATTTATACCAAATGCGGGACCCGTTGAACCTGATCCAGTTAACACTGGCGTAGGGAACTAACAGCTGTGTCCCCTATTGCGATCACTCAAGATCGGTCTATTGGCACCTGTTATCCCTACATCTATTTTTAGGGATAAATTATGGTAACGCCATCTAAAACACCAATCACTTTAACTATCGCTGGCTCAGACAGTGGCGGCGGCGCAGGCATTCAAGCCGACATAAAAGCAATCTCTGCCACTGGTGGTTACGCGTGTTCCGCTATCACGGCGTTGACAGCACAAAACACACTCGGTGTCAGCGGTATCTTAGCTATCTCACCAGAGTTCATTGAACAGCAACTTGATGCGATCTTCTCCGATTTAGACGTAAAAGCCGTTAAAATTGGCATGTTAAGCGATACTAAGATCATCGCGATGGTTGCCAAAAAACTAAAACAGTATCAACCTAAACATGTGGTGATTGATCCTGTCATGGTCGCTACTAGCGGTGACTTATTACTCCAGCAAGATGCCATCTCGTCGCTAAAAGACACCCTACTTCCCTTAGCCGATACCATTACACCTAACCTACCTGAAGCGGCGGCATTACTCGGCTGCGATGTTCCTCAGTCAGACGCTGACATGGATGCGTTAATCGAAGATCTACGCCAGCTCAATACCAGAACCGTATTGTTAAAAGGCGGCCATCTAGAGCAAAGCGAAACCAGTACCGATCTACTTATTACCGCCGATGATGTGTTCCGCTTTAGCACTCAACGTATTCAGACCAACAATACCCATGGCACGGGTTGTACCCTTTCCGCGGCCATCGCCTCTTACCTTGCTCAAGGCCATGATTTAGTCACAGCAGTCACTCACGCAAAAGGCTATATTTCACACGCTATATCCCATGCTGATTCATTAAACATTGGCTCTGGTCACGGCCCTGTTCATCACTTCTTTGCGGGTCATTTTGATCCAACCGCATAATCGATACGGGCAGAGCTATGAGCGCTATGATTCAAACCAAGATTCAACCCACAGCACAGCATGCGGGTGTAACCGTAACGCTGACGCAGTGCGAACTTCGCTACCACAGCAGTGAACAGACACTTTTTTCACAACTCAACCTCACGCTACCAAAGGGCCAGTGGAGTTGTATTTTAGGCAAGAGTGGTTGCGGTAAAACATCGCTTTTGCGTTTATTGGCGGGCTTATTGGACGAGCAAGCAGATTGGCAGGGTTCATTAACCGCCTCTGACCATCAACCTATTGAGGGGCGTGTGGCATACATGGCGCAGCAAGACCTTCTATTACCTTGGTTATCTGTACTTGAGAACGTTTGTTTAAGCTCTCGCTTTAACCCAAAACAATCCGCAGAAAATAGCCAAGATCGCGCACGCGAATTACTTAACCATGTGGGCCTTGGTGATCATATCCATACCCGTCCCGAAAGCTTATCGGGCGGTATGCGACAACGTGTTGCACTTGCTCGTACGCTGTTGCAAGACAAGCCTATCGTGTTAATGGATGAGCCTTTTTCGGCATTAGATGCCGTGACACGTCATAAATTACAAACACTTGCCGCTACCTTGTTAAAAGATAAAACCGTCTTGTTAATCACCCATGATCCGCAAGAGGCATTGCGACTTGGTGAGCAAATCCTACTCATGTCAGGTTCACCTGCGGCGATGGTTTCACTTCCGACGCCACAAGGGCAAGCCCCACGGGATTACACTGCAGAGCTCGCGCAACATCAACAAGACATCATCACACGCTTGGAGCAAGATTATGGCTAATCACCCTCAGCTTGCTTTGCAGGCAACTCAACGAACACAATCATGGTCAAATACGGGATCACACCCTGTGATCCGCCTGTTGATCAGCACTGCTATCATCCTCGGGTTATGGCAGTTAGCCATTGTTTTATTTAAGTTGCCAAGCTTTATTCTACCAACGCCAATGGCTGTGTTTGAAAAACTGCTTCAACGCTATGACGTCTTGTTTTATCACGCATCTGTCACCGCATCTGAAGTCTTATTAGGGCTGTTACTTGGGCTTTCTATGGGGCTAATGTTTGCATTGCAGATGCTATTGTTTGATCCGCTAAGACGTTGGTTATTACCTATTTTAATCGCCAGCCAAGCCATTCCTGTCTTTGCCATTGCCCCTATATTGATGCTTTGGCTGGGCTATGGCATTGCGTCCAAAATCGTCATGGCTGCGCTCATCATTTTCTTCCCTGTTACCACCTGCTGCTTCGACGGATTACGTCATACGCCAACAGGCTATTTAGATCTGGCTAAAACAATGAGTGCCAATAAATGGCAATTGTTACGTCACATTCGTCTGCCTGCTGCTTTACCAGCTTTAGCATCGGGTATTCGAGTCGCAGTGGTTGTGGCTCCTATCGGTGCGGTTGTTGGCGAGTGGGTTGGCTCTAGTGAAGGCTTAGGCTACCTAATGCTGCAAGCTAACGCGCGTATGCTAATCGACGAAATGTTCGCCGCGCTATTCATTCTCGCGTCATTCTCAATTGCGCTCTATTTTTTTGCGGATAAAGCACTTAAACGTCTTATCCCTTGGCAAAACACGGATCACACTCATTGATTGTGTGTCCTGAATTTTAACGCGTATTTACCCAGATAAGTTACTTCCTAGATAACGATTACGATAAAGGCTCAATATGAAAAATTGGTTCACACAACAAAAAGTTACTAAGTATGCTTTCGCACTAGGCTTAGCCATTACGACCATCGCCAGCACAGCAGTTTCAGCAGCTGAGACAACAAACAAAGAAATGACCTTAATGCTAGATTGGTTTGTTAACCCTAACCACGGCCCTATAGTGATTGCCCAAGAAAGAGGCCTCTTTAGCGATCAAGGTTTGACCATTAAGATCCAAGAACCTGCCGATCCTAGCGTGCCAGCTAAACTGGTTGCTGCGGGTAAAATTGATATGGCTATTTCATATCAGACAAGCCTAACAACCGACGTGGCTGCTGGCTTGCCGCTTATTCGCTCTGCAACACTCATCGCCACACCACTCAATACGCTGATGACACTGGATAATGGCAACATCAAGACACTTGCTGATTTAAAAGGCAAAAAAATTGGTATTGCGATTGCGGGTAACGAAGAGGCGACCATAGGCACTATGCTTCAAAGTGAAGGCGTCGCATTTGACGACGTACAAATCATTAATGTTGGTTGGGCACTTTCATCATCGTTAGCATCTGGCAAAGTCGATGCAATCTGGGGTGGCTTGCGTAACTTTGAAACGAATCAATTAGCACTCGAAGGTTACCAAGCGAAGGCCTTCTTCCCAGAAGAACATGGCGTGCCTTCATACGATGAGCTTGTTGTTGTCGCGAATAAAAACAGCTATGACGCTGACGCGTTAAAGAAATTCAACACCGCGATTGAACTGGCAACACAGTATATCGTAAATCATCCAGACCAAGCGTGGAAAGAGTTCACGGCCTATGCACCAGACACGCTAAACAACGAATTAAACCGCCGAGCATGGCAAGACACCCTACCAAGGTTCGCACTGCGTCCTGCTGCGATTGATCCTGTTCGTTACAACAATTTCGCACAGTTCATGTTTAAGCACAAAATTATCCCTCATGCCCCTAAAGCACAAGATTATGTTCCAACTCTATAACTCAATATTAGTGCTTGTACACCTCGCATTACTCCAGCACTCATAACAAATCACTTTTTAAATTTACCTGCTTATTGAGTTAAGCAGGTACAAAGGACAACCATGAACTATCAGGATCTTATTGCCGCTTGCCAACAAGATTGGACGGACTACACCCAACATCGCTTTGTTCAAGAGCTTGCTAACGGCACCTTAAACGCAGCGGCTTATTTGCATTACTTAAAGCAAGATTTTCTGTTTTTAAAACATTATGCACGCGCTTATGCTCTGGCCGTGTACAAAGCGCCGACATTAGCTGATATGCGCGAACCACTGCCGAGCCTCTCAGCGTTGTTGGAGACTGAAATTCAACATCACGTGACGTATTGCGGTCAATGGGGCTTAACAGAATCGGACATGGAAGCCGAACTTGAAGATTTCGGGACTGTTGCTTATACCCGTTACGTACTTGATACAGGTATGGCGGGTGATTTACTCGATCTTTATGTTGCTCTTGCGCCTTGTGCCATTGGTTATGCCGTTATTGGTGAGCAGCTTATCCAGTCGCCAGCAACAAAAATCGAAGGGAATGCGTATGCCAGTTGGATCGAGATGTACGGTAGTGAAGACTTTCAACAAGGCGCGAAAAAAACCATAACGCGTCTGAACAATATGCTGGCAGAAGTCGAGTTAAACAGCCGCCGTGGTCAGCGTTTGTGCGAGATTTTTAAAACCGCGACGCGTATGGAAGTGGCGTTTTGGCAACAAGGCTTGAATGCAGCCAGTTAGTTCGCTTCATACCCCCATCCCATTAACTCACTAAAAAGCCGCGGTGTTAGCATACACCGCGGCTTTCTTATTCTATCCGTGTATCTCCAAGCGACTTATGACCCGCTATCTATTACTGAGCAATTTACAGACAGGGCGTGTCGATATCCAAGGTTTACCAATCAAATAAATTCTGGAAGAAACGCTGCACTTTTTTCACACACGTCACTTTCAAAGTGCCGTTTGGATCCCAAGCAGGAAAATGGTCTTGCCCTAAACAACGCTGACTATAGGTACCATTTTGATTGCGTTGATAGTCAAAGGTCGAGATCCCAGAAGGCTGTTGCTGAACAAGCGGCTCAGGATCGCGGCGTAATATATAGTCGGTATATAAACGCAATGCGCCAGATGACCCGGTTAGATTAGAGTTGGAATTATCGTCTTTACCCATCCATACTGTGACGACTTCACGCCCATCAATGCCCACATACCAACTGTCACGTCCTTTATCTGATGTCCCCGTCTTACCCGCTAAGCGCGATGAGGGTAATTGGCCATTAAGATAGCGTGCCGTGCCTTCTGTCACCGCTTTTTGCAGGCCGTACATGGTCAACCAAGCCGCTTGCTCAGGTACAACTTGTGACGCAACAGGTAACTGTTGAAACAATACTTCCCCTTCATTGGTAACCACGGCACTCAAGGCTTTCAACTGTGCTTTACGCCCACCACTCGCGATGGTCTGGTACATTTGTGTCACTTCAAACGGCGTCAATGTGAACGCACCTAATAACATTGAAGGCAGTGGCGGAATTTCCTTACGATCGACACCCAACTTCGCCATGGTATCAATCACGCCGTCAAGGCCAACGGCCATACCCAAATTTACCGTTGGAATATTATAAGACTTAGCCAACGCCAGATAGAGTGGCACCGCACCACGGTACTGACGATCATAATTTCGCGGTGACCAAATTTCACCACGCTCTCCTGTTAACTTCAGTGGTTTATCTTCTAGGCTGGTTGCCAGTGAAAACCGCTCTGGTTGCGATAAAGCTGCTAAATAAATCGCAGGTTTTACCACAGAGCCAATTTGACGTTTCGCATCAATAGCACGATTAAACCCCGCATAGCCAGGTTTACTACCGCCAACCATAGCGCGAACTTCACCAGTGTTCCTATCGGCAATAACGATAGCATTCTCTATATTAGCGCCCGCTTTTTTAGCCAGTTTAGGCATAGTAGCGCGTACAGCTTCTTCTGCTTTTTCTTGCGACAAAGGGTCAAGCGTTGTAAATAATCGTAGCCCTTTACCCGATTCAAACTTATCGCCGACTTCTTCAGTCAGTTCACGGCGTAGCTGATCAAAATACGCAGGTTGTCGACGAGAGAGCTGCCCTTTTTCTTGCACATCTAATGGACGCTGGATCGCTCGCTCATAGCTGGCACTATCTATCATTTGGCTATCGTGCATCATACGTAGCACTAAATTACGGCGCGCAGTGGCACGCTCAGGATAACGCCAAGGATTATAATAAGACGGCCCTTTGACTAACCCCACCAGCAAGGCCTGCTGATCAACACGAAGTTCAGACAGTGGTCGGCCAAAATAGAAACGTGCCCCCATAGCAAAACCGTGAATGGCTTGCTTACCACTTTGCGCTAGGTAAACCTGATTTAAGTAAGCATCGAGAATTTGGTCTTTATCGTAGTTATGATCGATGATCAGCGCCATATAGGCCTCTTTGATCTTGCGCCATAAACTGCGCTCACTCGATAAAAACAAGTTTTTCGCCAACTGCTGCGTTAAGGTACTACCCCCTTGCACCGTTCGCCCTGCTTTTATATTCGCAACAAATGCACGACCAATAGCCACAATCGAGACGCCATCATGCTGATAAAAGTCGCGATCTTCTGTCGTTATCAATGCATCAATTAGCGCAGTAGGCATTTGATCTTTGGGTAGATAAATCCGTTGCTCTGTTGTTTGCGACTCCAACATCCCAAGCATTTTAGGCTCAATTCTAATAATGCCTAATTGCTTGAGTTCTTTCTTACCACCGCGTTCAATCCACTCAGAAATACGTTTAACGGAACTGTAATCGAACTCCACCACTACATGTCGCTCGTCTTCTTTTCCTTCTTTAAACGTAAAGGGACGACGGACAAACTCAAGCTTCAATCGCGAGGATTTATACTCACCGGAGCGACTTGGAGCATGAACTTGCTGATACTTCAGTTGCTTTAATTCATTAAGGACTTCTTCGTAACGCACTTTAGCACCAGGCTGTAAAACCAGCTCACGGGCATACACAACCGAGGGTAACTGCCACAACTGCCCCGTGAACTTGTCACTCACCACTTGTTGCAATCTAAAACCTAGCAACGCCATCGCTGTGAGCACAATCAGCCCCACCGCTAGCAAACCATACATAATACGCTTGCGCTTACCGGCTCCCCGAATGAACTTAGGATCTTTTGGGCTCTCAGACACCTCCCCTTCGGGATGTGAGATGTCAGAAGACTTGTCACTAAAAGAAGGCGATGCTTTATGAGGCTCGGAGGATGACTGGCGGTCTGACATAGGAATACGCTGAATAGGTCACAAAAAACAGCGACTATATGAAAGCAGCTTGCAAACGATGTCATCTTATTGTCAGGATTACACCGCTCAAATTATTCAGTAACCCCCTAAATCCCACCATCTATTGATAAAACAGCAGTAGTAATTAAGCCTAAAATCACTCAGAATACGCGCCCGCTCTTTTTTATCACGCAGTCCCGTCTGGATAAGTTGACACTTCGGAGAAGTATTATGGAACGCGATTACACATTTGAATGCCTTGTTACTATGCCACGACACGAACTGGAAGAATTCAGTATGCGTGTACTCAGCCGCATGGTGCCAGAAGAGATGATGGAAGAGTTGTTCACGTTCGATCAAGAAGAAATCGACAGCGAAGACCGCCTAAAATCGGCACAATTCGATGCCATGCTTCGTATGACAGCTATCGCACTGGGTGAAGTGAAGGGTGCATTTGAAGCCTCTGAGAATGCGCATCAAAACACTGAACGCATGACTCGCCTATTGCTATGGCACTTCTACGCTTTGTCATTTAATTTAGAAGAGGCCGTAACACTTGAACAGCACTGCGAAGAAGTAGAGAAAATCTTAAAAAATGCACCAGAAAATGCATTTGGTTGGGTTTCTGTACTCACTGAATTACTGCACGCTTACGCAAACCTAAGCGATAAAGCATAATTGCATTGCTAACGTATTTACAGGGTGTATACGACAAAAATACAAAAAGCGGCCAAGGCCGCTTTTTTAATCATTAATGGGTAAGCAAAGCGATTACTTTAGCCAGCGCTCTTCACGCCACGCTTGCTGTTGTTCTTTATCTAAGAAAGTCCAAGCAACTACACGGGTAATTTTCTGGCCTTGTGCCATTTCAATGGTCTGAACATCCGCTGCATTTACCACTTTGAGCTGTTGGTAAATTGCAGGGAGATTATCTTTTTTCGACACTAGCGTAGTAAACCAAAAAACCTGTTCAGCACACTGTGTGCTTTGCTTGATCATTCGTTGAATGAAAGCCGCTTCACCACCCTCGCACCAGAGTTCAGCCTTTTGACCACCAAAGTTAAGTGATCTTGATGCTTTATTTGATGGCGTTACCGCTTTTCCACCTTTTTTCGCCGAGTTCGCTGCTAAGTTACGTACTTTTCGCTCGCTCCCCGCCAGCGCTTCAGCCTCTGATGCATGAAACGGAGGGTTACATAAGGTGAAATCAAAAAGATCTTCATCTTGAATCATGTTGGTGAAAATATGATCTGCATTTTTTTGCAAACGTAATTTCACACCATTTTTCAATGCCTTGTTACTACTCACGATAAACTTGGCCGATTTAATCGACAAAGGGTCAACATCTGCGCCTACAAATCGCCAGCCATATACACGGTGCCCAACGATTGGGTAAACACAGTTCGCGCCAACACCAACATCTAACCCCGTGATAAAGCGACCTTGCGGGATCTCTCCATCATTTGATTTAGCTAATAAATCTGCGATGTAATGAAGATAATCCGCACGCCCAGGAATAGGTGGGCATAAGAATCCAGCAGGAATATCCCAATAATCAACCTGATAAAACTGACGCAATAACGCTTTATTCAACACTTTCACAGCCAAAGGGTTAGAAAAGTCGACAGAGAGATCACCAAAGCGGTTTTCTGCAACAAAAGGAGCCAATTCTGGGCTAGATTGGATGAGAGCAGGAAAATCATAACGCGCACGATGCGGGTTTCTTGGGTGCAATCCTTTACTCGGTTTTGTTACCTGTTTTTTCTTTTGTGTCATTCCACTTACCAATAACTGTCGGCACAAAGCCATTTATAACCGCTATTGTAACCTTGTCATGATCATATGGGGAGCTTGATTCAATTATTAACAAGGAATTGGACCTGCAAACTTAAAATCATTGTGTTAGATCCAACACGTTTCAACTACATTGCGATAAAGATTTTAACAAATACATAGCAAATTCATCAGGCTGGGCTTACTATCATAACTGTGAGGCATGGTGAATGTGCCTAAAAATGTCATTTCACGCAAAAGGATTGTTGCTATGCGATTGACGCTATTATTGCTGATTAGCATTACGTTCAATGTATTCGCGAAAACTCCCCCATCAATCGTTTTTTACTATAACGATGTCGATTCGGTGCGTGAATTAATCAACTATGACCGTGTAGTTGTTAATGCCAACCTCATTACCGATAAACAAATACAAACGCTACATACCGCAGGTTCACTTGTTTTCGCTTACCTAAGCGTAGGGGAATACGATGGTAAAATACTGCCTCACACACTTGCCAATGCATCACCGACAAGAAATGAAAACTGGCAAAGCCATGCAATGACACTTTCCAGCTCCGCTTGGCAAAAACATTTACTCACTGAGGCAAAAAAGATGACCGATAGAGGCTTTGATGGCCTCTTTCTCGACACCTTGGATAGTTACTACCTATTTGCAGATTCAAAACAAGAGCAAACAGCTCAGCAACAGGCGCTGACTCAAATAATAGATAGTTTCCACCAGCTTCCAACGCAACCTAAGTTAATCCTTAACCGTGGTTTTGAAGTTATCCCACAAATTGAAGCGCCTATTTATGCTGTTGCAGCTGAATCGCTTTACGATAGCTACCATCCCGTCGACCAGACCTATCATAAAGTCAGTGAAAAGAATCGTACTTGGCTTGCAGGAAAGTTAGCCGAAGTCAAAGCACGAGGTATCGAAGCTATCGCAATCGACTATATCCCCGCCTCTGAACGTGCGCGCCAAAAAGCAGCAGCACAGCGCTTAATCGATGAAGGTTATACACCTTATATCAGCGATGGACTTTTGTATGAATTTGGCACCAGTTCCATCCAGCCTATCGCTAAACGAGTCCTGGGCTTTTACGACAGTCAATATGGCGCGATGAACAGCTCACAGTGTCACCGTATGATGGCGATGCCGATTGAATACAAGGGCTATGTACCTGACTGCCAAGATGTAAATAACTTCAACTTTTCTCAAGTAGACATAAGCCGTTACGCTGCAGTTTATATCTGGCTAGAGCAAGCTTCTTTCCAGCGCATACCTGCGCTATCCCAATGGCTTGATACCATTATATTTAAAACACCTGTTTTATTTATCAATCAACTTCCTACTGATAATGCACTGTTAGCTCGGCTTGGCATTCAAAATAGTGGTGATTTAAGTGGGAAAATTACGTTAAAAATTGGCCATGCTTGGCTTAGAAATCGTTACCCATTGCGTTTTAGTCAGTTTGAAACACAAGCTAAAATCACTATAGATCAAAATACGATCACGCCATTAATAACGATTGAAGATCAGGGAAAAAACACGTCTACACTCTTTTTCAAAGCTGGCTGGGGAGGCGCAATTTTAAACCCACTCCCAGTTGCCAGCTTGGCAAACGAGACAGAGGTATGGCAAATTGATCCATTTCGCCTTGTTGATAAAATCTTACAGCTCCCACCGATCCCAGCAGCTGATACGACCACGGAGTCTGGTCGCCGCATTCTAACCAGCCATGTCGATGGCGATGGTTTCCCGTCTAAAGGATGGTTTCCAGGCAAGCCCTATACCGCAGAGGTGCTACTTAAACATGTCTTTAAAAAATATACTTTCCCCCAGACGGTCTCTGTTATTGAAGGTGAAGTAAGTAAACGCGGCTTATACCCAAAAGAAAGCCCGCAACTAGAAGCGATAGCTCGGAAAATATTCAAGTTACCACATGTAGAAATTGCCTCTCATACCTTTAGCCACCCCTTTTTCTGGGACTTCGATAAAAGTGTAGACTCTAGCGCGTACGGTGAAAACCTGCCGATTCCTGGTTATACCGTTGATTATGAAAAAGAAATAATTGGTACAATTAACTATATCAACAAAAATTTAGCCCCTAAGGATAAAAAAGCACGACTGGTTTTATGGTCGGGTAAAGCTGATCCAAAAGAAGATATTTTAGCTATCGCCGAAAGGGCTAACTTACTCAACGTAAATGGCGGTAATACTTATGTTGTAAGAGGCAATGATAATTTCACTCAAGTCTCTCCAACCATCACTTGGTATCCATCGGCGGTTCATGTTTACGCGCCCGTACTTAACGAAAATTTATACACTAACTTATGGACTGAGCATCATGATGGTTATGGCCGCGCCGTTGAAACGTTTAAATTACTGGGTGAACCACGCCGATTAAAAACCATTTCAATCTACTACCACATGTACTCTGGCGCTTATCCTGCCTCACTTAAAGGTTTAACCAATGTCTATGACTGGGCAATAAAGCAAAAAACTACCCCTTTATATTTAAGTGAATACGCAGAACGAGCCCGCACTCTGTATGAAACTGGGTTAGCCAAAACCTTGGATGGAAAATGGCAAATCACATCAACGGGTATAAAAAGTATCCGAGCGCCTTACATCCTCGGTTACCCTGTCACACCACTATCTGAATTAGCAGGCTGGAATCAAGGGCCTGATGGCAACTATTTAGTACTGAATAAAGCGCGTACGCAGCTTCAGTTCTCAAAAGTACAACCAAAATCCCCAAGGCTTCACAGTGCAAATGCTCAACTGACCAAATGGTTAAAAAAAGGAAATACCCTTTATTGGGCGTTTAACAGCCATATACCGTTCGAAGTCGAATTCGCCAATATCAGCAAGTGTAATCTACGCACCAATCAAGCACTAACCAAAACACAATTACGCTCCAATACGGTACGTTATCAATCAAACAACATCGGTGTTTTTCAAGGTTCACTAACCTGCAACGACATGTAGCCTTAGCCTTTTTACCTTCACCGTAGAAGGATTGAATTCTATTGATATGAAAAAGCTTGAGTCAGAAAAAACAAACAAAAAACCACCAAGAATACGACTGGTCAATCGGTTGTCGCTGGTTATATTAACGCTCACATCACTTTGGGCGTTATGGCTTGTTGCACCAACCAAAACCATGTTGGTCAAACTGATCTCTCGCTCTACATCACCTGAAGTGTCGCTCGCTTTTCTTAATGAGCTAGAAAGCCATGAGCCGCAAAATCGAACCATTATGTTCATGCAAGCCCAAAACCAGTATGAATTAGGTCTGGCTGATGATGCATTACAGTCGCTGTCTCCTATCCTTTTGTATTCAGACAACCGACGTGATTGGCACAGCCACAGCTTATATTTAGATATTCTATTACAGCAGTCTTATTCAGATGCCCCTAAGGAAAAGCAAACGGCCAGTGCTGAAATTGCGACCTTTTTCTCTAGTATTGATTACATCCCAGAAGCAACCATGGCTAGAAAGTTTGCTGATGCCGCGATTTCACTGGCTATGCCACACTATGCCTTTAAATTTTTATCTCCCCACCTTCAAAGTGGCGAAACAAGCTATAAAGAGCTTATTGAATTAGCATTGCAAACGTCAGATTATGAAAACGCAGCCAAGCTACAACGTGAAGCTTTTATTGAATACCAAAGCCTCGATTCCCTTGCGTCGTTGATCAAACTTAACCAAAGCTCAAACAACGCAGCCGCTAACCTTGAATTTTTTAACAGCTATCAAGGCACGCTGGCTAATCAGCCTCAATATTTAATGCTGGTGATTGAACATGCTAAAGCCGCAGGTGAACTCGAGCTTGCGATGAATAAGTCACAACAACTGTTAACGTTAGCGCCTTCACCGCAATTACAAGTGGATACAGCTGATATAGCCATAGCAATGGGAAATTTACCATTAGCCGCTGATTTATTAACACAGGCGACTAACCAAAACCCTACGCCTGATTCGTTAGATAAATTACACAAAGTTTACCGCTGGCAGGGCGATATCCCTAACGCCTTTAAAACCAGTTTGATCATACTGAAAAAAGGCGCAAGTGAAGCACAAGTACGAGCAGGTATTGAAGAAGCTAAAGCACTGGGTGATATCTATCACGAAGGTACCTTCTTTAATGCACTTGCCTATTCAAATAAGCTAAAAGCTAGCGAATACGATGCGTGGTTAAATGCATTAGAAAAAGCCAAAGGTACACCTGCTGCACTGCGCAGTGTCAAATCACTCTCTGCGAAGCGACCTTATGACAGTGCTTTAATCAGCCATCAATCACGTCTGTATTCTTATAACAGTGATCATACGCAAGTGATTCAGCAACGAAATGTACTAAAACGTTTACGCCAACCGACGACCACAGAAGCAATGCGCTTCGCCAACGCCTACATTTATCTCAATCAACCAGAGCTTGCATTACAGGTATTAACCGAACCGTCAGATTGGCAAGTCGCCGATGACGATTACCTTAAGATGGTTGCAGCACTAGCCTGGGACAGTAGTGACAAACAACTGGCCCAGCGAAGTCAGCAATATTTGATGCAACGCTCTACCGCTAATATCGATGTTTATCGTTACATTCAACTACATGCCCCCTTTACTGCGGATGATGTCGACGAACTCACCCGTCTATACCAAGAATCAGGCAATAGTGAATTCTTACTATTAGCGATTAGATCTAGCAATGGAAGTAAAGACTCAGCGAAAACGGCTGCTCTTTTTGCTCTGGCTAATAAAGACCCTAATTTGGCACATACAGCAGAAATCGCTTATTACCGAGCTCAACTTGCCGCCGAACAAGGCCAAATTACCAAAGCTCACCAGTTTTATCAGCAAGCTATCTCAACGAATGCAGGCTTTCAGCCCGCAATCAATGGCTATATGTGGTGGTTAATTGCCACTAATGATCAAGACAAGCTGCGTACCCTTTATGAGAGTTATCGCCTACCACTGGCGAATAATGCTGATTTCTGGTCTGTGTTTGCCGCAAGTGCTCAACAACTTGGTCGAAATGATGAAGCTGACTTATGGTATCGCCGTCAAATACAAGCCACAGATCACCCCGATGCAGCCTTATTACTCAATTATGCGTCACTACTTGAATTACGCGAGCAATACGATCGCGCATATCAATTACGCCAGTACGTCGCTAAAAATATGGCAACATCTTTACTTGAGCTACCCGATGGTGACATTTCACACCGCGCCTTAATCGCTTTATTTGTTGATGACAAAACAGCCCTTAAATTAGTCGAAGCCAATACGCTCGCTCAGCCAAGCAACAATAATGTCGCCGAGTTAATCCAATACTATCTTGCTCAAGGGCGTCCTGATGTTGCACTTTATTGGCACGAAAAAACCGCGCTCAGCCAATACCAACTACCGGATTGGCAGCAACTCTCTTTTGCGATAGAGAAGCATGATCGTGAAGCAATGGAAAAGCTCCTCACTGAATCATTGACCTTGCCCATTGCTGATAAAAACTACGCGCTACAGGCCGTTGGTAGGCACCAACAAGCATGGCAACAAGCGCAGCAGGAAATTGGCGCACTCGCTGATGAAGTGGCCGAAAAGCAACTACGTAAGAATCATGTCAATCAACACCCGAATAAAACACACAGCGTTCGTGCCCAACACACAGCCATCACGCAATGGGACATTAATCGCTTCAGTCTTGACTATTATGCGCCGCACTACAACGGCTATTACCGCCTAGGCAGTGATTACCAGCAAGCAGATACCCCTGAGCTGTTAGGTAAAACGCCCATTGATGATGAATTCCGAGTAAGAGGTGGTTTTTACTGGCAACAAAATGAGAGCACATGGGCTGTTAAAGCAGATATCGCTCAGGGTGTTGGCGATCAACGCCTAGGTGTATTAGCCGAATTTAGCACCCAATTAAAAAGCTATTGGTCTGGTGGGATTAAATTAGGCATTAACAATCATCTCGAGGCCAGTCAATTAATGACCCTTGCTGGGCAAGATAATGTTCTTGGTATCAACCTGAACTATCAACCTACAGCACGTGAAAACCTAGCAATGCAAGTCAGCCTTCATGATTTATCAACGCGTTTTGGTGATGATATCGGCCGCGGTTGGGACATGAATATCCGCGCTAGTGAACAATTTTTCTTTAATGACCCAGCATGGCAAGTTTATAGCGAATTTAGCATGCAGCAGGTCAACCACAGCTCTAGCCCTATGAAAGGTGTCAATACGTGGCAACAAGGCCCCCGCCCGCTTACACCCAATGATTTTATTGCAGAACGTTATCAGCGATTATCGATTGGCCATCGTTTATGGCATGGGGAGCCAGGTGTACCTGGAGCGACCGTACCGTCACCGCGTTATTGGCTTGATAATTCAGTTGGCTATAACGTAGAAGCACAACAAATTGATATGACGCTAAGCGCTGGCCTCGGCTGGCGAATTATAGGCAATGACGAACTCTACATGGGTGTTGATTGGCAAAGCCAAGACCGAAATGGCGATGAGTCGCTAAAAGTAGCTTTTGGCTATTACTACAGTTTCTAATAGGGAGAAGTCAGATGAAACGCATCTTACTTGCCGCTTCAATTGCAGGGTTAAGCGCCTGTTCTAGCTATCAAGTGCCAGATAGCCCGTTATTTTCAGCAAACAGTAATTGGGCCATTATGCCTATGGCAAACCACTCGAATACACCAATGGCGGCAGAAAAAGCAGAGAAGATTCTCAATGCTCAGCTTTACGCCAAAGGGATCCGTGCCACTATATATCCTGAGCTAAACACAAATGATCTCGCCGTGATTATTGATGATTCAGCTAAACGAAAACAAGCACAAGCGTGGTTAGCATCACAACCTGTCGATTACATAATTACAGGCTCTGTGGAAGAGTGGCACTATAAAAGCGGGTTAGATGGTGAGCCTGCAGTTGGGATCACGCTAGAGATTAAATCGGCAAGAAGTAAAGCAACACTGTGGCGTGCAACGGGCTCTCGTGGTGGTTGGGGGCGTGAAAGTGTTAGCGGCACAGGGCATATAGTGATCGATGAACTGCTAGATGGGATCAATATTGAGAAACTCAAATAGCATGACAACGATTGTGGATTCAAAAAGAAATAGATTCTGCGAGTAGGCTTATGAATAAACTATGGCACCGCTTCATTATTGGCTTTAAAGAAGATGGCTTTGCATGGCTGGAAACCGCCGTGATTGCACTGCTGGCAATCTTTATTTGGATGAAGTCAGATTCGTTAGCCCCTACCTCAACAGATCATAACTTTTTCTGGCCTATTTTTGGCCCCCTTTTGATCTCGCTTCGCTATGGGTTTGCCAAAGGGTTTATATGTGCCCTAATCACAACCGCTGGTTTAGCCACAGCAATGCGGATCACCAATGTGCTTGAATTTTACCCCTTCTCATTGGCTGTTGGGACAATTTTAACAGCGATGATTGCAGGTGAATTTCGAGATTATTGGCACAATATCAATCAACGTCATATCCTCGATCATCAATACATGAGCCAAAAGCTTGATAGCTTCACCAAAAACTATCACCTGCTTAAAGTCTCACACGATCAGTTAGAACAGCGAACTGCGGGCCAAACAATCAGCCTACGTGCCAGTATCAATACCTTACAAAAAATTGCTTCCGCGCATGCTGACAAGCGGATTGAAAACATCGGGCATCCACTGCTCAACCTCCTTGCTGAAATAGGCGGATTACAAGTGGCAGGCCTTTATAAAGTGACTAACAACAAAATAGAGAAACAACCTCAGGCAATCATAGGGGATCACCATCAGCTCATCATTAAAGACCCTATGCTGCAAGATATGCTCGAATCCAAAAAGTTACTGTCGCCGGCAACCCTAGGTGAAAATGAGGTACATAAATCCCGTTACCAACTCTGCATTCCTCTACTCGATACTATGGGTAATTTACAAGCTGTTGCTTTAGCGGAAAATGCAAAATTCTTCATGCTAACACCAGCTAATGTAGCACTACTCTCACTTGTCGCGAACCATGCTGCAGACTTACTCAGTGATGCTTTACTGACCCCAATACTGAAAGCCAACCAGAGCAATCTCTTCTTAAACTACATGGCACGGGCTAAATACAATAAACGCCATTACGGCGCTGATAGTAATATGGTGGCCTTTGTTGATAGCTCAGGGAAACATGCCAATGTATTAAACAGCGTGATCAACTACCGCCGAGGGGCTGACGTCTACTGGAAATGTAAGTCACTTTCGAACAAGCCAGTATTAGTGGTCTTACTCCCCCTTACAACAACATACGACAGCCAGCAATACATTTCTCGTGTCACCGATTTACTGGAAAACACCATAGGAGAGGCTATCAGCGATATTGATATCCTCGGGCCACTCTCTTTAGACACGGACAATGCAGAGATCACGGCCTTCATGGATGAACTAGGAGCTTATGATGAAAGCTTGGCTATTCCTTCAGACCCTCGCGTTTGAAACAATCGGCTTTTACACTCTGCTCAATAAAGATATGACGCAGATGCATTGGCTTGGGTTTATCTCAAGCCATGCAATGGCATGTGCCAGCTTTACCCTGCTCTGTTGGATTTTGCTGCCTAATAAATACAAAACACCGGTAATAAGCTCTGTAAGCTTTTTGTTTTTGTTCAATTTTTTCTTGCCTCTCGTTGGCATGATAGGTACCGCTTCATCTTTGCTCGTCGCATTATATATTCCGAGAAGACAGAGCCTAATCACCTGGCAAGAATGCGAAGAAGCACCACTACCGCAAAGCCCTGGCGACTTATCTAGCACCCAATTTGGTGCAGGAGCCCTAAGGGAGATATTGCTTCATAACGACGATCCTGAACGACGTTTATTGGCGGTAAGCGCGATTCGTCATTTACCCAAACCCCAGGCCGTACCGTTATTACAGCTTGCACTAAAAGATCTGTCCGATGATGTACGCTTATTGGCTTATGCATCATTAGAAACCATCGAATCTCAAATAAATGAGGCGATATCTCTTTTCAAGAGCCAGTTCCAATATAAAGAACAAGCCAGTAAAGCTTATGAAATTGCCCAGCAATATTGGGAGCTATGTTACTTAGGCATTGCTGAAGGCGCTTTACGCAAACACTACTTAGATCAAGCAGAGCACTACCTCACGCTCACCAATAATATTTCATCGAATGCATCAAGCTACTTGCTGCTAGGGCGAGTCATGCTGGAGCAGCAACGTCCCAAAGAGGCACTTCAATATTTAACCCAAGCTATGGATGGAGGCTTGAGGGTCAAGCAAGTTGCACCTTACCTTGCTGAAGCGGCTTATGAGGCTGGCGATTACGAAACCGCCAAATATTACATAAGTTACTTCCCCGAGCAAAAAGGTGAAAAACTCAGCCAAATAAAGGAATATTGGGCATGAATAAAGATAATGACATCGACATATGCCTACTACTCGAAGGGACATACCCGTATGTTCGAGGCGGCGTATCGAGTTGGGTTCATCAAATTATCAGTGGCTTACCTGAGTTCAATTTCCATTTGATTTTCTTAGGTGGGCACCCTGATTTTTACGATAAACCCGCTTATGACTTTCCCGATAATGTGGTCGGGTTTGAAGTCCACTACCTGCTTGCTAATAACGGTAATTTGAAACCCAAAGCACGCAGAGGAAACAGCAAGCTCTTCGATGCATGGGGAAAATTCTTATCCTTTTTTGATAAAAACGATGCACCGATCCCTGAAGAGTTACTGAAAGATGTCTCCGACTTTTTAGGTAAAAATAACCAACTAACGCTCAGTGACTTCCTCTACAGCGAAGCTTCTTGGGATGTACTAACCGATAGATATATGGCATCGGCTGAACACCAATCTTTTGTTGATTACTTTTGGACTTATCGCAACATCTATCAGCCCTTGTTTATCTTATCGCAGATATCGCAAAATTTACCCGATGCAAAAGTTTTTCATAGCGTCTCTACTGGCTATGCGGGCTTTCTTGGCGCTCTCTGTCAGAAGCGAACTGACAATCCATACTTGTTAACCGAGCATGGCATCTATACCAAAGAGCGTAAAATCGATTTAGCGCAGGCAACTTGGATCAAAGATCGCCATAAACTTATTGATATCAGCATGCATAAGGGCATGGATTTAACCCGTAAAACATGGATCCGCTTCTTTGAACAACTAGGCCTGACGGCTTATCATCAGGCCAATAAAATCGTCTCATTGTTTGAGGGAAACCGCCAACGCCAACACAAAGATGGTGCGCCCGATAGTCGAACTCAAGTGATCGTAAATGGAATCAACACAACCCGATTTGGGGAAGCTTATAAGCTACGCCCTGAAACACCGCCTATGGTTGTTGGCCTTGTGGGTCGTGTTGTACCGATTAAAGACATCAAAACCTTTATCCGTACTATTCGAGGGGCCGTCGAAACCCTGCCAGATGTTGAAGGTTGGATTATTGGCCCAACAGAAGAAGACACCGATTATGTTCATGAGTGCGAACTTTTAATTGAAAGCTTAGGGCTAGAAAACAATGTGAAAATGTTAGGCAGCCAGAATGTTGCAGAAATGATGCCTCAACTTGGCGTCATGATGCTGACTTCTATTAGTGAAGCACAGCCATTGGTTTTACTTGAAGCCATGGCCGCAGGCATTCCTTGCATAGCAACCGAGGTAGGTGCTTGCCGTGAAATAATCGATGGCGCAGCAGGTGACGATGCTGCACTTGGATCTTGCGGTGAAATTATTCCCATTGCGAGTCCGATTGATGGCGCTAACGCGATTACTCGAGTGCTGGGTGATGCAGAACAATGGCGTAAAGCAGGCGATATAGGGAAAGCTCGTGTCGTACGCTATTACGATGAAAAAATGATGTACGACTCGTACCGAAAACTCTATCAGGAGGCCATTGATGGCGGGAATCGGGTTTGAATTAAGGAAGATTCTAAAAAAGAACACCATCCTTTCAATGCTAGAAGCATACGGTCTCGCGGGCTTAATCAGCTCAGGGCCTTGGGTATTGTCTATTCTCGCCTTGCTTGCGATTGGTATTCTCAGTGTCGGTTGGGTGTTTCCCACTTACGTCATCGTTCAGTTCTTAGTATTGGTCACTTATCTAATGGCTGGCTCGCTCATCATTAGTGGCCTATTCCAGCTATTGCTGACCCGTTTTATCTCGGATCTTATTTTTGCTAAACAAGAACACAGAATTGTCCCTAACCTATTAGGCTCAATGCTTGTCACCAGTGTACTTGCTGCATTCATTGGCGGCGGGATCATGGCTTTTTCTGATCATATAGAGCCGGCGGTCAAAGTCACCATCTTCACCTCGCTCGTACTGCTCTGTAATCAGTGGTTAATCTTGATCTTCTTAAGTGGGATGAAAGAGTATTACCGTATCTTCATCACCATGATGATCAGCTATGGTTTAATGGTCGGGTTAAGTTTTGTTTATACCTCAGATGGCTTGCTGGGTTTGATGCTTATTTTTACCTCATGCCAAGCATTACTCACGTTTGCCTTCCTCTACCACGTTATTCGTGACTACCCCGCCAATCAACTGGTCTCGTTTGAGTTTTTAGATCCGAAGAAAACCTTCTTCTCGCTAATACTGTGCGGTTTTTTCTACAACCTTGGCGTATGGCTAGATAAGTTTGTCTTTTGGTTTAGGGAAGAGACCTCCCACCAAGTTATCGATTTATTTCGCGCGTCATATATCTACGATTTACCCATCTTCATCGCTTATCTGGCGATTGTTCCCGGTATGGCTGTATTTATGCTGAGGATGGAAACGGATTTTGCTGATGCGTGTTTAAAATTTTATGATTCAGTCCGAGAAGGGGCAACGCTACAGTCTATTTACCTACTAAAAGACCGTATGGTACTTGCGTGTCGTCAGAGTATTTATGAAATATTTAAAGTGCAAGGCATGACCCTCGCCCTATTGCTACTGTGGGCTGAAGATATTTTGGTCGCGCTAAACATTGACCTCTCCTATCTTCACTTACTGTATGTCGACTTAGTGGGGGTAAGTTTGCAGGTATTGGTCATGTCAATTCTTAACGTGATGTACTACCTTGATAAACGCTACTCGGCACTTGCCCTAACGGTTTTCATGGCGGTGGGTAACTACATATTTGCCCATATCAGTATAGAACTTGGCCCTGTTTTCTATGGCTATGGTTTTGCTGTCACCATGCTACTTACCACCATCATTGGTTTGGTCATGCTGGATAAACAGTTTAACGATTTGGAATACCAAACCTTCATGCTGCAACGATCTTAAACAATACAGTTCCACTCAATAAATCAGCACCATGATTGATACATACAACAATCATGGTGCTGTTACTTTTACCGTTTAATTCAAACCAGTTGTTAGTTATCACCACTATCACTAGGCTGGCTCGGTTTAGAGGGCTTGTTGCCACCAGATAATGCACTCACATCTAGCCGTGATGAGAACTTATCAACCAAATCAATGGGCATAGGGAAAATAATGGTAGAGGTGCGATCATTCGCAATTTCCGTCAAGGTTTGCATATAACGAAGCTGAACAGCATTCGGGGATTGATTAAGCACTTTAGCTGCCTCACTCAACTTTGCCGACGCCTCTAACTCACCTGTAGCGTGAATAACTTTAGCACGACGAGAACGTTCAGCCTCAGCTTGGCGTGCTAACGCTCTCACCATACTGTCATCTAAATCCACATGCTTTATTTCAACATTGGCAATCTTGATCCCCCAGTTATCTGTGTGTTGATCGAGGATCCCTTGTAAATCATTATTCAATTCGTCTCGTGCCGATAACAATTCATCAAGCTCATGCTGCCCTAACACTGAACGTAAGGTCGTTTGTGATAACTGACTGGTTGCCTCATGGTAATTTTCGACATTGTTAATGGCCATTTTGGGGTCAACCACTCGGTAATAAACCACGGCATTCACTTTAACAGAGACGTTATCCCGAGTGATCAAATCCTGAGTCGGTACATCCAATACAATTGTCCGTAAATCCACTCTCACCATTTGTTGGATCACTGGCACAATAATGATCAAACCAGGACCTTTTACTTCATAAAATCGTCCGAGCAAAAACACCACTGCACGCTCGTATTCACGTAGAACTTTAAACATGCTGGCGATCAGGGCAACTACCAGCACTATGATGGTCGCTAACGAATAGGTAAACATGATCTTATTCCTTCTTAATGCTTTCTACATCAAGCCATAGACCTGAAATGTTTGTCACCACAACATGGTCTCCCTGTTGGTATTGCATATTAGAACGAGCTTGCCAGATCTCACCATCAACCATGACTTTCCCTTCGCCAGGAAAACCACAGATCACGGTGGCAATCTGCCCTTGGATAAGTTGCACGCCCGTTGTTACTGGGCGACGACGTACTTTGAGCAGTAATGCAATAATGACAAAGAAAAACAGTGCAGAAACAACGGTTAACCCCACAATAAGCGGAACAGCGATTTGAAATCCGGGGGTTTCGGTATCCATCAACATGACAGAACCCAACACAAAAGCAACAATCCCCCCTAACCCTAAAATACCGAAACTCGGGCTAAAGGTTTCTGCAATCATGAGTGCAATACCCAGTAACAACAAACCTAGCCCTGCATAGCTAACAGGTAGCAGTTGCAGCGAATACATAGCTAAAATGAGGCAAATACCACCAAGTACACCAGGTAACCCTACCCCTGGATTATAAAATTCAAGCAATAAGCCGTATATCCCAATCAACATCAAGATATAAGCAACATTGGGGTTGGTAATGACAGTGAGTAATTTAAATCGCCAGTCTTGTTCACGTTCAATGTATGCAACATTAGAGAGGGCTATGTCGCTTTGAACTCCATTCACAATCACAGTTCGCCCATTCGCTTTAGCAATCAATTGGTCAAGATTAGGTGCGATAAAATCAATGACATTTTTCGCTAGAGCACTTTCCGCATCTAGGCTCGCTGCTTCCGTAACCGCTTTTTCCGCCCATACTTCGTTACGACCATGCAACTTGGCTAAACTTTGAATATAAGCCGCTGCATCATTCATCACCTTCTTTTCCATCGCTGTTTTTGCGGCAATTTTATCACCCTCTCCAGGTGCGTTATCGGTTTGCTCAGGCTTACCCGCGGCTTCAGATTCATCCTTATTTGTACCTGTTGTTTTGTCTGTTTGATCTGAGCTGTCCGATGGTGATTGTTCTGAGGAAGGTGCGGGTTGGGAACGAGAAGCCTCATCAGGTTGTTCTTGTTTAGGTGCAAACGGGTTATTACTGTCAGAATCTTTATCGCGCTGCGGCCCGCCTAGCGAAACAGGCGTCGCGGCGCCTAAATTCGTCCCTGGTGCCATTGAAGCAATATGACTTGCAAGCAGTATGTATGTTCCTGCACTCGCAGCACGAGATCCTGCTGGGCCGACCCATGTTGCAATAGGAATAGGTGAAATGGTAATAGCTTGAATGATTTCTCGCATTGAAGTATCAAGGCCTCCAGGGGTATCCATTTTCAATACGATAAATTTTGCTTGCTGCTCTTGGGCCAATACAATTTCTCGTGAAACATAATCACTTATTGCAGGGCCGATCCCCCCTTTAATTTCAATAACCCACACATCATCTGCATAAGTAAAAGATGGTACCCAGAGTAAAACGATCCAAAAACATAACAACAACCGTTTCATCTTATGCTCCTACTCAGCCACAAGAACAAACACGAAGGGAGAATCTCTGTTCATCAATGGAGCTCTTGCCTCGCCCTTTTTATTCGTATTGTATTTACGCGGCTTATGTTAACAATATTAATAGTAAGGATAGACTAGCCCCTAAGTCTCGCTATTAACATTCGTCTTTATCGTCTCACTGTTACGTCAGTCATTGATCAGAATCACTTTTATACTTACGAGATTGAACGGAGGTGACAATGAAGGGTGAATACCAGCGATTGGCCACATATATCATCACATTAGCCATATTTTTAGTTTTAATTGGCGCGATGATTAGCTCTGCATATGCCAACACGCAGACGGTTAAAGTTGGTAGCTACGACTGCCCTCCGTTTGTAATGACGGATGAAAATGGAACCTATAGTGGGCTAAGTATATTTCTGTGGCAAAAAATGGCAGAAAGTCTTGATGTGAATTTCGAAATATCTAGCCATGAATTAAAAGAGCTGCTTGATGATGTAAGCACTGGTAACGTCGATATTGCGGTATCCTGCATCTCAATCACTGAAGAACGTGAGCTCATCCTAGATTTCACACATTCTTTCTACGAAACATCACTCGCAATAGCCGTAAAAGAGCAAGGGCATCTAACGACACTGTTAAATATCATTACCAACAAAAAACTATTATTTATTTTAGTGGTTATTTTCGCTGCTGCCGCCTTCGTGGGGGGAATATATTATCTGCTAGAGCACAAAGTAAATGATAAATTGTACTCAATGCCGTCACGCGCGGCGCGGTTATTGGAAGGATTCTTATTAGGGCTACTCTTTATTACCAAAGGTCCTTTTAATTATTACGAATTCAAAACATTAACAGGCCGCTTTATTACCGTGCTACTGGCCATTACGACGACGCTTTTTATTGCCAGTATTACCGCAATACTGGCCAGTACTTTTACGTTAGGATTATTGAGCAGTGACATTAAAAGCCCGAATGATTTAGCCAATCTAAACGTTGGTGCCAAGCTTGCCTCAACTTCCTCGATATATCTAACCAATCACAGTATTGTCCATAGAACCTATGAATCGACAGAACAAATGCTCACCGCACTAGACAAACAAGAAGTTGACGCAATTGTTGCCGATGATGCTGTCTTAAAATACCTGATAAAAAAATCCAAGGAAGATGGTAAATATACTGACCTTTCTGTACTGCCTTACCAGTTTGAAAAACAAAATTACGGCTTTGCGATTGGCGATAACAGCCCTTATGAAGAAGTACTTAACCGCGCGCTATTAAAAGTACGAAAAAGTCCAGAATGGAAGCAAGCACTGAGTAAATATTTTGCAGAATAGTAGCACTTAGTTACAACAAAAAATCGGCTAACAAGCCGATTTTTTAGCGTTTAGCAAAACGTTAATTTAGCGCCATTTCATTAAACGGCTGAACTTCGATGGATGATAAGACCAACAATGGTCAAATATATCCATCAAGGCAGGGTTACCGTACTTCGACAGTGTTACAGCATGAAAGCGATTCCTGCTTGCTTTCAATTTATCAATTCGACGTAACATTTCTTCTGGCTGTGATGGCGCAATAAAATCAGACAGCACAACTAAATCTGCATTCTTGTACTTTTCACCACACATCAAATCAATCGACTGATCTAAGACTGGTGACAGATCCGTACCGCCATGAAATGAATAAGACAAGAAATTTAGCACTTCACTCAGGCCATCTTGCTTAGTGAGTTCGTAAGTAATTTGTTGAGTCGAAAACATGATCACGAAGCAATCACGATCTTCAGCCAACGCAATTTGCATCAAACCATAAGCCAAGGCCTTAGCACATTGCTCAGGATAGCCCGACATAGAACCCGATGCATCAATACAAACAATAAATGGGCCTTTGTCTTGCTCCACTTGCTTACTCTGGCGTTTATAGGCTTTCACTTTGCGTAGTTTGCGCTGTGTCCCTTGAACACGGTAGTTCATTAGGCGCTTATCAACTAAGTGCTTATAAAACACCACTTCCAACTCAGGATATGCCAAAAACATGGTTTCATTCGGCAATAACTTTGATAAGTCATCACTTTCGTGCACACCGACAATATCGTCAGAAACATTATCGCTACGCTCTTCCACCATACGAATATCTTCTGAACGTACCCTTTCCTTATTAGGGTCATCAATTTCGCTGGCCATGCGACCTAGTTTTTCAGCGATCTCTTTCAAACCATCATTACGTTTAAGAAAACGAGCGACCGATTTCATCGATTCGACATCAGTACGGGTTAGCTTGGCTTTTGCCATATCCCATAAGCGACCAACTTTTGTTTCGTCACCCGCATCGCTCACTTGCTCCATTTGCTGCATGGTTTCGATACGTTGATATAAATCAGCAAGCAACTGCTCTTTATGCTGTTCTAACTCATCGAGCTGAGCTTGTTTAAGCGTTTCTGTTAAATGCTGATACCACTGACTACAGAAATAGCTCTGGAACATAGGGTTGTGCTTAGCATGCTCTTTAGTAACCAGCGATTTGGCTTTAAAGTAAAACGTAGAGTGCCCTTCTAGCTGCTTTACTATGCTATCTGCTTGGCTAATAAAATACTCTTCATTCCAATTAATGGCTTGTTCATAAAGTGCTATTTCTTGTTTAAAGCGATCTTCGACACTAACTTTAGTAATGCGTTGCTGTACCTGACCACGCCACTTGATGATCTGGTTTTTCATGGCGGTTTTAATACCGGGATTAGCTTCTGCCGCCATGATTAATTGCGGGCGCATCAATAGCTCATGAATGGCAGAATCAACGATGCCTGATTCAGCCACCATCATTGCAAGATTAATACTTTCTGATACTGGCATAAGTCAGGATCCTCGTTACTCGTACCAACTGATATGCTGATTTATGCAAAGTAGTCTGAAAGGTGGGCAATACGAAACGCACCTTTCTCAACTAGGCGTTTTAGCTCAGTCACTGAATCTGATGCCATTGCTATGCTATTTTCAATCAACTCAGGCAGTTCTGATTCAACGAAGTTATGCGGTAATGCACCATGGAAAGAGCTACGTGACTTTTTAATATTATGCTCAGCATCAACGACCTTCTCTGATGCTCGATCAAGTTCTTTTTGCCAATTCGCTTTCTGAGTTGCGCTAATACCACGAGAGCCCGCTATACCCACTAGCACGGCTCTGTTAGCGATATCTTTAATCACTAACTGTAAATTAGCGTCCACTTCAAACTGTAGTCGACAAAGGTTGGTATTCTTATTCACAAAACCATAGATATCACACTGGCCCGTTTTGATTTTCTTTTCAAACTCATCACCATCAACGTATACCCAGCGACCATCCCCTTTCTCTTGTTCGGACACCGATGGATTTTGTTGCAGCATCACCAATTTAATCATGCGCGGATTATGGTTGACCGTATAGCGTTTAGCGCCTGAGAAATCATACTTAAACCACTCTTTTCGCATCATGGTTTCGCGCGAAAACGACATGCTTAATGTGTCAGCTACTTCTTTATTAATACCATCAAGAAGCGCTTGCGCTTCATTGGCATCCGCTTGGGAAGCTTCTTGGTTGAAAGCCTTTTGAGTAGCAAAATCACGGATAATATTACGCACCACATGGCGTGATTCAGGGCTATGCCATAAACAGTCTTGCAGTAACAACAGATCCAACGGGTTAATCTCACCTCGGCCATTGAAGAAAGCACTCGCTTTTAATAAGCGCACTGACTTCTTCCAACGACGATCTGAAATATATAACTCACTGTCTTCAGCCAGCCCCTCACCTGAGTCTACTCTTTCTTCAATCATGCTTTTCAGCTGATAAATCTTTTCAAAAATCGTTTCATCTAGCTCGACATTTTCAAGGTGCGCTTGCCACTGTTGATATTCTTCATCTTTAATCGTCAGGGCAGGGTCAACTTCTTGAATCGTGCTCTCCCCCATCAACATGGCTTTAAAGTTTTGTTTCTCTTGAATACGGTTAACGAATACGCGTACTAACATTCGGTCGTAAAGCGCTTCTAATCCACTGTCTTCATCGGGCAATTCGTTTGAAGCCGTGATCAGCAAACGCATTGGAACAGGCAAAATTTCCTGACCATTTTTAAAAGTACGTTCGTTTACAACAGTCAACAACGTATTCAAGATGGCAGGGCCGGCTTTCCAAATTTCATCAAGAAAGACCACTTCTGCCGTTGGCAAATAGCCATCAACAAGGCGCACGTATTTGCCGTTATCTTTTAATTCCTGAATAGAAAGGGGGCCAAACACCTCTTCAGGCGTTGAAAAACGGGTCATCAGGTAATCAAAAAAACGGCTATTATCGAATGCTTGAATAAGACGCTTAGCGATAAGGCTCTTTGCTATACCAGGGGGGCCTAGCAAAAAAGCACTTTCACCGGCCAATGCTGCAAGTAGGCAGAGCTTAATGGTTTCTTCTCTTTCATAGACCCCATTAGATAATGCTTTGATGAGCTTCTGAATCCGCTCTGATACCAAAGCACCATTGGGCTGTGTTGTTCTAGCCATTGTTAACATATTGTCCGACCTCTATTGTTATGTCCTTGTGCGTAAACTGTTCGCAGTAATGCACAACAATTCCTAGTCATTTCAAGAATAGACATAAACACCAAATGTTACAGCATTGTAAATGGAAATATTTTGTTACATACCTATATACCAAACCCTTGTTGTACAATGTAGTCTGAAATCTATGTTTCCAATTCTGAGAGTAAAGTCACACTTAGTATTTACCGCTTATTTTGCCGTTTACTAAAACTACCTTCCTTCAAAAACACTTTTTAATTAAACAGCTTAAGAGTCAATTTTAACTCATAAAATGCAACTTTGTTCGTGTCAAAAAAGATTCGTATAGCGTTTATCAGCATTATTAAATAGTAGGCTTGTTCCGCTTTATTAACTTTGCGAAGATAATATCAATTTTATAAAGTAAGCCGATGCATATGAACAAAGTATCTCAACTCCCAGCACGATTAAC
Source organism: Photobacterium kagoshimensis (assembly GCF_050337045.1). Taxonomy (NCBI): domain Bacteria; kingdom Pseudomonadati; phylum Pseudomonadota; class Gammaproteobacteria; order Vibrionales; family Vibrionaceae; genus Photobacterium; species Photobacterium kagoshimensis. Next base: position 34,262 of record NZ_JAKJSO010000015.1, on the reverse strand, counting down.
TGTCGTCATTTGTATCGGCGTTCTGTTTTCAGCTTTCGTCCCATCAAGCGGCATGCTTGAAGTCATGACGTCAATAATGACGCTAGTGCTTATCATTATGCTATTAAAAGAGGATTTTGGGCGTGAGATGAAAGGCTGGCTAATGCTGGCTTTCGGTACTTATTCGATTGGTGTGATTGCAGACTTGCTTGATGAAGTGCCAGAACTTAACGATCACTGGTTAATTGATAATTCAGACGACGTTTTTATGCACATCGGTGTTTTCCTTATGTGCCTTTGCTTTATTAAAATGCTCCAACAACGCCAAAAACTGATCGCGAGTTTAAATGCACAAATCGAGAAAGCTCACCATTTAGAAGAAGAACTCAGTAAACACGCATTTCAAGACAGTCTCACTCAGTTAGAAAATCGACGAGCGCTATTCCGTCGTTTCGACACTATTGCTATTCAACTTCAGCGTGGCGTATTAGCTTATATTGATATTGATAACTTCAAAAAGGTGAACGACCGATTTGGCCACAAACGTGGGGATGAATTACTGATTGAGATTGCAGTTATGCTCCGCACAACCAGTCCAGAAGGCAGCAATATTTACCGCATTGGCGGGGATGAGTTTGTCGTACTCTTACCGACAGATAATAATGAAGCAACCCATCAATGGGTTGAGCTTTTATACCAATCGACAAAAATGATGCGACAAAACTTCGATATTGATCTGAGTATCGGTATTGTGCCTTATCATGCTGGCAATCTATCTGATCCAGATAGCATCTTGGCTCATGCCGATAAAGAAATGTACAAAAAGAAAGCAGAAAAGAATAAACACACTGTACTGGGCTCGCACTAAAAAGCGCGATGAGAAATACATACAATTTCCAGCGCTCACGTTTACTGATGCTTTAATGCTGCAACAATAATTCTAGCTCTTCTTGGCTAACAATTTGATTCACATCCAATATTTTATGCTGATTATACGCGTACTTAGATTGTAGATATAACACCTTTAGTTGCTCATCATTCAAGGATTCAATTTTTGATAGTAATTCGACAAATTCGACTGTTTCCATAGTCTGCCCTACCCTATTCCTTAACTTTACTCACCAAATCATGGCATTCCATACATTTCTCCGAACCAAGCGTTTTATCCCCACTACCAATACCAAGTCAGCGCAAGCACCCTTCAGGGTATAATTTCAGCTCGATCAAATGCATCTATCATCATATATATCTCCATTTAGACACCAAGTGCAACAGTGGGCATAGCAAAATGCGGTGTGTATCAATGTTCGCAGCGGATTTCTTCTTGCATCGATAAATTTGTCAATTGTAATCTGCATTATTTGAAGCAAAGTCTGATATTTATAAATATCTACTCTTACCTTCCCTCTCCACTTAGTTCCCATAAAGCACAAAAAGTGCTAGCCATACGTACTTAATGCATCCACTGCCGATCTATATGGATACTCTTTTATCGCACTTGCACATACTCATGTTGGTTTTCACATAAATGTCATATCTCCGTAATAAGATGTCGCAAATTATTTCAATATGGAGAAAGTCTATGTTCCCACGGGCTACTACTCTGCTAGCACTATGCATTGGCTTGACATTCAACGCACAAGCAGAAACCCTGACTGTGTCAGGTTCTACTTCAGCAAGTCATATTGTTGAAGTGTTAGCTGAAACCTACTCAGCAGATAAAAATGACAATCAGATTGCCGTTCAAGGGATAGGGTCGTCTGCGGGTATTACTGCGGTTCAAAAAGGAGTAGCACGACTCGGTATGAGTTCTCGTTACTTAACCGAAGATGAAATTCAAACCAAGCTTAATAGTGTCACTTTTGCGCATGATGGCATTGCTTTAGTCGTGAACAAAAACAATTCGATTAAAAACCTAACAAAAGAACAAATATCTCAAATTTACCATGGTGAAATTACTAACTGGAACCAAGTGAATGGGCCAGATCGTAAGATTGCAGTTGTTAGCCGTGAAAACGCATCGGGTTCTCGCTTTTCTTTTGAAGATTTCATGGAATTAACCAAAGATATCAAAGGAGTTCGTGTTTCCGACATCAATCCACAAGCGATTGTTGTAAATACAAATGGTATGGTTAAGAGCTTAGTTTCGGGTAATCAGCATGCTATTGGTTATGTCTCTTTGGGCTCAATCGATGATTCAATAAAAGCACTTGATTTTGAAGGTGTATCACCCACCCTTGAGAACCTCGAGTCGGGTGAATATCAAATTTCGCGACCTTTCTTAATGCTATATAAAGACACAGCGTTAACAACAGATAAAGCAGCGAAAAGTTTTGTCGATTACATCGTGTCTCCTCAAGGACAGTCTATTATTGATGAGCAAGGCTATCTTGCCTCGAAAATAGAATAACCTAATGTATACCAAGCCGATACGGGCTTAATACTTTAGGTTAAACAGGCTTCATCGCGTTGATTTTGATGTGATACCACATTAATCATAAACCTAGATCAAGCCTGTTTTATTCTCTCTGATTGAAAAGGAATGAGCTTTACTCTTCTTTAACAACTGGATATTGTTCGTTACTCCCCCACTCAGTCCATGAGCCATCATAAACCGCGATGTGCTTCCGTCCCGTCTGCTCTGCAGCCAGCGCAAGAATGCACGCCGTGATCCCCGAACCACAACTAAATATATATTGCTGCTCAGTTGGTGCTAACTCATCAAAGTATTTATTTAACCTAGACTTATCCGCTAACTTGCCATCAAAAACCACTTTAGCAAAAGGCAAATTCTTAGCATTAGGCATGTGTCCGCTACGAACTCCTGCTCGAGGTTCAATTTGCTTACCTGCAAATCGTTCAGCAGGTCTCGCATCAACAATCGTTACCGCCTCATTAGTCAGTTGCTTACTAACGTCTTGAGCACTTGCTATCCAGTTAGGCTGGCGACTCGCTATATAAGAAGAAGGGGCTATATTACCGTGAGGTGTATGTGTTTCTATCTCACCACCAGCCGCTAGCCATGCAGGTAAGCCACCATCAAGTACTGCAACATTGTGATGTCCCATGGCTTTGAACATCCACCACGCTCTTGGTGATGAAAATAACCCTATCGTATCGTAAATAATTATGGTGCTATCGTTACTAATGCCAAGCTTAGATACTTCATATGCGAAGCCTTCAGCTGTAGGTAACATGTGTGGTAACGGTGACTCATGTGATTTTATCTTGTTATCAAAGTCAAAAAAAAGTGAGTCAGGTATACGTTTAGCAGCCCACTCTTGTTGAGGGAAGCGTCCTGATCCTGGCATAAACCAGCTGGCATCCAAGACGGTTATTGATGGGTGATCAATATGCTGGTTAAGCCATTGAGCCGAAATAACTGATGATGGTATATCCACAATGGTTCCTTTTATCTCTTCACACTATCCGGTTTGATGTAATACCAGTCCATCAATGATCTCATCATTTATGCTGATTAATTTAAGTCTAAATCGTAAATTTGACTGGTTCGTCAGTGTTTTAAAATAGCATATCGTATAAGTTTTGTTTTATGCATGTATGTGATTTATCAATAAGGCAGTCGATGAGAATATACAAGAAAGCCACAATTGGCTTTCCCATTATCGCTATGACTACACTCTTCACCAGTGCATTAGTGGTAAACGTACACGCCGCCAATACAACAACGCCACATACTTTTAGTAGTATTTCATTTTCAATGGAAAATGACGGCATAGTTCAAAATGATCAAAACTATACCAATGGCATTTTCCTCAACTATAGTTCAGCCGTCACATCAGAATTGGCTAACAATGCACCTTTTCCTATTGCTACCCTAGCTAACTGGTTACCGTTAAACAACCGCGCTTGGCAAGGTTGGCGTATTAAACTTGGCCAGCAAATGTGGACCCCGAGTGACATCACGATAGAAAAACCACAACCTAATGAGCGCCCATATGCTGGCTTACTCTTCCTAGATACGGGCATATTCCAATACACAGCCAATCAAGCTGACAAGTTCACCTTACGACTAGGAACTGTTGGCCCAAACGCGCTAGCAGAAAGTGCGCAAAAGTTCGTTCATAGCATTACCCCATCGAAAGAACCGAAGGGCTGGGCTTATCAAATTGAAAATGAGCTCGTTGCTAATGCTAATTATGAAGGACATCGACTCGTCAATCGTTTCTCTTCCTTCAATGACAAGCAATGGGAATGGAGCGCGGTGGGCAGGTTAGATGCAGGTAACTATCGGAGTGAAGCAGCCTTTGGGAGTGTGATACGTTGGGGAAACCAACTATCAGAAACCTTTGGCTCTATTGGCTTTACACCTAATCAAATCACGGATGTTGGCTTACTCTCTTCCAGTCATTCAGGTTATTTTTTGTATACTGGTCTTGAAGGTCGATACCGATTCAACGATATAACCCTTGAGGGCGACAAACCCATCGAAGTGGATGATGTTACCTTGCAACATTGGCAAGCTAGCCTCATCGCTGGCGTTGTATTCTATCGTTCAAATTGGGGGATCAGTTTGAGTATGGCAGCTGATACAAAAAGCTTTGAGGAAGACAGCCAAGAGATTAGTCCTTATGGCGCATTTAAAATCTTTTACCGCTATTAATACCAACCTACCTAAGTAACTGATCGTTCTTGCTGATTATAATCAGACTCGCTCTGCCTAAAAAAGGTATGACACCTATACCTTTAGTAAGCAGAGCTAAACTGCAAAAAGTGACGTTTAAGCTACATGCTGAACAAGCGCCGACAAGCCACTTTTAGCAAATTTGTTCGCTTTCGCCATTTGGGCAATTTCATCTTCCTGATACTGTTTACCATCATAAACCACGACTATACTGGTGTCGCCCGACTGCAAAAAGTGTGTTTCTCCATACTCTGTATAACGCGTTGCACCTATACTAATTAACGCTTGAGATGGGTAATCCGCGTGCGATAGCAATTGCGCTATATTTTCTGTTGGGCCAACATCTTGCTGGTTGTTCATACGATCAATAATCCAATCAAGAAGTTGCTGATGAAAGTAACTGTAACCAATTACAGGGCTATCCTCGCCATAACGCTCAGTTTTATCACCACGCTTATGGAAGCTCGCAATGCGATAATCATCTAGCACACCGCCTTCTGCTAAATGGTCAAGATCAAACAACTCAGCAGCAATACCTTTGGTGTCAGCACCCCAGTTTTTCTTTTCACTGATCTTCTTAGCGTTAGGCTTACGAATCGAACAGTCGTTATATGCCGCAAACTTTATCGGTTTCAAACCAATCACTTGCGTACCCTGATATTCGATATCACACAAAAGTGCAACTTCAGGCTCAATTTGTAAATTATCGGCATCATTAGGTGGCACAATAGTATTTGACGATAAAGGGTAAGTAGACAGAAAGCCTGCTTGCTTTGATGGAACATAAAATGGAAAAATGGCTTTAGGCTGAATCGCTTCTTTCACCTCTACGGCTAAAAAATCTTTCGCTTCGCCTGCCTGCTCTAAATGCCCAGCAAAATTACCTGCTACACCAAACCCAATTACATTTCTAAATGCCATAACTTCAAACCTAACTTCATAATAAGAAATACCCTTCTATATTAACGAGCAACAGAACCAGATTCGATAACTAGTCATCGCTAATTTGTTTTCGATCAGGTAACAGCCACAAGCGACTTATATTCTAATTAATAATCATTACTATTGGTGATGATCATCACATTTAATTAACGCCCCATACCAATAGCACTAAAATGCTGTATATTGCACCTATAGTATAAAAACACCGTACATTAAGGTGACAAATGAAAAAGACAAAAACCATTATCGCAACGTTATGCTTGCTGGGTGCTACAGCTACCTTTGCATCACAGGCCACAGTTACCGCCCCATCGTTGGATCAATCGTTTCAGCCATCAGTGCTACCACGAGTCATGAATGGTGAAACTGCCGTTCAAGATTTACTACCGTGGCAAGTGTTAGTGTTCGGCCAGTCAAGCGGCACTATGTGTGGCGGCTCGATCATTTCTGAACACTGGATCGTTACCGCTGCGCACTGTACGTTCAAAATTGAGCTTGGCAGTCGTAAAGTCATGCTGCAAAAAGGTGACTACATTTTCGCAGGCACCACTAACCCTCATATTTATGGTGGCTACCTAGATGCGAGTAAAGCTACAAAAATTGAGGAAGTCATTACCCATAAAGATTACGACCCTCAAATTCAAGCAACACGATTTGATAACGATATTGCACTGATCCGTGTGAAGGCGTCGCTATACGATCTTGGTGGTAAAGCCATTAAAATTGCCAGCTTTAATCAACCTAACCTTGCAACAGCAGAGCAAACACAAGCTGACCAACAATTTGGCAATACTTACGTCAAAGGTCAGGATTCTCAAGCAACACTTATTGCTTCTGGTTGGGGACACCTAGGTACGCAAAACAAAACATCAGATACACTTCAAGTTGTTAAACTTGCAGGTATTCCTGATAGCCAATGTGATAGTTCTCCATATAAAGGTGATTACTTTGTCTGTGCTGACTCAAACCGTGCATCGGTGAAAAAAGACGTATGCCGTGGTGATTCAGGCGGTCCCTTGATCTGGCAAAACCCGGCTAATGTAAATGATGCAGATAAAGGTTTACGCTTGGTTGGTGCAACCAGTAATGGCCCATTATGTAGTGCCAAAAATGATGGACTAACGGATGGGGATGGCTTATATACGCAAGTTTCCTACTACCGCCAATGGATCGAAACTAAAACAGGTCTTAATTTAGACTCGCTTCCTATGGCTAGCTATAAGTATGACCCGTTCAAGGTAGTGAAAGATACTCCACCCAAAGAACCTAAAAAGCCAGATTCAGAGTCTAGCGGTGGTGGTTCAGTACCACTGTTCAGCCTAGTCGCCTTAGGTCTATTCGGCTGGCTTCGCCGTAACAAGTAAGCGTAGCAAGTAAAAAAATCCAGCCAATAGGCTGGATTTTTACATATTAATCTAAATAGCAGCAAATTTAATCACGCATAAAACTGCTATTGTAGTGCCTCACATCAGGCACTATGTTGTGCTTGTTCAACAAGCGATACATAGTGGCACGCGACACCCCTAGGTCTTTTGCTGCCGATGCCACTTGACCACGGTGTGTTTCTAGCACTGCCACTAAAACATCTTTTTCAGCTTCATCTTTAATGTTACGCAAGCTCTGCTTTAAGTTCGCTTTGCTCGGTAAATCAAAATGCTCAGCTCTTACTTCATTACCCTCTGCCAACAATGCCGCTCGCTTAACTTGGTTTATCAGCTCACGCACATTGCCAGGCCAACTGTAGCGTAGCAGTAGCTGTTTTGAGTCTTCAGAAAAGGTTGATGCCATGGTGCTATATTCCGTAGCAAACTTGGCTAAGAACTTTTCAGCCAGCATAAAAATATCCGAACCACGTTCACGTAGTGTTGGCACTTTTATATGGAACACATTAAGGCGGTAAAACAGCTCCTTACTAAACTCACCATTTAATACCGCATTTTCAAGATCTGAGCTTGATGAAGCCACAATACGTATATCGCAATGTGAGTCATCTTCTAGAGTATCGTTCGCCGGAGCTTGTAGGTAATTCAATAGTTCGTCTTGAAGTTCTTTCGATAGCTCTTCAACGTTATCGAGCAAGATAGTGCCAGTAGCCCGAAGTTCACCATCATCTTGCAACTCAGATGTTGAAGTTCTTAAAAATGCCACTTTCTCATCATCTTTGGATAAAGATCCACAGTTTACGGTAACGAAAGACGCATTTTTACGCTTAGATAAATTGTGAATTGACTTAGCAATCAATTCCTTGCCCGTACCGTTTTCTCCCGTTAAGAATACATTTACATCTGTAGAAGCAACCCTACGCACCATATCACGAAGTTGTTTTATCGACTTAGATTCACCAAATAAGCCCATATCATGCTGTGAGGTAATTTCCACCCAAGAACTGGCTTCAATCTCCAGCATCCCAAGTTGGTGCCCTACTGTTTCAAGTAAATGGTTACTCGGAATCGGCACTGAAAAATAATCGACGCAGAAGTTATTAATAAATTGGCATATCGCATCTGTTTGCAGCTGCTCTTTTTTAATAACTGCAATCCATTTTACGTGTTTGGTTTTATTTGCCCTCAAAGCAATGCTATTCAAGCTAAAATCATTATTGCTTAAATCAACAATACAAATACATGGACTGTACTCATCCAAGATTGAGTCAGCCGTTCGGAGGTCGTAACAACAGTGTGTTTTCCAGCCTGATTGTTCTAAAAGCGCAATCCAAGGTTCATAGTTACATCCAATTGCAACTAAGCGACCATTAAAAGATTTATTTTGACATTGAGCCACCATCGAAGTCACCTTCTATTTCAATGTGCATTTTTTATAATGTCTTAAAAATATAGGTGAGAAATGATAAGTTTGCAGGGTATCAGATATAAGAAACGTCTCAAAGAGTTCAAAAATAACATATACATAATGTCATTTAAGATAAGTTCATTTCTTTTTCAAGAACTTAATAACATTTATATTATTACACGAAAGCTTAAAAAGTAATTACAAACAATCGTTAATGACAAAAAAACACAACAAAAAAGGTATAGTACCAAGTACTATACCTTCTTTTTCGACTAAATAGCCTATCTAGTAACTATGACTTAATATCGCGTTTTCCAAACGATTTATATTCCCTTGTTCTCGTAAGAACCCTTCTACATCAGCTTCAATATTAAGCTCGGTTTGAATACGAATATTTGCACCATCGACAGTATTTTGAATAATATTCGCAATACTCCCATCTTGTAGACTTAACGTTGGGCTTACCGTATTTCCCCCTGTTCCTGGATTATCGTTTTGAACCACTGTTATGGGGTCTGTAACCTCATTGATACCTGCTGTTGTTAACACCCCATTATCAATGGTCAAGTTGGCAATTTGAGAGGTGTAAACCTTGCTACCATTTAATGCTGTTGAGATGGTTAACCCTATATTTATCAATGTGTTATTTATTGATATAAAACCACCTCTGACCGTTGCCATTTCTTGTTCACTCATGGTGACAAGATTATGCTTTTTCTCATCTAAGGATAGAAATCCGATCGAGGCATGGGCAACAAAAGCCACACCACCAATCGCAGATATTATGGATAATCGGGATAACTTTTTCATACTAGCCTCTAATAATCGTTTGCTCCTGGCAAGGTAATGCTAAAGGTTGCAAGCGAATCGCGCGAAACCGCCTCTGCTGTCGGCGATGACGCATAAACACTATAATTTTCTTTTTTTATAAAACCATTTCTAGCAACATCAATATGGCTTTTAACCAGTAAAACTAGCCCTTTGTAATATTCTTCAAACTCTTTGATTTCCATAACAACAGTACCTCTTGATGGATCACCAAGAATAACTTGCTTTGTGTTAATGCCTTTTATTACAACAAAGTGCATATACCCATCAAAATTTATTATGGTAATTGCAGGAATACCGAGTTTCTTTATTTTTTCCAGAGGTAGCTTATAACCGTTAGCTTCTAAGCCTATTGAATTGATGTACTTTTTCATATCTAATAAAGAAAACCCTTGCTTCTCTATTTTTTCTTTATCACCATGTTTGAACATAAAATCAAACACTTCACTTTCATTAATCTCAATGTCGTAGTGAAACGTCATTAATGAAGCAACCGCGGCTGATCCGCAACTAAAATCATATTGCTGACGATGCACATCACCAAACAACTGCTCTTGGTAGCTTTTCACTTTAACGTTATACCCTCCTCGACTTGGAAAGTAGTCTAGCGCTAAAACAGAAAAACTGGTGGTTATGCCTAATAATATCGCTATCGATTTATTCATAACAACAACACCCAAGATTTACAGTACACCGATTGTGTCAGTGAAATAATGAAAAGAAGGGCCTACTTCTAGGCCCTTTCTCGATCTTATTGTGAGCCAACCAACGCTGCATTGGTACTTGTTGTTTGTTGCACTAATGAATTATTACCAACGTTTTGACCAGCGATGCTTATACCTGATGCACCACCGAAGGAGTCATTCATTGAGTTCATCTGCTCAACTTTTACGACTGAATCACTACCTTCACTGCTACCACCACGACCACGGTAACCTTTGTCACCATGTTCACTACAGCAAGCGCCACCATAGGTTACAGATGCGCCCATCACGTCACCTTCTAGCTTGCTTTCAGCCAAGTAATGATCGATATCGATATCAATATCTACTGCTTTTGATGCATCCCACTGGCTATTGTCATAGTACATCTGAGAATTATCACTATTGTCAGTTTTTACAACACTCTCGTCGTTACCGATATCTGACATATAAAGTAGATCGTTATCTTGGTTACCGCTGTAATCAATTTCTTTTGATTTGCTATATTCTGCTGTGTAAGACTTGTCTACATCTACATTGCCTGAACCATCAACATCCACGTATTCTGATTTAGATTTGTCGAAATCATAGGTCGCATCTTTATTAAAAGAATCTTGAACTAATACATCAACATTATTTGCATTTTGGGTATTATCCTCATCTGCCAAAGCAAATGGAGATGCCATTACTACTGCTACTACTAGTGCGATATTAGTTTTACGCATGATATTACTCCAAATATGTTGTGTGCATTGTTTTTATTATTTACATCACATCTAAGCGCTGAGTTATTTCAGCTTATTATCTGTAGTCATTAATAAATGACCGAAGTAATGTTGTTAGTCCCTGCGAAAGGCGCAACTCAATAAATGTTGAGTAAACGGGCTGGCACAGCTTCATGCCAGCACATAGATAAACTAACAGGTTACTTCAATGTCAGGTTTACTACGGTTGCATTTTGAATCAATACATTATTGCCCGTATTTTGCACTACACTAAAAACCCCAGACGAATCGGCAAAAGAGCCTGAATCAATAATATTATCACCTGTGGTATTATGGTAAGCACTATTACCTGCAACATCGCCGTCCATCTCTGAATGAGCCTGCATATTATCAATTTGAATCTCGTAATTTGTCCCACGAGATTGACCCATTAAATCATCAGAAATCATGTCAGAGCTTGTTAGAATATCCAACTCATCTGCAACTGCCCCACTAGATAATAAAACAGCAGCAATCAGCGTTAAATATTTCATAACATCCTCCTGAGAGTTACTCTTATTTACCAGCAACTCTCAGCTTGTTTGTTACCGGCCGAAGTTAAGTGTTAACTAGTATAAAATGGCATTGGTACTAGCACTTTGTTGAACCAACGAGTTATTACCCGCATTTTGACCTGCCATGTTTATACCCGATGCGCCAGCAAATGAATTGTTCATTTCGTTTGATTGCGTCACCATAACTTCACTCATACCACCGCCGCTACCACCACTGCCATAACGACCACCGCGTTCACCGTAACCACTGTCACAACAACCACCGCCGTACTTCACTGAGCTCTGTGCCACAGAACCATCAAGTTCAGCTTTAGATACAAAGTGATTGGTATCCATATCGATATGCCAATCTTGGCTGTAATCATGAGTGCTATTATCTTCCCAGTGCTTACTGTTATCGCTGTTGTCGGTATAACGGTGACTACGGTCGTTATCAATGTTGTGCATTAATAACGCATCGTTGTCTTGGTTATAGCTATCTTTCACTGTGTAAGAATGATCAACAGTATGTTTTGCATCATAATGTGCGTCGTAATTAAATGAATCATTCACCGAAAGATCTTTATCATGCGAAGAAGTGTACGTTACTGTTTTATCGTAATTACCACTGTTATCGATAGTGTAAATTTCATTACCTACGTCATTTTTATTTGTGACATCACCAGCTGCTACTGGGCCACCACCATAACCGTCATCATAATCACCACCACCTTGATAACCACCATCGCTACCACTGTCGTCATATCCACCTTGGTGACCATCCGCTAGAGCTAACGGCGAACTAACAAGTACTGCTACTAATAGTGCGAGATTTGTTTTACGCATGGTATTACTCCAAATATGTTGTCTTGTTATTTTTCTATTAACTCGCAATATTTCTGCGAGATACATTAAATCTAGTCATCACCAAGTTTTGAACTGTATTAATTTTAATAAGTTTATTTTCCCTTAAATAAACAGTGGCTTAACTTTACGTTTATTTAAATTGACAGTTCTCAGTTCCAACATAGCTAATTAATATTAATTGCGAAGCAAATTATCAATTCTGAGAGGGTCTTATAAGCATCTCAGGATTAAGACATTAAATGAGACGTCTCATTAGACGTTATGTCTCATTCTACTACTCTTTTTTTATGGTCAAAGACGTATAACTCTCCGACCTTTTTGGGATTAATTTGCGTTAAAGTGAGGAAGTTTTGAATACATTCAAATATAAAAGCTTAGTAGCGCTACTAACACTTTGTTCTAGTGCTGTTTTTGCCGAGGAACCCTCAGCAGATCAAACCGGCGATAAAGAAGAAAAGCCAAAAAGAGTTCAAACCGTTGCTGATATTTTTGAGCAGCCAGGTGTATTAACGCCACGGGGTTCTTTTGTCTTAGACACGTCATTTTCGTACACACAGAACTCATCAAACTCTGTGTCAGTTGTAGGCTATACCGTCCTTCCATCATTAATTGTTGGCTTAATTGAAGCCAGTGATGTCGATAGAACGACGCTGACTGTTGGTTTTACGGGACGTTACGGTATCACCAACCGTTTTGAAGTAGAGACACGTATACCGCTAGTTTATCGAGCCGATTCAATTTCAAAGCGTAAAGCACAAACTGGAGCCAATAATAATGAGCTCATTGATCTTGATGGTAGTGGTTTGGGTGACATTGAAGCAGCTTTTAAGTATCAATTTAACATGAACACCGCTCCTTATTGGATTGGTAGCCTACGTTTTAAAAGTACAACGGGGAAATCACCTTACGATGTCAACATCGATCCAAAAACCAATGAATTTGAAAGTTTACCCACAGGATCAGGGTTTGCCAGTATAGAGCCTGGGATCACTATGATCTTACCGATCGACCCTGCTGTAATTTATGCAAGTACCAGCTATATCTGGAATATAGAAGACGATGTTGATACAGATAGCGGTACCCAAACCATTGATTTAGGCGACACGATTTCATTTAGTGCCGGTATGGGTTTTGCCGTTAATCCCAAGTTCTCATTCAGTATGGGGCTTAGCCATAAAACTATTTTGAAGTCGAAAATCAATGGTGCTACACCAGACAATGCAAAATTACTGCAATTAGATTCACTCTCGTTCGGTGCTAACTACGCCATCAGCCGCGATACGACTATCAACATCGGTGCAACCGCAGGGTTAACGGCCGATGCGCCTGACTTCCAGTTATCATTGCGTATTCCAATTACATTAAAATAGAGACAAGCGTGCCTATCCACCATTTTAGGCGCGCTGCTTTCTCTCCTTTCAGCTAATACGTACTATCAACATATCCTCTCTTCTTCCTTATGCCGAGTTTCGCTTAACTCTGGTACGAAATTGCACTATCCTATAGCCAATTATCTGTCCCGTATCAGGAATATTCATGGCAACCCCATTAGATCAAACTCAAATCGACAACATCAACCAGTATGATGCAGAGAAGCGCTACCAGTATCTGATCAAAGAAGTCGTTGCAAACCGCGAAATTTGGATCCTAACCGATGAACACGGTTGTGTGATGCTAAACAGTGAAGATGAAGACTGTGTGCCAGTATGGCCAAATAAAGAATTTGCTGAATCTTGGGCAACAGGTGACTGGGATCACTGTAAAGCTGAGTCTATTTCATTAAATAAGTGGCACAGTCGTTGGAGCCACGGCCTTGAAGATGATGAACTTGCCGTTGCTATTTTCCCAAATCAGGATGAAGAAGGGCTTGTGATTTTCCCTGATGAGTTTGATTTCGAGCTAAAACAACAAGCTCGTAAAGCTAAATAATCGTTAAAGGGGCTCTGGAGCCCCTTTTTCTATCAGCTGATTTGTAGCATCACTTATTGTAATGGCTTCTTACAATGACTACACGACACGGGAGGCTTCATAAAAAAAGGAGAACGGCTCGCGTTACCGCATGCATCGCAAAACTTGGTAGAGCGAATAGTCAACAATGTTAAAGGCACCATAAAAACCAGCAAGCCAATCATCATCGGCAATGGCGGTTGCATGTAAACAATGAACACAGCCAAAACGGTGTTACTAAAAATAGTGTATTTAGGCCATAGCTTACGTTTGCGTGCTGCATCTTTTCCGCGCTGAAAAAGCAACATGCTACCTACCGAAAGCCCTAACCAAATCACGACTAAAATAATCAATAATTCTTGCTGCAAAATACCCTACCTTATGAACAAGTGTTTCATACGCAGTGTAACCGATTTTATCCAGAAGTGATGAAGTAATCCCTATTACGACTCGCCTTATGGCTTGAACTCGCTTTCATCTAACCACAACACCTCCAGTTTGTAGAGCATGTCACACTTTCTGCTTATTTATCGAAGAAAGCCATTAAATCACCCTTGTAATGGCTCAAATCTCCCATATATATGCTGTATGAGCGGCTAATATTCATTTTGAGTTCAGTTAGCTTTGCTAAGATAGCAACCGTAAACAAAGAGACAAACAAGAAGACAACCTAACAACATACTATGCCTTTTACCCTTCATCATTGTGAAGATGATGCTGGAAACACCGTTTTATGTAAGTTGTAGATTGTTTACGTGACAGTTAGCTGCTGTCACCTAAGCTATCACTGGAGTTGTTGAATGGATATTAAATCTGTTATTCGTGCTTGTTGTGTTCTTTTATGTGTTGTTGGCCGTGGCTCTGTTGCTGCACCGCTGCCTCATTTTACTGACACAGACTTCGAGCCTTCTTCCAAAGAAACGGTTCAGAGTAAAAAATCGTTTCAGCGCAGCCTGAGTGGTCTTTACAGCATTGAAAGTTGGCAAGAGCCAGCAATCACTCAACCTTATTCTGAGTTTGGTACGCTTTACAATGCAGCTATCCATGCTCAAACTGAACTTGACTCGCTAATCAAAGAAATTAGCTTAGTCACTCAAACTCAGGCGATTATCCCTGGCGTTAAATCAAAAGCTCGCGCTCAACAAAAAGTGGCGACAGAACTTCAGGGTGACGTAAGTCGCATTACCGACTTAGCCCGTGGCTCTATCGTTGCCGACGATATTCCAAGCTTGGTGCAAGCGTTTGAATTAATGAATAAAGAAGTAACAGTTGTTGCAGTAAAAAACAGGTTTAAAAAGCCTACAGCTTCTGGTTACCGTGATTTAAAAATGTTGGTGCAGTTACCAGAAACCAACATCATTGCAGAAGTTCAATTGCACCTGAAAGGTATTTCAGACATTAAAAATGGTGCAGAACATGAAATATACGAGAAAATTCAGAAGATTGAGCGTAAAGGTCTAGAACAAGACCGTGAATTATCAGAATTTGAACTTGCACAAATCAAGCAACTTCGCTCTGAATCACAAGAACTGTATCAAGATGCATGGCAGCAATATTTACAGCCAGAAACAATTGCTATCTAAACTGAAAGCAACAATGACACCTCCCACTAAAGGCCGTTTCGACGGCCTTTTGATTAACTTACTCTCCCGTTAAGTCATCGTTTCGTTCCCATTTTTGAGACAACCCCTTATCTATTGACTATCCTATTAGTACCGTCATTTCTAGTTATACCTAGCTAGAAACAGGAAATAGCATGGTCATCACATAAGAAACCCTTTCGTGATGTACACATAGCGATAACAGCGTTAGGAAATAATATGTCACATACTTATAAACCTATCGACTGTGCATTACATGATTGTTTTGAAATTGCTTGTTTATATCACTACCAAGTGACGCTTAAACTACGCGATCAAAGCATTATCGAAGGTGAATGCATAACAACAGAAACCCACCCTGATAAATCAGAATGGCTAGTATGTAAAACGCAATACCAATACCTAAAGATCAGGCTAGATCAGATACGTAAGATGTACTCAAAATCAGCCAATGCTATCTTTGGTGAAGTAAACCTCTAATTTAGTTGCCAAAAGCACGTATTTGCGTGCTTTTGTTTATCGCTCATAAGTGTGTACACTATAAAACCAAATTGATGAGCGAACAGATTTCTATGTCTTCAATTTTTACAGTCGCCACTAACGTCATAATGGCTATTGCGATGCTCTATTCACAACTCTATCAATACTTTACACCGCATAAGGTTATCGGTTTCCCCTTGAATTACGTTTCTTATTTTGGGAAGACTGACACTTACCTATTTTTCCCAGCACGTCTCATTACTACGGGTGTGTTTTGGCTATTCATTTTTATCCTCTTAAACATATTCATCCTACTGGCTAAAAAAACCATAGAATCAAAATGACAAACCCAAAAAACAATAATGGTTACTCGCGATTCTCTAAATATTTATAGCCTTTATCGTAATGCTCTTATCACCGCATTTAATGCTTGGCTATTGGCCTTGCTTGCTGCGTACGTCAATCCTAATCGGCGGAACATTCTAGGCCCAACCAAAGGTACAGTTATCAACTGCTTCGATTGCTCCAATACCCCTGTTGGTAAAAAAGAAATACCTATTCCTGCTTGTACCAAGTGCATCACTTGCATTTTATGTTCAGCCCTAGCGAGTAAATTTAATGACAAACCATCACAGGCTAATAAGCTGATGGTTTGCTGGTGCGCTTCACACGGTGGGCATTCAATAAAATCATACTGATGCAAATCACTCGGTTTCACTTCATCAAGCTGTGCCAGAGGGTGATCAGGTAACATACAAAGCACGTAATCCTCTTCCCAAAGCGGTAAGAAAATCTCATCTTCAGCCTTCAATATATCTAACGTAATCGCGCAATCAGCATATGGATCGTTGGCATCAACCAACTCTAAACGTAATTCAGGGCAGTTTTCGCTTAACTTAGCCATTACCCGAGCCAATTCGGTCTGACTTAAATCTGGAAAGTTCGCTATTTTAATCGGTGTTGTTTGTTTACGCTGAGTAAAAAGATCAGGTAAAGCATGAATCTCGTTCATTAACTGTACGGCTTTAGGATATAGATGATGTGACTCTTCAGTCAGTGTTACCCCTTTCTTATGGCGCTCAAATAAGGTTACTCCTAGCTCTTCTTCCAGCTGCTTTACGGCATTTGAAATAGAAGGTTGCGAAACGTAGCATCGGTTTGCCGCTGCGGTGATGTTTTGCTCTTCATACACGGCAACAAAAAAACGCAATAACCGTAAATCCATACCCAGTTCCTAATATTCATTCATCTTAAAAATACACTGCATGATAAATAACACTTATGGTTACGCGCTTCAAATTATCTATCCATAGTTTTTACTTATCATAACCCTTAGTAATTGATATTTTTCAATTTCATCTCCTAGGCTTATATTAGCCACCAGAACGCAGCAAGCTATTCCATTTATGTTGCGTAACCTCATGTTATAAAATAATTTTTAGAGAGAGTATCTTATGTCTAAGCCACTAGTTGTTATCACAGGTGCAAGTTCAGGTATTGGTGAAGCAACCGCACGTCACCTTTCAGAGCAAGGATACGCTCTTTTATTATTAGCACGCCGCGTTGAACGCTTAGAAGCTTTGAATCTGCCAGACACCCTATGCCGCAAAGTTGATGTTACTGATGTGGCTAGCTTTAAAGCAGCTATCGAAGAAGCTGAAGCACAATTTGGCAAAGTAGACTGCTTAATTAACAATGCTGGCGTCATGCTACTTGGTCTAGTGCATGAGCAAAGTCCACTAGAATGGCAAAATATGGTTAACGTCAACATTCTAGGCTTAATGAACGGTATTCATTGTGTACTTGCCGATATGAAGGCACGTAAAGGCGGCACTATCATCAACATCAGTTCTGTTGCTGGCCGTAAAACATTCCCAAGCCATGCCGCGTACTGTGGAACAAAATTTGCCGTACATGCTATGAGCGAAAACATTCGTGAAGAAGTGGCAAGCGAAGACGTACGCGTGATCACAATTGCACCGGGTGCTGTTGAAACTGAGCTACTTAGCCACACAACTAGCGAAGAAATCAAAGCGGGCTACGAAGATTGGAAACAAGACATGGGCGGCATTCTGGCACCACAAGATATTGCGAATGCTATCAGCTATGCATACAACCAACCACAAAACGTATGTATCCGTGAAATCGTACTAGCTGCGACTCGTCAACAGCCTTAAGTTTCTGACTGATAACTTATCAATAGACCAAGCCACCTTACGAATAGTGAGGTGGCTTTTTCTGTTCTGCTTCAGAAAATAAACATTAATGAGATAGATATTAATCACACTTCCAACCAAGATAAGATATTTTATGTGATCCTCTCTTCGATATAATCATGATTATTAGTGATAACAAAAACCCTGTCGTAGTCTTATTTAATGTGATTTTTCAACAGGAAGTATCATAGTGACTACCCTAACGCTTTCAGATATCGCAGCTAATCACCTTCTTACGAGTATAGAAAATAATATACTCACCATTACGATGAACCGCCCTAATAAGCTAAACGGGTGGACAATGGATATGATGGAGTCACTCAAAGAAGCCTTCTCGCTGGCCAATACCAACGAGAATGTAAAAGCGATTATTCTCACAGGTGTGGGGAAGTACTATTCTGCAGGCGTTAATTTAGCGGGCACATTAAAAGTCATGCCACCTAAGGCATTACATGAATTGATCGTTAAGAATAACCAACGACTTTTTGAAGTGTTTCTAAACTGTGAAAAGCCTTTACTTGTTGCCATTAATGGCCCAGCAATCGGAGCCAGTGTTACCTCCGCTACCCTAGCAAACTGTATTGTGGCAGCTGATAACGCAACATTTTCAACGCCTTTCTCAGCATTAGGTATTACGCCAGAAGGGTGTTCAAGCTACCACTTCCCTCGTTTACTCGGTGAGGAGAATTGCCAACGTATGTTAGGTAAAGAAGGCTGGAAGCCAACAGCAGAAGAAGCCCTAACAGTAGGGTTAGTACAAAAGGTTGTGCCACAAGCTCTGTTAATGGAAGAAGCAAACCGTATTG
Organism: Photobacterium kagoshimensis; assembly: GCF_050337045.1. NCBI lineage: Bacteria > Pseudomonadati > Pseudomonadota > Gammaproteobacteria > Vibrionales > Vibrionaceae > Photobacterium > Photobacterium kagoshimensis. The sequence continues at coordinate 15,202 of NZ_JAKJSO010000015.1, read as the reverse complement.
CACAAGATTGGGTTATAAATAAAGAAGCTCGCCAGTTCTTGGCAGGAAGTTCACTCAAAGCACTTCAAGCAGCCAATATCCAAGAATCTATCGATCTTGCGGATGCTTTTATGAGCGCTGCTTTTTTAAAAGCTCAAGCTCGCTTCTTCTTCAACAAGAAGAAATATGCACCCTCAATCACTTTCTGCATGCTTTGGGCGTTACGGCCGCTATGGGCGCGATTCATTTAATCGAAAAGAGATGTTTATTACCAGATATCCCTTTAAACCAACGCTTGGCATTCACTTATAGTCAGTCGTTGTTAACTTTAAATATGGCCTACTTGTGCAGGCCATATTTGTGTCATGATAGTTATAAATTAATCTGGAATGTTGCTTTTACAGTACGCTCATCACCATACATCGCATTATGGTTACATCCGCCTCGTAAATACTCTTCATTGAAGAGGTTATTGACATTCACTCGTACTAAACCATCAAGATCATCACTAAGTGCTATGCGATGGGTATAGCCAAGATCAACAAGTGTATATGCGGGCTTAGAGAACTTCTCATACGGATCACCGTACTTCTGCCCTTCGTAACGCGCACCTAGGTGAAAGTTGTTCTTCTCATCAATTTGGTAATTTGCCCAAGCGCCCATCGCAAATTTCGGTGCATCCTTCGCACGTTTGCCTTCAAAGCGTGGATGATCAAGATAACGGGCATCTAACCACATCAAGCTTGATGATAACGATAGGCTATCTGTCACTTGGCCATCAGTTGCTAGTTCGATACCACGGTGACGAACCTTACCATCTTGATGCATGGTATTCGTGCTTCGATCATCGTAAACAAGGTTGTTCTTCTCTATATTAAATAACGCGCCTGATACCAGCATTAAACCTTCAAAGAGCGTTTTCTTTGCACCTAACTCGTACAATTCTCCTCGTTCAGCATCCAGCTTTTCGCCTGCATTTTTATATTTAGCAGCAACGGGATCTTTTGGCTCAAAGCTTTGCGAGTAAGTTGCATACACTGAAGAATCATCAGATGGGTGGTAAATCACTGCAAATTTAGGCAACACATTATTGTGCGTTTCATCTTTGGTCTTTTCTTGATCAAACCGCACCCCAACCAGAGCATGCCATTGTTCATTAATTTCAACGAAATCTTGCACGTAGACACCTAAGCTTTCACGCTCAAACGACTTTTTGCTACCTTTTCGATAATCAAGATCACTCGGCTTATTAATGATCACGTTATCGTTTTTGCTTAACTTGCCAATAGAACCTTTCTTATGCTGCTGATCTGTTTTTTTATAATCGACATAGCTGGCTCCAATCAAGAGTTGGTGAGCCATGCCAGACAAATCTACATGGCCTTTAAAATCCAAATATGCCGTATCAACCCGATAAGTATCAAAGGTGTCACGCGCCATGACATCCCATGTTTGGCTGATCGGATCATAATTCGCTTTTGCAGAGCCTTCGTTGTAAATTTTACCCCAATTACTTTCAATAGTACGGCGATCAACATTCTGACGGTTATATCCTGTGTTTAGCATCCAGTCTTGCGACAGTTCAAAATCAAGATTCACACCGTAATTTTCAACCGTACTATGACGCTTTGCCCAAGGCATATCCCAAACAAGACTTTTACTACCTATAATATCGCCATTCTCGAAAAAGGCTGATCCCATATCAATGTGACCATCATCTTTCGTTCGGTCGTAGTTCAGGCGAACCGTACCGCGGTCACCAAGATCGGCTTCAAAGATCAAAGCACCTACCATACGCTCACTTTCAAGTGCTGAACCATCTTTATGACGACGGTAACTCTCTTTTTTCGCTGTTGAGCCAATTAAACGCGCACGGAGTGTTTCATCACTATTCAATGCCCCACCAACATCCAGTGTTGTTTTAGTATGGTTATAAGCACCAAGCTCTTGGCTAAAGTTCAGATGAAAATCACTCTGCGCTTGCTTCGTTACTAAGTTGATCATTCCAGCTGGAGTCGATTTGCCGTAAAGCAGCGATGATGGACCTTTTAGTACTTCAACACGCTCGTACAACTCTAGCGGCAAAGCATAGTTAGCTAAGTGGAATTGCCCATCACGTAAGTAGCTTTGATCTGGCTCTAGTTCAAAACCTCGCATATAAAAACGCTCACGATTACGACGTGTGTTACCCGCCGAGATACTCGCATCATTTTTCAATACATCACCAAGCGATGTTGCCCCCTGCTCTTCGATAAGCGTTTCATCATAAACGGAGATCGCTCCCGGCGTATCAAGTGGGCTCATTTCCATTTTCATTGCTGATACATTGTCAGCTTGATAACCATGTTGCGTCCCAAAGACAGTCATTTTATCTTCAAATTCTTGTCCTTGATGAGCGTATGCAGAAAAAGGAGCGAGTGCCGCAGCGACTAACACTACCGATGTTTTAATCGTAAACATGTTTTCCCAATATCCATTTAGCGTTGTGTTTTTATTGCTGAACGTAAATGCAAACAATTAGCAATACGTCAAAGCTTGTTACGTTATAACATTTGGTGTAACGTAAAACCACATTGAGGTTATTCAGAATTCAACTTATTTACATTCTTTGCAAAGTAATGATTCACAATAAGTTTCTTAAATAGACAAACATTTACATCATCAATATACAAAAGGTACTAACATGCGCTATTTGACCCTTCCCGTGGTTATTTCTGGTTTATTATCAGCACCATTATTCGCGAACAGTATCGACTTTACTTGCGCAGGCACCTGCGATCAGACGGTTTTGTGTGAAGTGTTGTCAGAACAGACTGCAGCGGAAATAACGGTGGAAGTAGTGAGCTGGGATGGTGAACGTGTTGAAGGCGGTAAGCTCAATAGCTATATGGAGTATGAATTCACCCCGCCTGAAGTGAACTACAACGTTGTATTAAGACAAGAAAAACAGCCAGCAATAACAATCAGTGGGCAAGATATTAATATTCCATGCAAGTGTAAGTGTCCGCCAATAGCCTAGTGCTTATCTTCTCGTTATTACACATTCAGCGCTTTGAGCTGTAACTTTATAGCCTCAAGTATTAAGGCTATGTCACTACCAAAACAAAAAAGTCGCCCTATTGTGAATGCACACTAAGGCGATTTTAGACAAGAGCATATTGAACCCAAGCTATCTTCATAGCTATCCATTCAAAGTTATGGTCTATCCAGATCTTCACTTACAGTTTTATCTTCTATAAGATCAAAAACCATGACGTCAGCTCCTTCAGTATCATCCAAAAACAAATGGAGTTGACCCGCATAAAAACCATAGCGTTCCACCTTAGCTAACGCAGTAAGGAACTTTTTTTCTTGTTGTCGACTTTCGTCACTTCGGCATGCCTTACGCGTGGTAGCAATGGTGGCGAGTTTTATCTCTGTTTTGCCTTCTGAGCTTTGTACTTTACTAGAGTAGTTGTTACAGCCTGTCGAACCAACAAACTGCCCCTCCTCAAACTTCAAAGTACTCGCCGAAAGGGTCGTTTTAGACGCAGGTAATGGCCCTTTCTCCACCAAATGCCAGGCTTTCCCTGCGATTACATCCAGACTAATGCGGCTACGTTGCAGCTTACTGTCATCCTGTACTAACTTTCCGTTCTGGTATTGCCAAAATTGCGTCACAAGATCGCCAGCACAACACATAGGATCTTGTTCACCCGCCTGAATAGATTTCACAACAATATATGGTGGCTCAACATAGAGATCGATAACTTGAACACGATCGCCAATAAGCGCAGTTGCAACATTGTTCGCTTCGCCATAGCCTTGCGCATCAAAGTGCTCATCGAATAGTGATAGGTACGAAAAACGTCCTGACCCACTTGTTTGAAAGTCGGTGATCACAGCAGCTTGAACTTTTTGATTGTTCATCACACTGCCATAAGCCACGAGATCCCCTGCAAAGGTTAGCGACACTTTGTAATAACCGTCATCGACATTTGAAGTACTTGAATTCTGCCAGTCTTCTCCCCATATACCACGCCATAGTCGTTTAGGTTCATTCCCCTCGCCCACCCCTATAATTTCAGCCTGCTGTAAATTCGAAATATCAAGTGCAGAGATCATTGGACTAGGTTTTTCAGTAACTAAATTGCAACTCAGGTTATCCCGTTCAACTTGCACACTTGCGGTTTGTTTATGTGACCAAAAGCTAGCACTATCATTGATGTACTTAGCGCCACTGGCACTTACGGTTGCATCTAACAATTCATTATCTAGCCCATAGTGGAGTATCGCTTTTGCTTGATTGTCGACTTGGTAGAAGCGTACGGAAAGCGCTGGGTGTACTCCGCCAGTACACTGGTAATAAGTCGGGGTGTCATTTACGAGCAATCCTCCCTTCTCTGCCAAGGTTTCAGTTTGCAATGCATAGCTATTTTTCACACATTGATAAACATCATCCGATTTCCAGCAGTCGTTACGGCCTTTTATCCAGCCACGCTGAGAGGCTTTAAAAGTCGCCAACGCCTGCTCAGAGATAACAGGCAGAACCTGCTTATATAAATCGTCCATTTGCAGATCAAGCGTTGCTAATGCCTGATCGTGACAAATTAAGTTCTCGACTTCTCCGGAAGCTTTAGTGCATTCAAAGCTTGGTTTTACATCGCTAGCAAAAGCAATATTCGTAACCAGTATTAACGGTAAACAAGTCAGGCGCTTCATGATCACTCCTAAATCAAAGCAAAACAACATAAATCATTTATTCAAATATCATTCATATCTGATATGTATAAACAGTGAAATAACCCGATATTAGCGCCTCTTAGAGTCAATTAATACAAAAGAGCTCTACTCATTAAAACTTTATAGGTGGGTTGCACCATAAGCATAGACCCCACAAACAAAATTAAGATTAAACATTCTAAAATTGAATAGTTATGACCTGCTATATGAGGATTTTACTGCCACAATTAATAAGATTCCGTGTATAACGAGAAGACGAGGTAACTATGAAAATGATCCGAGCTAGTCTACTTATGGCAGGGTTAGCCATGTCGTTTGCCGCTGCAGCTGAATATCGTATGAATGTGTCATCAGTTAATGATGGCGCGTGGATAACGGTCAGCGAAAATGGTAAAGGAGTCGAAGGAGCGACAGTTACCACCAATATTAATGGCTTAGGGAGTACCAAAACAGATGAATATGGACGCGTATTTGTTTCACTTCCGCAAATACGTTCTCAAACTGTAAAATTCACGGCTACAGACGACACTAGCGGCCAATCTCTCAGCAAGGTCACCTACATACAGCGTGATAAATAACACTTAAAAAACCGCGTCTGTACGTCAGGCGCGGATAATTCCACAGTAGCCACACATTCAAAGATAAGTCCCACTCATCCTAACTGCGATTTCGTCGTGTAAATTTCATAAATAAAAAATATTTTTTTCTATTACTTTCTCGAGCACCAACGCAGATTGGTTGATGTTGAACAAACAAAAACCAAAATTTGCGCACTGCCATTCACTATATTTATGCATTTGAAGTGCAAACTCTCCGAGCGCAACTAATCGTAACTTAGTCGCAATAATCAAACAAAAGACATTTTAAATCATTATTTTATTTAGAGCATAATCACCATAACGCATAAAAATTGTTATTTGCATAGTGACGCATTTTTACTTTTGAAACATGATGTAGATAAGCAAAGCCAAGAATAAGTAACACTCAGAAGTATCTAATAAAATAAATCCATGAACAAAAGATTTGACATCAATTTATTTTGATTTTCATTTTCATTCTTTGGGTGGATAAAAACCTGACACTTCGTTGACATTGAGTTTTTACTTAATAACTAATCTATGTCTGAGCCATATAGCCTTTTGAAATGAATTTGTCCTCATGGATGAATAATGTACTTCATTCAGCTTTCATTCATGGAAAGAGGTCAATTATGACCCATAATGTAACTTTAACTTATTACAGATAACAGTTAGGTATCATAAAATGAACAGAAGACAACTAAAAGCACAACAGCAAGAAGCAACGATTGCAGCGCTCGGTGAATGTTACCGTCGCCTAAAAGAAGCCGGGATCAGCGCGAAAGATTTAACACAAGATGGTTTTCAACTTATGTTTAAGTCGGCGTACAAAAATGCTTCACATTAAACTCAGTGCTATGTGTCATTATTAATAGAGTGCATACCGTCGCGTTAATCACTATCGTATTCACTCTATTCTAACGAATTAAATGTCACATAGCCTATTTGTTTATCCTTTCATTAAATCTTCCATCATTATTCACGCTACTTTGCTCGTTATATTTAACCCTAATAATTAGTTTTTCAATTAGCCTAAAAATAGTTATAACCTTACTAGGTCTTCATTACGAATGAACACAAAAAAAGAGGTGATAAACACCCCTTTTAGTTACTTCATATTCAGTGAACCTATAATTTAGCCACGGTAATAACGTTGTGGTACAAATGGCATTTTTTCAACTGTCATTGGCAGTTTCTTGCCACGTACTTCTGCAAAAATTTCAGTACCAATCACAGCGCAATCTGTTTTCACATATGCCATTGCTACAGGCGCTCCTTTTGAAGGGCCGAATGTACCACTAGTAACAATACCAATCTCGTTATCGGCCGCATCAAATAGCTTGCTGCCTTCACGTACCGGCGCTTTCGACTGGCCTAACAAACCAACGCGCTTACGAGCAACATCTTTGGTTTTGATTTGCTCAAGAACCAAATCTGCACCAGGGAAACCGCCCGCACGCTCACCGTCTGCACGACGCGCTTTGCTAATGCCCCATAATAAGCTCGCTTCAACAGGTGTAGTGGTTGTATCAATATCGTGACCGTACAAACACAGACCACACTCAAGACGCAATGAATCACGCGCACCCAAGCCTATCCACTCGACCTCGCTAAACGCAAGCAACTCACGAGCCAATGCTTCTGCTTTGTCATTTGGCACTGAAATTTCATAACCGTCTTCGCCAGTATAGCCAGAGCGGCTTACGTAACACTCAACACCCAATAGATCGATCTTCGTCGCATCCATGAATACCATGTCACTCACCGCTGGATTTAAACGCGCCAACACATTGGCAGCTTTTGGCCCTTGCAAAGCAAGTAATGCACGATCTTCGATAATCTCCAACTCAACATCAGCTGGAAGATGCGCTTGAATGTGTGCGATATCTTGCTCTTTGCACGCCGCATTAACAACAACAAACAAGTGATCACCAAAGTTAGTGACCATCAAATCATCTAAGATGCCACCTTGTTCATTAGTAAAGAAAGCATAGCGTTGCTTACCCTCAGGCAGGTCAATAATATCTACCGGTACTAATGCTTCGATAGCTTTCGCAGCATCAGCGCCATGAAGACGAACTTGTCCCATGTGCGATACATCAAATAACCCCGCATGCTCACGGCAATGTAAATGCTCTTTACGTACACCAAGAGCGTACTGTACAGGCATGTCATACCCTGCAAACGGTACCATTTTTGCGCCCATTTCAATATGAAGAGCGTGTAGCGGTGTCACCAGAAGATCTTGAGACATTTTTCTTTCTCCGTAGGCCGTACGGCCGTGTTATCCATTACATTATGCGAAGGTGACTATGCCACTCATCACACTACCGCCTTACTTTATCGTCGTAAGGTCATGCGTTACGGGGCTAAACAAAAGCACCCTTTAATATTGCTTCATTCCAATCCAGATATTGCATTCAAACCAGATGAAATTGAGTTTGTCTTTCGTATGGCGCAACCTTTAGGAAAATAAAGACGTGATCTTAAGCACACAAACACCGATCAACAGCAAGATTTTAACATCCACCTTTGCGAAATTGTTAAGAACAACCAACTCAGCGATGGCCTCTAGTTGATAACCATTTTACTGTTCTGTTATCAGTAAAAACATTGGATTATTAAGCAGAAAAACAAGCATAAACGAAATTAATATCAAGATTGAACTCGAATGAAATATCGGCCTACTGCTTCTGCATTTCTCATCTTTCTTTGATGAAATAAAGCGTAATGATCATCTCTGTAATTACATTCAGTGATAACTATAAATATCACTAGGATGCCGTCACCCATAAGATGTTGGCATCCTTCTCACTCACTGAAATCAGCATATGCCCCATATTGGCATCGTAATAGACTGAATCACCTTCGGTTAAATTGACTGGCTCATAAAATTCAGAGAAAAATGTAATTTCACCATTTAAAACTAACAAGAACTCTTCCCCATCGTGACGAATCCAGTCAGGGTAATCACTAAAATGCCGAGCACGCACTTGCGACTTAAATGGCATCATTTTTTTATTGGTTAACTGGGTTGCTAGTAATTCATGTTCGTATGTCGACGTTGGGTGTGGTTTACCTTGTTCTGCCAGCGTAACGTCACGTCGCCCCGTTGTTCTTGTTTGACGAGGAGGCGCAAAAAGCTGAGGCATATCAACATTTAAGCCACCTGCCAACTTTTGCATCGCTTGAAAAGTTGGTGAAATTTGTTCGTTTTCAATTTTAGAAAGTGTTGAACGCGCTAATCCCGTTCTTTTACTGGCTTCTTCTAATGTCAAACCGTGCGACATTCGAATTTCTTTTAATCGCTTACCCAGCTGTAAAGGCTCAATCTTGGTCGATTCACGCTCTCGGGCAACCATCATTGATGGGTAAATATCTTGCTGAGTATCCTCACTCATTACGCCCCTCCTTGGCGGTAAACTGGTTTTATTCTGTCACAGTGAGCATAAAACTAAACCACTTTAAGCAATAAAAACTATGACTTCACTAACAGAATTACTACAAAGTTTCCTATTGGAAACTCGCCCAATTAAATTGACTTAACATGCTTTTTCTTTTCATACACCCACTCAATACTTATCAACTAAGTAAAAAAGGTATCAGCTGCTAAGCCTTGTAAATCAGCCTTGCACATCCATTTGAACACTAAATACTTACTCGTTTAATTCGGCGATAACCCTGTTTTAATCGCCTAAATCATAATCAAACCACACCACAAGCGCAAACGTTTGCTATTTGTAACCAAGATTAAAGTGGCCAATAATACACTATTGGAAATTTTCGTTTGATAACCTCTCTATAGCGTTGTATGTTACGCACTTGTTAGGTGCTTTTAAGCTATTCTCAACACCCTAAAAAAATTATGTCATCGTGAGTACCATCACGCTGATACAAACATTGAAAACGGATACATTGCGCAAGGAGTTATACATGGAAAATACACTGAAGTTCACTGAAAGCCATGAGTGGGTACGCGACAACGGTGATGGCACGATTACTATGGGGATTTCTAGCCATGCTCAAGGCCTACTCGGTGATGTGGTATTCGTGGATCTTCCTGACGTTGGCGACTCAACAGAAGCAGGTGAAACCTTCTCGCTTGTTGAATCTGTAAAAGCGGCTTCTGACATTTACGCACCAGTGACTGGCGAAATCGTTGAGATCAACGAAGAGCTAGAAGACAGCCCAGAGCTCGTCAACGAAGAACCGTACGAAGGCGGTTGGATTGCAAAAATCAAAATTGAAGACGTTGAAGAGCTTGCTAAGCTTATCGACGGTGCGAAATACCTAGAGACTATCGAAGATTAATGCGTATCGGCTTTCTTCGGAAAGCCGTTTTTATACCAACACACAGCAAATACTGCTCGTAAATAACACACTGAGCTGTATTTCCGCGGTGTAACTCAGGTATTAATTTAAGATTATCCAGCCAGTATCAGCTCACGATACTGGTAGCAACTGTTCAGGAAAGAACCATGACCGATATGACTCTGCTACATGCACTCAGTGACGACAACGATTTTGCTGGTCGTCACAATGGCCCAGACTCAGCACAGCAAAAAATCATGCTTGAAACCATTGGCGTTGAAAGCGTTGAAAAGCTGATCGAACAAACTGTCCCAGCTGACATTCGTTTACCAGAGCCAATGCAGCTTGACTTGCCTCAAAGCGAAGCAGATATGCTTGCTTCACTAAAAAAAATCGCAAGTAAAAACATCATCAACAGGAGTTTTATCGGTCAGGGTTATTACAATACACTTACGCCAAACGTTATTCTGCGAAATGTGCTTGAAAACCCAGGTTGGTATACGGCTTACACGCCTTACCAACCAGAGATCTCTCAAGGTCGTCTTGAATCACTGTTGAACTATCAACAAATGATCATGGACTTAACAGGCATGGAACTCGCCAATGCTTCGTTACTTGATGAAGCAACCGCAGCCGCTGAGGCCATGACCCTTTGTCAGCGTGCAGGTAAAAACAAAAGCCAAGCCTTCTTTGTCTCAAATGACATTCACCCACAAACCGTCGATGTTGTTCGTACGCGTGCTGAATTCATTGGCTTTGAAATTATCACAGGCAGCGCAGAAGAACTTGATAACCACGATGTATTTGGTGCGCTGCTGCAATACCCTGGTACAACGGGTGAAATCACAGATCTTACCGACATCATTGAAAAAGCACACGCGAAGAAAACACTGGTCACTGTAGCGGCTGATTTACTATCCCTCACCATTCTGAAAGCGCCAGGAGAAATGGGCGCTGACGTGGTTGTGGGTAGCGCACAACGTTTTGGTGTACCTATGGGCTTTGGTGGCCCGCATGCTGGCTTTATGTCTACTAAAGACAAGCACAAACGTACGATGCCGGGTCGTGTTATTGGCGTATCAAAAGATGCCAAAGGTAACCAATCACTGCGTATGGCGATGCAAACGCGTGAGCAGCATATCCGCCGTGAAAAAGCGACATCAAACATTTGTACAGCACAAGCGCTACTGGCTAACATGGCGGCTTTCTATGCCCTTTACCATGGACCAGAAGGCCTACGTAAAATCGGCCGTCGAGTACACCACTTAACGGCAATTCTTGCTGCTGGTTTACGTAATTCAGGCATCGAACTCGCACACGAAAGCTTCTTCGACACCCTAACGCTAAACACGGGCAAGAAAACCAACGAACTTTACCAAAAAGCACTCGATGCAGGCATTAACCTTCGTAAAGCCGATGCTCAGCTAGGTGTTAGCCTTGATGAAACCACCAAAGTGGCAGATGTTGAAGAACTACTTCACATTTTGACAGGCAATGCATTAAAAGCATCCATGTTCACGGCTGACATTGCAGCTGACGAATATGCGGCTATTCCTGAAAGCTGTCGTCGTACTAGCGAATACTTAACGCACCCTGTTTTCAATAGCTACCACAGTGAAACGCAAATGATGCGTTACATGAAAAAACTAGAAAACAAAGACTACTCACTGACCCACGGTATGATCCCGCTAGGCAGCTGCACCATGAAGCTCAACGCAGCCGCCGAGATGATCCCTGTGACTTGGCCTGAATTTGGTGCACTACACCCATTCGCACCAGCAGACCAAACCAAAGGTTACGATGAACTCGCCACTAACTTGTCTAAAATGCTGTGTGAAGTAACAGGCTACGATGCCTTCTCGCTACAGCCTAACTCTGGTGCACAAGGTGAGTACGCAGGCCTTATCGCGATCCAGCGTTACCACCAAGCCAATGGTGACAGCCACCGTAACATCTGTTTGATCCCAAGCTCTGCGCACGGTACTAACCCAGCATCGGCGGCGATGGTTTCAATGAAAATTGTTGTTGTCGGTTGTGACGACCAAGGCAACATCGATGTTGAAGACTTAAAAGCGAAGATTGAAAAACACCGCGAAAACCTATCTTGCATCATGATCACCTACCCTTCTACGCATGGCGTGTACGAAGAAGCGGTGCGTGAAGTGTGTGACCTAGTACATGAAGCGGGCGGTCAGGTTTACCTTGATGGGGCGAACATGAATGCACAGGTTGGTCTAACGAATCCTGGCTTTATCGGTTCAGATGTATCGCACCTTAACCTGCACAAAACCTTCTGTATTCCTCACGGTGGCGGCGGCCCTGGTATGGGTCCTATTGGTGTGAAATCTCACCTAGCACCTTTCATTCCGGGTCACGTTGAGCATGCTGAAAATGATCAGCAGCAATATGCGGTTTCTGCGGCCAACATGGGCTCTGCATCCATCCTGCCAATTTCTTACGCATACATTGCAATGATGGGCGAACAAGGGCTAACTGAAGCCACTAAGCTGGCTATCCTTAACGCAAACTACGTGATGGAGCGTTTACGCCCACACTACCCTGTTCTTTACCGTGGTACTGAAGGCCGAATCGCGCACGAATGTATTATCGATATTCGCCCAATCAAAGAAGCGTCGGGTATTTCTGAAGAAGATGTGGCGAAACGCCTGATGGACTTTGGTTTCCACGCGCCAACCATGTCGTTTCCTGTTGCGGGAACCTTGATGATTGAGCCAACTGAATCAGAAGATTTAGCTGAACTTGATCGCTTCTGTGATGCGATGATTGCTATCCGTCAAGAAATTGCTCGTGTACAAGAAGGTGAATGGCCACTTGAAGATAATCCACTGGTAAATGCACCTCATACCCAAGTGGATCTGCTAGAGCAAGAATGGGCACACCCATACAGCCGTGAAGTAGCATGTTACCCATCAGCTCAAACTAAAGATGCGAAATACTGGCCGACAGTAAACCGTGTTGATAACGTATTTGGTGACCGTAACCTAATTTGCTCTTGCCCAAGTATCGAGAGTTATATTGAGGATTAATAGTCAATATTAAGGTTAAACCTTAGACATTAACTAAACTCAACAATAAAAGGCGAATCGTATGATTCGCCTTTTTCTTTTTGATATCATCACCATCAATATTACCTTCAATCTTTATCAGTCAAACTCCCAAATAAACCCACTTAATAGAATTATCAATTACATCGTTACAACTATTTTATTGTTGTCTGCCCTGTCGTCTAAGAAAACGGATGAAAACAACCACAGCACACACTAGCATAGTAGAAATTTATTTAATTATTTACAAACAGTAAATTAAAGTGATGATTCATAAATAAACCCATAAAGCACGATAACAAATGAAACCAAATTTTTTCAGCTATCAACTCACTGATGACTTTATCGAAACAGTAAAAACAAACCCGACAGTTGACGTAATTGATGAATTACTCGATTCACAATTTAATGAAGTAGCATCCTCAAATAACAAGCTCAATTGGGATGCTCCATACTATGGTCCTTTCAGATACTTGCGAGAAATGGCTGGACTTCTAATCTTTGGATTTATGTATGGAATGGGCGGTTTTTTTAAAGAAAATTGGGGGAACATAATACCGGCATGGGATTTTGAGTTCTTTCTATCGCTAACTTTCTCCCTTATGGCAGGATTTACTGCTTGGTCAACATTTGCTGAATTGCTTTACTTTTATAGATTTAATAACGATYACATCGCAGTAAAATACTATAGAAATGAACCAGACTTTGTTTTCAAAGCCGCAAAAATAATTGGGTGGGTGGGATCAATCACCTGCATTATTCTTGCGCTATTTTTCGGGCCTACTATTTTTATTGGTGCAGGCGGGTTTGCACTAACGAGCTTTTACTTGATAAATATAAAACGAATAAATAATTATTTTATAATACCCTACAATTCAATTCTTTATATTCAAAAAATAAATAAGGAGAATGAACTTGAATTAGTAATAAAAGAACAAGTATCAAGATGTGATAACGAATACATATATATTTATGAAAAAACATCAAGTGTTAGCTTATACCTCTATGACCATGAAAAGATGGATGAAGTAATTAACTTAATTAATAAAAAGGTGGGTTATGACGTCGAATACTATGAATCAGAAGATGACGAGTCTAGCGTAAACCTACACAAAAAATCCAGAGAATTAGGCACCCCGCTTAACCGTGTCACCATAAATAAAGAAACCCTAGAAATGACACACGATGTATTTACTGAAGAAGTGTGATAATTATTGTGAATAAAGAGACCATGAAACCTAACTTTTTCAGCTATCAACTCACTGATGACTTTATCGAAACAGTTAAAACCACCCCTACAGTTGACGCAATTTACGAATTATACGATTCACAATTTAACGAGGTTGCATCCTCAAATAACAAGATCAATTGGGATGCTCCAAACTATGGTCCTTTCAGATACTTGCGAGAAATGGCTGGAATATTTGGTTTTTTATTTATGTATGGAATAGGTGGTTTTTTAAAAGAAGATTGGGGTAATGTTATCCCATCATTGGACGGAATGTATTTTATATCTCTTATCCCTGCCCTTATGGCTGGATATGTTGCTTGGTCAACATTTGCTGAATTCCTTTACTTCTATCGGTTTAATGATAACTTTATTGCAGTAAAAAGTTATAAAAACGAACCCGATTTTTCTTTCAAAGCTGCGAGGCTAGTTGGGTGGTTAGGGTCAATTACTTGTATTTTTCTTGCGCTATTTTTCGGGCCGATTATTTTTATTGGTGCAGGTGGTTTTGCATTAATAAGCTTTAACCTAACAAATATAAAACGAAGGAAGATTTACCAGATAATACCATACAACTCAATTCTTTATATTCATAAAATAAATAAGGAGAATGAACTTGAATTATTCATAAAAAAACAAGTAGCAAGGTGTGATAACGAATACATATATGTGTATGAAAAAACATCAAGTATTAGCTTATATCTCTATGACCATGAAAAGATGAGCGACATAATTAACTTAATTAATAAAAAGGTGGGCTATGACGTCGAATACTATGAATCAGAAGATGATGAGTCTAGCGTAAACCTACACAAAAAATCCAGAGAATTAGGCACCCCGCTTAACCGTGTCACCATAAATAAAGAAACCCTAGAAATGACACACGATGTATTTACTGAAGAAGTGTGATAACTATTGTGAATAAAGAGACTATGAAGCCTAACTTTTTCAGCTATCAACTCACTGATGACTTTATCGAAACAGTGAAAACAAACCCTACAGTTGACGTAATTGATGAATTACTCGATTCACAATTTAATGAAGTAGCATCCTCAAATAACAAGCTCAATTGGGATGCTCCATACTATGGCCCACATAAATATATACGTGAAATAGCTGGATTTATAATATTTACATTAATGTATGGAATGGGCGGTTTTTTTAAAGAAAACTGGGGGAACATAATACCTGCATGGGATTTTGAGTTCTTTATATCGCTAACTTTCTCCCTTATGGCAGGATTTACTGCTTGGTCAACATTTGCTGAATTGCTTTACTTTTATAGATTTAATAACGATCACATCGCAGTAAAATACTAC